>JBHAEV010000118.1:0-11446 GCA_041855735.1 Lachnospiraceae bacterium
AGTATTATGGTGTAAGTCATAAAGCTATGATATATAGACTATTAAATGAGGGTTATCTTAAAAGTGAACAAATTGAAAATGTGGAAGTTGGTATTCTAATGGTTCAGCTATTGTTATGAGTATGGATATCAGCTCAGAAGAATATGTCTTATATAGAGAACTGACAACTGATTCCGGATGGAATAAAGTGATTGGCAGCGGAGAAGCAGCATCCATATCTCTTGCAAAAAAATATAACGGAGTCTTAGGAAGTAATAACCTTAGAGATGTTATCTATTACATAAACAAGTATTCATTAAAATATGTTACAACTGGAAACATATTAGTTGAAGCTTTTCAAAAAGGACTTATCACAGAACAAGAGGGTAATACCATTTGGGCAAGTATGTTAAAGAAGAAAAGAAAAATAGGAGCAAATTCATTTACAGAATTCCTTCAAAGGAGTAAAAACAATAACTCAAAATAAAAGTAAGTCATTTCTATGATAATCGGGGCAGTAGCGGTGGTACTACTTCAAACTATTCGCGAAATTCATGTTTAACGAATAGTTAAGGGAGAAATACAAACAAATCCCTCTCTAACCTTATCTTTTCTGCTGCTGCCGTTACTCAAGCACAAATGGAAACCGCGCATACGGTTTCCATTTGTGTAAATATCAATATTGCGTTTTGTTTTTTTCCTGAAATATCAATCTCTCACTCATGCTCGCGAAATATGATTTCTTTGTCCGGCTCCATGGATTCCACGATTGCCAGGCTGAAAACCTCGTATCCCATATCCCGAAGTTCTTTGCCTCCGCATTGAAAGCCTTTTTCAATCGCAATGCCGATGCCTTCGATTTGGGCACCTGCCTGCCGGCAAATATCGGTAAGTCCTCTCATGGCTTTTCCGTTTGCAAGGAAATCATCGATCAGAAGCACCTTGTCGGAACTGTCTAAATATTTTTTAGATAAAGTGATCGTATTGTCAATGTCATAGGTAAAGGAATGCACTACGGATTTGTAGAGGTCACCGTCGAGATTGCGGCTTTTGGACTTTTTGGCGAATACAACAGGAACCTTAAAATACATGGCGGTGAGGCATGCGATGGCGATTCCGGATGCCTCAACGGTAAGGATTCTGGTAATTCCGCGGTCTTTGAATCTCTCGTAAAATGCTTTTCCCACTTCATTCAGTAAATCGACATCCAGCTGATGATTCAGAAAATTATCCACTTTTAGGATATTTCCGGCACGAACCTGACCATCTCTTCTAATACGATCTTCCATAAACTTCATGACATTTCCTCCGATTGTGTATGTGATTGTGTTTGTAACTGTCATTATACATGGAAAGCGGGAACTTTTCAATGTTCGCTTTTACGGGTTTTTTGTTGTACGGACGGGATTCAAAATTTTTTTTAGCTTGTCAAAGCGGTATCCCTTATGTATAATACCTCTGATAAAAACAAAAAGGAGACTTGTATGAAACATTTGTTAAACCCATTGGATCTAAGTGTCAAAGAAATTGATGATTTACTGGCTCTGGCAGACGAAATCATTAAAGACAAAAAACGATTTTCCAAGGTTTGCGATGGGAAAAAGCTTGCCGCATTGTTCTATGAACCGAGTACACGTACCAGACTTTCTTTTGAAGCCGCCATGTTAAATCTCGGCGGATCCGTTCTTGGTTTTCATTCTTCCGATTCTTCCTCCGCATCGAAGGGCGAAAGCGTTGCCGATACCATTCGTGTGATATCCTCTTATGCAGACATTGCCGCCATGCGACATCCGAAAGAAGGCGCTCCTCTCGTTGCCGGCATGTACTCTTCCATTCCCGTTATCAATGCCGGAGACGGCGGACATCAACATCCGACTCAGACTCTTACCGATTTACTCACCATCAAACAGCTCAAAGGCGATTTAAATAATCTTACCGTCGGACTTTGCGGAGATCTTAAATTCGGACGCACGGTTCATTCTCTGATCGAAGCACTTATTCGCTATGAAAACATTCGTTTTATTCTGATTTCCCCACCTGAATTAAAGGTTCCGAGCTATATCAAAGAGGAACTGAAAAAGCACAAAATAGAATACAAGCAGGTTGATCGTCTGGAACCGCATATGTATGAGCTGGATATTTTGTATATGACCAGAGTACAGAGAGAACGTTTTTTCAATGAAGAGGATTATATCCGTCTGAAAGACTCCTATATTCTCGACAAGGAAAAAATGAAACTTGCCAAAAAAGATATGTTTGTTCTTCATCCGCTTCCGCGAGTGAATGAAATCAGTGTGGAGGTGGACAAAGATCCGAGAGCCGCGTACTTTAAACAGGCGGAATTCGGTGTATATGTGAGAATGGCATTAATTATGACACTTTTGGAGGTGGAAAAACCATGTTAAATATCAGCGGATTGCAGGAAGGCATTGTTTTGGATCATATCAAAGCGGGTAAAAGCTTGAAAATCTACGAGCACCTGGGACTTGCGGATTTGGATTGCGAGGTTGCGATCATCAAGAATGCCAAGAGCAACAAGATGGGCAAAAAAGATATTATCAAGATCAACGGCGATGTGATGGGAATTCTGGATTTGGATGTGCTGGGCTACATCGATCACAATATCACGATTAATATTATCAAGGAGAATAAAGTGGTGGAGAAGAAAAATCTGACACTGCCGAAGAAGATCACGAATGTGATTCATTGTAAGAATCCGCGATGCATCACATCCATTGAGCAGGAGTTGCCTCATGTGTTCTTTCTTTCGGATGTGGAGAAGGAAACCTATCGCTGTAAGTATTGTGAGGAAAAACATCGCTGAAAAAAGATGAAATAAGATAATGCAAAGCCCATGTCGACCGGAATCGACATGGGCTTTGTCTGATGATTGCGGATTATCTCTTCACGTTAAATGCGTCCATACCAGGATATACTGCACTGTCTCCGAGCATCTCTTCGATTCTGAGCAATTGGTTGTACTTCGCCACACGCTCGGAACGGGAAGGAGCACCGGTCTTAATCTGGCATGTATTCAAAGCTACTGCAAGGTCGGCAATGGTGATATCCGCCGTTTCACCGGAACGATGAGAGGAAATTGCGGTATAACCGGCTTTATGAGCCATCTTGATGGCTTCCAGAGTTTCGGAAACGGATCCGATCTGGTTGAGCTTAATCAAAATGGAGTTGCCGATATTGCCCTTGATGCCTCTTGCAAGTCTTTCGGTATTGGTAACGAAAAGATCATCACCTACCAACTGAACCTTGCCGCCGAGCTCGGCTGTAAACTTCGCCCAGCCTTCCCAGTCCTCTTCATCCAGACCGTCCTCGATGGAAATGATCGGATACTTCTCACAAAGATTCTTCCAGTGAGCGATCAGCTCCTCGGAAGTGTACTCGGTTCCCGCTTTCGGAAGCTTGTAGAAGCCTTTTCCCTTCGCCTTATCCTTCCACTCGGATGCCGCAGCGTCCATAGCGATCATAAAATCCTTACCCGGCTCATAGCCGGCAGCCTTTACCGCCTCAAGAATGGTTTCGATGGTTTCGTCATCGGAGCTTAAGTTCGGAGCAAAGCCGCCCTCATCTCCTACGCTGGTTGCAAGTCCTCTGGATTTCAAAATCTTTGCAAGCGCATGGAATACTTCCGCACACCATCTGAGCGCCTCTTTGAAAGAAGGAGCGCCGACAGGCATAATCATAAACTCCTGAACGTCTACGGTATTGGTTGCGTGAGCACCGCCGTTGAGAATGTTCATCATCGGTACCGGAAGTTTATTTCCCTGAACGCCGCCAAGGAAACGGTAAAGAGGAATTCCCATCGCCTCGGCCGCCGCTCTGGCGGTAGCAATGGATGTCGCAAGGATTGCATTTGCGCCGAGCTTGGACTTGTCCTTTGTGCCGTCCGCATCAATCATTGCCTTGTCTACTGCATATGTATCGGTAGGGTCCATTCCAACTAAAATGTCATCGATGATTGTGTTGATGTTCTCAACTGCTTTTTGAACACCCTTTCCAAGGTAGCGGTTCTTGTCGCCATCTCGAAGCTCAAGGGCTTCAAACTCACCGGTGGATGCTCCGCTTGGTGCAGTACCTCTGGCAACGGTACCGTCGGACAAAGTAACTTCCGCTTCCACGGTCGGATTGCCTCTGGAATCCATGATTTCTCTGCCGACTACCTTTTCGATTTGTAAATCTAAATTAATCATTTCAGAATAACCTCCTAAAAGAAATTTGGTTTCGCCGGTTCATACAATTCTCATACCAACCGGACCGGATTACCTTATTATTATCTTATAAAATGCCGTTTTTTGCAAGTTAATTAACAAAGAAAATCATCCGAATTGCACGCTTTGTGCACATTCATATTGAAAATTGACGGATGAGAAATTATCGGATATTATGAATATAAGCTTTTGAGAGAATTCGAAAAAATGCTTTCCGAGAAAAACAGATTGTAAGGCACGGGAGAACATCATGTTATCATACAGTGAACAAGTGGATCGCGAAAATGTATTAAAGCTTCGCGAACTTTGCAAAGAATTGCCGGTATTCTGCAAGGATTTCTTTCGCGGCATTGAACCGCGAACCCAATCCGGAACCAGAATTGCGTATGCTTACGACTTAAAGGTTTTTTTCACCTTTTTACTTCAAAACAATTGTGAATGGAACCGAAAATACAAGAACATCCGGGAATTTCCGATTTCGGTTATGGATGAACTGCTGCCGGCTGACATCGAAGAATACATGGAGTATTTGAAGTACCGCAATGCCGATAAGGAAGTGATGAACAAGGAACGCGGCATAAAGCGAAAACTCTCCTGTTTGAAGAGTTTCTACAAATACCTCTATCGCACATCCATGGTCAACAACAATCCGACGGAGCGTGTGTTGGTTCCAAAACTTCACGATAAAAATATCATTCGTCTGGATTTGGATGAGGTGGTTCTGCTTTTGGAGGAAGCGGAAAAAGGGGAAAACCTGAGTTCCAAACAAAAGGCATATCATGAAAAGACGAAACTTCGGGATGTTACCCTGCTGACATTGATGCTCGGAACCGGAATTCGTGTTTCGGAATGTGCGGGCTTAAACATCGATGATGTGGATTATAAAAATGCGTGTATCCGGATACATCGCAAAGGCGGAAAAGAAGGCGTTGTCTATTTCGGGGATGAGGTACTGGAAATGCTGGAGCAGTATATCGCGTTTCGACAGTCGATCATGGCGAAAAGCGGGCATGAAGAGGCATTGTTTCTGTCCCTGCAAAACTCCAGGCTGAATGTTCGCAGCATTGAGAATCTGGTAAAAAAATATGCGAATATTGTGACGCCTCTCAAGCCGATTACGCCGCACAAACTCCGAAGCACATTCGGTACCAATCTGTATCGTGAAACCGGAGATATTTATCTGGTTGCGGATGTACTGGGACATCGTGATGTCAATACCACCCGAAAACACTATGCCGCCATAGAGGACGATAAAAAAAGAGCCCATCGAAATGCGGTCAGACTGCGCAAAGAGGAATAAAAAGCGAAAATGTCAAAAAACTCTCCGTTTTCCGGATACCGGATAACGGAGAGTTTTTCGGTTTATAAGAGTACATCCAAATAGTTTTTCAAAAGCTTCTCAATTCGGAATCGAAACGCATAATGCGTCAGTTTCTTTAAATCCTTATCATTTCTCTTCACATATTGTTTGAAATACTCCTGCATAATCCCGTCTCCCAACTTGTTTCTGGAACGGATCAAATCACAGATCGTTCTCTCCAGATCAAAAATCGGAACGATATGCCCGAAATCGGTAACATAGTCGATTTTACCCAAATCATACAGGTCTTTCTTCACCGTATATACCTTTACACCCATTTTGGTGTAATTGCTTGGATTGTATCCGGTCGGAAGCGTGATGCAAAGCGGTTGGTCATTTGCCTGAAAACCATGCAATCCCAATGCCGTTTCATGCGAAAAAATAGCTAAAGAGGAACGCAGAGAAAAAAAGTACAGTCGATCCGCTTCCTGATTTACCTTTGCGAAAACACCGTGTGAAATCTTTTCCAATCCCATTTTCTCGGCATACACATAGAATGTAGGCTTAGAGATACCAGCTTCAATAACATCCCGTGTCAAAATTACACCATTGTTTTTGACCAGAATATTATTAAGGATTTCCAATATTGTCATTTGCCCTCCCAAAGTGTGAGGTATGCTATTTGTTTAAAGATTCCTCTCTCTTAAAAATATGAATCCGATTCTCCTCTTTAAAATCAGCAAATGTGCGTTTCAGCTTACCTCCGTCCAATTCCGCTACAAAATATCCGCAGTTTCCGATATCCTGTTTCCAAAAATCACAGAGTTCGAGATGATCGACATAATACAGCATGGCATGGAGAATGGCGCCATGCGTCAAAACCAAAATCGTCTTTCCGTGTAAATCGGAATCGGAAGACAAATCTTCCAAAAAGTCCACGGTTCTGGAAATCATACTGTTATAGGATTCCACCCCTTCCACATCTCCATGGGTATGCGGATATTTAAAAAAATGATACATTCCTTTCGCTTCGTATCCTCTCACACCTTCATAAGGACCGAAACTGATTTCGATAATGCGTTTGTCAATGAGCAGATTGTCCCGCTTTCCCACAATCGATGCGGTATGTTTTGCCCGCTCCAGCGGACTGGAAATAACGACATCAATGTCACCGTACATGGAAGAAAGCTCATCCCTTACCTTATCGGCTTGCATCACTCCCTCTTCATTCAGTGGTGTGTCAATACGTCCCTGCAACATTCCGGATTTGTTGGATGCGGTTTGTCCGTGTCTCATCAGAATTAATTTCATGTTGAACCTCATTTCACGAATAATAGATCTAACAGCCCTGACCGTCCCGTCCGCCATGCTTGCATGGCGTCTGTTTTGTCATCAATCCGATGCCGTCCTGTCCGCTCATACGAGTATGGCGGACAGAACGTCGCCGGAAAGAATTTATACCATAAATTATACATTAGGATGTACTAATTTACAATAGACCGTTTTCCCTCTCCTTTTTCTCCTTCTTTCGGCGAAAGACGAGTACAAAAAGCAGGGTGACTCCACCGAGCAGGGAGGCGAAATAAGGCAGTACACCCGAATCATCGCCGGTTTTCGGAACGATTCTTCCATTCTTATCGATGTAATATTTATTTCGATCCTTGCTGTCGATTGTAATCGTGCGTCCTCCCATATCCGTCACAGTCAGACGATTGCTCTGATCGTGGGCGGAGATTGAGTTTGTAAAACCGGTTGACACGGTGTTCGAATTGTTCACACGATTTTGACCGGTTAATCCGCCGCCGGATGTCGTGGAGTTCGGCGTTGTGGATGTATCAGGCGGGTTCGAAGGCGTTGTTGCGGATGGAACGATCGGAGTTTTGGAGGTTTGATTGCCGCCTCCTCCGGTTTGCACAACTTTGCTTCCTCCTCCGCTTCCCCCGGAAGTGCCGCCTTTCTTCAAAATCAGCACATAGTTCAGATCCGTAAATCTGCTGTCAGCCGGATTTTGCGGTGTTTGTCCGAAATCCACAGACATTTGATATCCGTTAGGCACATAACCAAGCAGAAAATATTTTCTTTCCGTCTTTCCGTCAATCTCAAAATACGGTGTGCTCTCATAGGTATGGCTCATCTGCGGTGTATTGATCGGAATGATGTCATCAAAAAGGTTTTGACGTTGTGATTGCCGGGTTATTTGAATGTAACTTTCTACATCCGGCGGATTTCCACCGCTCTTCATTTCTTTGCGAACCGTTATCTTTCGGATGCGAGGGCTCTGCGTCAGCTCAATCAGTATATCACCATTCGCCTCTGTCTGAGGTCCGGAATTGGTGCTGATATAGCCGATCAGCGAGCCGTCCGCCACCTCTCTCGGATTCGTCGTATATACAATCGGAGTTGTACCGTCCGATTTGTACTTCGGCATATTCGGGAAGCCGGCCTTGTACAAGCCGTCGCCGTCTCTTGTAAGCACAACTTCCGCACTCACCGGAATCGGATTGTTAGGGTCGGTCGCGTCATACAGCGTGATATGGAGACTAGGAATGTCATTGATGTCATAGCTTCCGTATACATCCATGTTCAGCCATTCATTCGTCACACGAACATTCAGCGGCTCGATTTGATTGCGGATTTCCCCTCCGAGCTCGTCCGCCGTTCCGGTCGGTGTCAGCTCCAGATTGCCCGTCACATTCGGGATATAGCCCGGCAATGCAACCTCCGAAATATAGTATTTCGTTTCAAACACTCCGTTCGGTGCAAATTTCGGTGCATCCATCTCGAATGCATATCCATTGGCAGAGGTCAGTCGGATGTCGACCGGAATACCGTTGATTTGCGTGATCTGCTGCGGATTTTCGATACCGTCATCGGTGGAATCCGCATACAAAAGGTATTCGACATTCGGTCTTGCAAGATTCGCATCGCCCTCCCAGACCTTTTTCATCTTCAATTTGCGGGTGACCAGAGTATTGGTCGCATTGACGAGAACCGTGCCGTCTGCGGAATTTGCACTCGGTGCGTCGTCAAAAATGGTCTGTACACTGTACTCGTAGCCGCCGACTCTCGGTGATTCGATGGCGGAATACTTGATTCTTGTGATGCCGTCATCCTTGAATTTCGGCAAATCATGGAATGTGGTCACAAATCCGTTTGCATTATTGAGGGAAGCCACATAACCACTCAGCACAATCGGATTGTTTGCATCGGTTGCGTCCACAAGCTGTAAAGTCACACCCGGCGCAAAGGCAAGATCAATGCCGGCGAAATTCTTCTTCACGGTCACATCCACGGATTGGAAGCGATTGTGAAGCGCTGCATGCAGAGTACCCGGCTGCGAACCGGTCGGAGCATCCTCGGTCAGGTTCATGGTTTGCGTATAACCCGGAATGGCGATTTCTTCCACGGCATAATCTGCCACGGTCAAGCCGTCAATCAGGGTGTACGGAAGATTCTCAAAGGTGTAGTTCCATGTACCCGTCTGCCCCGTCGTGTGCTCACGGATTACGATCGGTGTCACCGCGTCGGTGGAGGAATCCGGACTGATTCTCTGATTGTTTCTTCGCAGATAAACGCTGACCTGATTTTGAATGAGCCCTTCCCACGTTTTTTCGACCTTCAGGTCACGCAGGATCGGCGTATTGGTAATCTCCGCTCTCCACACCGTGGCAGGCGTGATGCTTGCCGTCGTGGTCGGACGATGAGTCAAAACATTTCCGCTTGAGTCACGAATGTCGATTTGTGTATTGCCATTGTACGGATCCGTGGTCTGCGTTGTGGTAAATCCGGTGTAAACAGGTACCTGTTCCACATCATAGATGATGGCGGTACCGCCGTCTGCGGTGAACTTCGGAAGTCCGACCATATTGGCCGTCCACCTTGCACGAGAGGAACTCATGTCCTCACTCAGAATCATCGGAATATTTTCGCGCACCAGTCTCGGATTTGCCGGATCGGTTCTGTCCCATACGCGAAGTGTCGGAATCGGAAGATTCGCTCTGTCGGCAGGGGTGAAACGATTTAAATCGTTCCAGATCAAGGTCGTTTCCAAATCAATGGTTTCTCTGGTGTTGACCAGGGTGCCTGCCAAAACATCCTGAATCGGAAGCAGTGCAACTCTTCCCGCACCGTCTGCCGGTACGGTTGCGGACGGATCCGTAATTTCCGTATAACCCGGCAACGGATTCTCCTTCGCATAATACTTGATTTCAAACTGGCCATTGTCCGTGTATTGCAAAAGACCGTTCAATGTCAGCTCGTAATTGTTGCTGTGATCCAGTACCAGCCCCGTCGTCTGTACACCGGTTTGGGTGTAAGGCGTCGGATCGACAAGATTATTGTCGGTGGTGTCCGCCAGGATGTCAAAAGTCACCGCCGGTGTATTTGCATTGGCACCCGGATAGTTCTCGATGCCGAGATTCCATTGCTTATTCACCTTCAGACTTCTTCGCTTTCTCTCATTGCGTACTTCCACGGTTTTATGTGTCGCATCCACATCGACGATCGTTCCCATATTTCCCTGATAGCCGGCAAGATTGGTATTCTCCTTGAGGAGATACTTCACCTCGGTGACGCCGTCTGCGCGATACTTGTCCAGACCGGTAAAGCTTGCAATAAAGCTTTGTGCCGGATCGGTATTGTAAGCAAGCGTCCTGGTGCCGAGAGAAATATGACTTGAGGTATTGCTGTAATTTGCGGTATTGTCATCCGAAACATCGAAAAGCTCCACCGTTACCGCAGGGGCATTTGCCGGACTTACGCCCTCCCATGTCTTTGTGACCTTCAGCTCCTGCTTGATACGGTCATTGTTTGCCGTAATGACAGCCGTTCCGAACGGAGCATCGGCAGTCGCGGTTTCGCTGTAGGCGGTATTGACCGTGAAATCGTATCCGGCAAGTGCAGGTACTTCTTTCACGCTGTAACGGATCGGTGTCACACCGTCATCCTTGTACTTCGGAAGATTTTGAAGCAATGCCTCGAATTGATTTGCATGGTTCAAAGTAATGCTTTGATTTTGCACTTCAACAATGGCATTTGGGTCGGTGACATCCAAAAGCTGCAGGGTAATCTGCGGTGCATCGGCCGGTGAAATACCCGTCCAGGTTTTCTTAACGGTGATGTCAATGGTTTTGAACGTGTTTTGCAGATCAAATCGCAAATTGCTGACTTGATTTGGAACCGCCTCCTCCACCATATTGACCGTGCTCCGGTAATTCGTGACCGGGACTTCCTCAATACCGTATACATTCGGTGTCACACCGTCAATGCCCATGTACGGCAGGTTTACAAATTCCTCCGTCCATCGATTCGCAGCATTCAATACATATGCAACAGCCGGAGCATTCGGAGTCCGGGCAATGCGTACATTGTTCTTTTTCAGATAAATGCTTGCGCTGCCGCCGACAGGACCTACCCAGGATTTCACAACCTTTACATTTCGAAGCTTCGGTGTATTGGTAATGTCCGCTCTCCATGTTGTCACATTGGCAAGTCGATCCGTCGTAACATCGCGATCCGCAATGATGCTGCCGTCGGTATTTCGGATGTCAATCAAACCGTTTTGACCGGTCGGATTCGTGATTTCCGTTGTGGTATAACCCGGATAGGATTCTCTGTGATCCACACTGTAAATGATGGCGGTGCTTCCGTCGGCAGTGTATTTCGGCAAATCATTCATATTTGCCGTCCAGTTTGCCCTGCCGCTGCCCGTTACTTCCGTCAAAGTCATCGGTTGATTCTGACGCACGAGCTTCGGTTGTGCCGGATTCGTAATGTCCCATACATCCACATGAGGTACCGGCAGGTTCGCAATTTCGACATTCGAAAAGTTTTCCAAACCGTTCCATGTCAGATTGGCCACCAGATTTACACGCTCCTGTACATTGCGGATGGTGCCGGTGAGTGTGCCGAGCGTATCGGCAAGTGCCACTCTTCCCACTCCGTC
>JBHAEV010000119.1:0-9747 GCA_041855735.1 Lachnospiraceae bacterium
AACCGCCCCTTTCGGAAGTGGAGATCTTATTCCTGATTCAAATCTTCAATCTCCTCCAGATCCGGAAGAAAATCCGCCTCCTTGGGAGAAGCAATCCCATCTTCCTTTTCATCGGAATCGGCGTTCTTTTTTATCGCTTCTTCATAGACTTTCACACTTGTTTTTGCCGCTTCATCGACATCGCCACTCGCTTTTGCAGCTTCATCGACATCGCCACTCGCTTCCATCGCTTCTTCTTCGACTTTCGCACTCGCTTGCTGCGCATCTTCGCCGGTTATTGCGTCCTTTTCCTTTCTATTTGAGCCGTCGTCAACCGCCTCATCCCTGCCCGAATCTTTGATTCTCGCTTTATTCATTTTGTCATCGGTCCTCTTTCGGCGTTTCATGGCATTCATCAACAATCCGGCGAGGAACAAAAGCACAATCACGCCGAGCGAGGCGCCCGTACCGATCGCACCGTAAAGCAATCCCTCCGGCATATACTCCATACTGACACGATGCACCCCGGGCGAAAGTTCCACCGCCATAAAAGCGCCCAGACCTTCCCTGGCTTTAACTTCCACTCCGTCCACCTTGACTTTCCAGCCTTTGTCGTACGGAATCGAGGTCATCAGAATCTCCTGCCCCTGATAATCGCTCCCGGCTTCCACCGTCCCCTCAATGTAATCGTCACTGACCAGGTAGGTATCCCATGTGCTGATTGACAACTGTTCATAGACCTTCGACAGGGCGCTCATGTCAAAGCGATATGCCACCATATCCATGGACTTGGAGTCGGTGTTGCTGACCGAGATCTCCTCTCCCGCTTTCAAATACCCGATATCCAGCAGAAATCGGCGGTTCACATGGTCGAATGATCGCTCCACTCCGGTAGCGACATTCTTTACGCGTACATTTTCCACACTCGGATTGGTCACAAAAATATAGTATTGCCCGTCCGACGAAGTGGTAAACTTATAATAATCCTGCCCTTCCGATATCCCTTCTTCCGCCACCAGTACATTCGGCGCACCGACGATGGAGGCAAGACGATTTTGAACATCCGCCGGATTCTCCATACCCCGATCCCATGCCTCTTCCAGTCCCGGCCCGACCATGTAGCCAAGCGGCAATGTGTAAGGATTCTCATACAAATAGGTGTTTTCAATATTTGCCACCAGACTCAGATACGGAATATTGCTTTCGCCGGTATAGATTCCGTATTTCACTGCAAAAAGCATATCCACAAGCGGCGTGCTTCCCGTAATCGAGTAGGCATTGGTGGAACTCTCAATTCCGACTTTACGGAAAAAATCGCTCAATGATTTGCGCGCCGTGGAGGAAAACAGCGACACCGATCGGAAATTCATCCATGCCCCGTCATTCTTCGTCTTTCGATCCACCTTTTCAAAACGATAGAACGGAGTTTTCGGTATATTTTCGACCAGTCTTTGCACCGCAGCATTGTCATTCTTGTAGTCGGTTCGACTTACCGTACTGACACTGGTGATCCCGGTATTTAACATCGCCTCCATAAACACCACGAAAACGGCAAGGATGACCAGAACATTGAGATTGCATTTTCTGGATTTATAAAGATACAGCAGATACCCGTACAATGCCAAAAGAATCAAAGACGCGTAATACACCGCAAAATGGAAATGCTCTTCCTTCACGGTATGTTGCGCCAAAAGCACAAACAGAATCGCAAAAACGGATGCCGCTCCGAGATCGCCCCGACTGTTCCACCGAAAATGATAAAACGCCTTATAGCAAATATACAGAATCAGAAAAATATAGATAAAACTCTGCCTGGCAGGCAGGGAATTCGGATAATGCAGACCGTGCCAGACATAATTCATGACATCCACGGAAAAACCGGCCAGCATGATCGTAATCATGGTAAAGTAAACGACTTTTTCCTTTACATCGATTTTCTTGTTTAAAATATAGAGTACGATGAGAATGTACACAGCCACGCCGCAATAAATATTCGGCCAGTGATCCAGACCGATCTCTGTCTCGACGCCCGGCATATGCCTTGCCATCATGGAAATGATCGAAAAATACTCTTTGAACACTTCGGGAAATTTCACGGAGGCGGAAGCCGTATACTGCAGGGCATAGACTTCGGGAACCAGCACAATGGCGGAAATCCCGCCCGCAATTACGGAGTAAAACGCAAAACGAAGACCCGCGAACACAAAATCCCCGAATGACATCTTTCTCTTCATGATGCAAAGCGCAAAGAAGTAGATCACCATGAAAATACAGATCATGATGGAGATATAGTAATTGCTTAAAATCGAAATGCCGAGAGTCACGGCATAGAGCAGGCCTTTCTTCTTAAAAATCAATCGCTCCAGCCCCAGACAGATCAGCGGAAACAAAATGATACAATCCAGCCACATGATGTTCCAATTGTATGCCGCCATATATCCGGACAGTGCATAAAATGTTCCGAACAATGCGATGCCGGCATTCTCTTTTCTGCCGTGTTTCGACAGATAGTAAGCAAAGCTCAGACCGCAGAGCGCAATCTTCAAAACAATCATATAGGTCATGAATTCCAGCACATATTCCTTCGGCGCAAGCGCCACGAGCCAGTTCAAAGGGCTCGCAAGATAATACGCGTACAATGCGGAAAAATTAATCCCGAGTCCGACATTCCATGTATAAAGCAGACTGCCGCCATGCTGCAGCTTATGCTGAAACTCTGAAAAAAACGGAGCGTATTGATGATACATATCCGTTCGCAGAAAACTCCGGTCACCGAACGGAAAAATTCCCCTTTGAATATAAATGAGAATCATCGCAAGCAGCGGCAGCAAAAAAGCAAGAATTAATCCGTCCGCCGTTTTCAAAAAAACCTTCTCTTTTGAGCCGGCATTCTTCATTTCGTCCGAACTGTTTTCACGGCTGACATTGACACGCTTTACATTATTTTTCATCCCGTTCCACCTTCACCATCATTTGATATCGTTCATTTCTCTGAAGCATACTTGTTATTGTTTTTGTCTGAAAACAAACCGTTTGCTGAAAAAGTAATTCATCACAATCACAAATGCCGAAAGTATCAGCTTGGTGATCCACTCATTGACTTTCCATCTATCCACAAACAGCCACAGCCCGCCAAGTGTAAACAAAAGGGATGCGATGCGTGCCGACACAAAGGAAACAAACTCAAGGAACAAGGTTCGCATCCGCATTTCCCGGCTTTGAAACACAAAGATCTTATTTGTGACAAATGCAAACAACACCGCAGCAATCCACGCCATTCCCTGCGCAAACAGATAATGCACATCGAGCAATCGCAACACCTGATAAACAAAGTAATCTACCGCCGTTGTCAGCACTCCGAAAACCAAATAGGATATACTTTCCCGATTTAAATATTTTTTCAGCATAATACTTCCTTTTCGCCTTCCTAATCCTTGTTCATTATATACAATTTTCCGTTATTTTGAAAGACTTTTGCAAAAATTACCGCTCTCCCTTTGCACTTTGCATCCGTCAAAAAAACATGCCGTGACAGAAACTGTCAAGGCATGTTGCATTTTCGGAATAATCCGTTACCGCTTTGTTTCGAAATCCGTTTTTTCGACATTCCGATCACGGAGCATCATATCGTGGATTCTCTTTCGATGAATTGAACCGGCATCACCGTTTTTTCCGGTACGATCTCTCCCGCGATGGATTTTCGGAGCAAATCCACCGCAATCTGCGCCATTTCTTTCATCGGCTGTCGAATGGTACTGATTGTCGGATTGGTCAATGATGCAATATTCACATCGTCAAAACCGACCACCTTCACATCTGTCGGCACCTTTATGCCCATTTTGTGGCAGATCTGTATCACTTGAGCCGCAATCAGGTCCGAACCGGCAAAAATACCGTCCGCATCGGGATTCTTTTTTAAGGCGAATTCAATATCCTCGTAATACATCACTATGTGTTTTTCATCCAATTTGAATTTGTGTACCTTGCCCGATACCGAATGCTGCGAACAGGCGTGCAGAAAGCCTTTTTCACGATAGTCCGCCGGCATTCCGTTTGTACCGATTCCGGCAAGCATCAATAAATTCCTGCACCCCTTTTCCACCAGATGATTTACGGCAAGCACTCCGCCCTTCAGATTGTCACACACCACGGATGCGGTCGTGTTTTCCACATATCTTTCAATCGTCACTACCGGAATCTTCAGAGAGGAAAAAATCCTTTCATCCACTTCCCCGCTAAAGAGCAGAATCCCGGAAACCAGATTGCTCTTGCACATCTCCAGATACCTCTCCTGCACCTGTTGATTCCCGCGGGAATTGTACAGCACCATCCGAAAATCATGTTCCGCTGCCTCCGCCTCCAGAAAATGAATCATTCTGGCAAAATACGGATGCGAGATGTTCGGAACAATCACTCCGATGCTGTCGGTACGCTTTCTCAAAAGCGATCTGGCAACTTCGTTCGGCCGATAATTCAATTCCCTCATCACACGATGAACTTTTTCTCTCGTTTTCTCACTGATGTAGCCGCGGTTGTTGAGAACTCTGGAAACCGTCCCCACCGTCAGACCGGCTTCTCTGGCCACATCCTTTATTGTCGCCATTTCGCCTCGCCCTCCTCCTTGACTGAAACTTTGAAATCAAAGCCGCATCATTTTTGTTTCGGTTCGGCAATCCGATTTATTAGGATAAAATCACCTCACAAAATCTTCCGTCGGCGCTGATGGATTCTATTATACCATCATCTTCCACAATGAACATATTGTTTTTGTATTGAATTTGTTCGTTCATTTCTTTGACAAAGCTCTGATGAATATAATAACCGCTCTCATCCTTTCCGAGTCTGAATTCTCTGGCAATGCTCATCATGCCCGAATACTTCTTCCCTTTGTCCGCAGTGCGCAGCCATGCTATGCTGATGACCCGATCCCCCGTTCCCGAAAAACTCTGTGCCGCATACGGGAGTCCGCCTCGATACATTGCCTGCATTTCGCTTTCTCTTTGAAATGTGTAGCCGTCAAATTCTCCGATGAAATAGTATCCGTCCGCACTCATAAATGCCCACTTTACTTCCCCCGACTCGGATTTGAGTGCGAACAAATCCGGGCATTCCCACATCGGCGGATAAGAAAGCGTATCGGTTCTCACCCATTGCCGCAAGTCCTCGGAACGAAAGATTGCGAAACGATTTTCAGATAAAAACAGACTCATGATATACGCTCGACTCTCCTCATGCCAGAACACCTTCGGATCACGGTTTTGGCTCTCCATGCATTCCATGCAAAATCCGTCGTGTTTCACAAGTGTTTGTCCGCCATCCAATGAATAGGCGAGTCTTTGTGTGAATTCCCTTCCCCGACTCATGGCATTAGCCGAGCCTGCGGCGGTATAGAAAAACAGGAGAGCATCTTTCGGAAGCCCGAAGCAGCCCCTCTCATTCACCAGACCGCATCCCGAAAACATCGTACCGTTTTCATCCGGAAACATGACATCGGAAACGTATTCAAAATGTATCAAGTCCTTGCTGATGCAATGCCCCCAGCTTATATTTTCCCACTCCGTATTCATCGGATTGTGCTGATAATACAAATGATACACCCCATTGTGATACACCATACCGTTCGGATCATTGATCCACCCGTACGGAGCCGTATAATGAAATTCCGGTCTTTTTTCCTTCGGCAAATCCTCAGCATCGCTTTGATGAATTTCGTTGAAATACTCCTCGCCCAAATCTGCTTCAATCAACAGAGTTTCCCCCAAAAAGGCGTCGATCGGAAGATAGGCAAAATAATCCGGTTTCTTTTTTCTTATGTAGGGAATCCGAAAATCATAAATTTGCTTTTCCGAAACAAAAATTTTCAAATCCTGCAAGTCTTCTTTGACATCCGATGTATACACCGGAACCGCCAAAAATTTCTTTTGTGCTTTTATTTCCAATATCATGATTTCACCGCACCTGCCACAACACCGCTGATAATCTGTTTTTGCAGGAAGATGTACAACACCAGAATCGGTGCCAGTGTCAGCACCAGTCCCGCCATAATTGTGCCGAAATCCGAGCTGTATGTTCCATAAAAAGAATAGGTGGAAAGAGGCAATGTAAACAATTCTTTTTTTCCAAGCACCAGACTCGGCAAAAGATAGTCATTCCAAAACGCCATCGCATTCAAAATCACCAGAGTCGAAGTAATCGGTTTGAGAAGCGGAAATACCACTATACGGAATGTCGCAAACTTGCCGCAGCCGTCAATGTATGCCGCTTCCTCCAAGGAAATCGGAATCCCGCTCTTGATAAATCCCGCATACATAAATACGGACATACTCATCGAAAAACCGACATGCATGAAAATCAGGGAAAAACGATTGTTCAGCATATTCAACTGTGCGCCGTAAATGGACACCAGCGGAATCATCAATGCCTGAAACGGAATAATCATTGAGGCAACCATCAGTGAAAAAATCAGTTTGGAAAGCAGATTATTTGCCCTTACAATATAGTATGCACACATTGCCGCCAAGAAGATTACGATCACCGTGGACAGCCCGGTAATCAGCAAAGAGTTGCCGAATGCTTTCGGATATTCCATCTTGGTAAATGCGGTAATGTAATTGTTGAAACTAAGACCGTTCGGTGCGAATACCTGAAACGGATTTTTTATGATATCACGCTTTGTTTTAAAAGAGTTCAAAATCACCATGGCAAACGGCACAAGATAGAAAAAGGTCGCAATCAGCAAACCGATGACAGTCAGAATATCAAAGGTGATTTTCTTCGTACCTCCGACTTTTACCGCTTTTGTATTTGTATTCATCATGCTTCTACCTCCCTCTTTTTACCCAGATACACTTGAATTCCCGAAATAATTGCCACCACCATAAACAAGAATACGGCCTCCGCCTGTCCCATACCGTATTTTCTGGATGTAAATGCGGTTTGGTACACATGCATCGCCACCAACTTGGTACTTCCGTACGGTTCCCCGCCGGTCAGTGTCAGGTTGATATCGTAAACCATAAATGCTCTGGACAATGTCAAAAACAAACAGATTACAAAAGACGGCACCATCAGTGGCAGAATGATGCTTTTTATCTTATTCCATCCGGTTGCACCGTCAATGCTTGCCGCCTCCAAAACATCCGTGGAAATCCCCGTAAAGCCCGCCACATAAATCAACATCATATAACCCGAAATCTGCCAAACGGTAACAATAACCAGAGTCCAGAACGCCTTGTCCGGATCGGAGAGCCATGATTTGGAGAAAATTCCGATTTTCATACTCGCTCCCAAATTCACCAAAACTCTGGAAAAGATAAATTGCCAGATATATCCGAGTACAACACCGCCAATCAGATTCGGAGTAAAAAATCCGGCTCTGAAGAAGTTCTGTCCTTTTACATTGCTGGTCAAAAGATATGCAAAAATAAATCCGATCGAATTCACCAGGATAATGGAGAAAAATACATATTTCAAAGTCAATCCCATGGATGTCCAGAACTCTTTGTCCGCCATCATGGACACATAATTTGTAAAGCCGACAAAATCCTTTACCGCACTGACACCGTTCCAGTTCGTAAACGTCAGATACAAACCGTATAAAAACGGAATGATTACTACGCAGACAAAAACAAAAATACCGGGAAGGGCAAACATGGCAAAATTCATCAGTTTATCCGCACGACTGCGTCCCATTGTTTCCATAATCCAACCACCTTTCCATTTGATATCCGACTAAGAAAGGACTGCCGCAAGCTAATACTTTCTTTAACCATGCAGCAGCCCTTGTCAGATTAAACTTGATTGTCAAAAACTGACATACACCCATTTATTTACTTTACAAAAACTACTCCTGCGAAGTCCAGTATGCATTTAAGCTTTCTGCCATCTCTTCTTTTGTAGACTCGCCTGCCACATACTTTTGAACAATCGCTCCGCAAACCGACCATGCATCTCCCGGCGCTACGAACGAGGATGTATAAACCTTGCCGTCCGCCATCTTCTTTACAATGTCCTTGCCGAGCGGATCCACCGGCTCAAACGGATTGTTCTTTGCCGCCGGAATAATGGCGCAATCCAAAACCAATCCCTTCTGACCGGACTCTTCAAATACCAGCCAGTCGATGAATGTCTGTGCCGCCGCCTGCTGCTCCGCACTTGCCTGCACCTTATCTACCATAAGCTGTTTGGACGGGGAAGCTTGGATTCCGCTATTGGCTACACTTTCGGTATCGTTTCCGAGTACAAACGGAATGAATCCATACTCATCCTCCACGGTTGCACCCGCATCGGCAAGGTTCGGCCATGCCCAAACACCATTGCCCCAGAATGCGGACTCGCCATCCACAAGGAAGATCGGATCCTGCTCATAAATTGCTCCGAGCGGATCTGCCTTGTTCACATTGTATTCCAAGATGACATCCAAAGTATCCACAAAATCATTGAATCCCTGTACATCCTGCATCTTTACCGAACCGTCCTTCAGGCTGTTAATCAGCTTCTCGGAACCGGCAGTTGTACCGTCATATGTATCATACACATAGCCGAGATGATGTGCGCCGAGTGACCAGTCCTCCTTGGAGAGAACATACGGATTTTCCATACCTGCCGCTCTCAGCTCCTCCAGAATTGCCTTAAACGAATCCAAGGAGTTGATGGAATCCGGATCGAATTCTTTACCCAATGTATCTTCGATCGCCTTTTTATTGTAAATAATGCCTCTTCCCTCAACTGCAAACGGGAAACTGTAAACCTTGCCGTCGATCTTTGTTGCGCTTTCACCGACTTCCGCAACCCACTTGCTGTCGGAAAGATCCAGAGCATATTCGCCCGCCAATGCGATGACATCGGTTGTGTCCAAAATCGCCATGGTCGGTGCCGTACCGGAATTGTACATGGATGTAATTCTGGTATACGGACTCTCTCCCGTGCCTGCCGCGATTACTTCAAGTTTGATTCCGGTTTCACTCTCAAATACCTCTGCCAATCCTTCGAGCGCGGTTTGAATCTCGCCCTTTGTATTCAGCATGGAAATCGTCACTCCGGTGCTTGCAGCCGGCTCCGCTGCCGTTGTTGCCTCGGATGATGTCTCACCGGATGCGGCAGCTGTGGTATCTCCTGCTGCGGCAGTTGTGGTTGTCGATGTTCCTCCTGCCGCACAACCTGCCAAAAGCCCGCCTGTCATAGCCGCAACCAAAAGTGTTGCCGTCATCTTCATCACTGATTTCTTCATAAACTACCTCCTGTATTCGGTATTCATTAAGTCTCTGCTGCTTATTTATTAAGCTGTAATTAATATAACAACTCTTTTCAATTATGTCAATCGTTTGTTATATTTATTCATCGTCAAAAATCACATTAATACGGATCAAATACGCAATTATATCATAAGTAATCTACAATATTTTTCTTTCAATCTTAAAAAACACAAAATGTTTGTAATACATAAACAGTTTTTAGCATTTATATATTCCATATTTCTGTTAATCGTTGGTTATACTTACCAAATGACATCGTGTGCATATATTTGATATAAAATTAACCATCTTCCAATCCCTACAATGTGCACAATATTCCGTTTCCTTTTTTATATAAATCGCATAATTTTTGACTTTTACACTAAAGTCAAAGCCACCGGCTTAGCCGGTGGCTTGCTCTGCCCCTATAAGGGGCTGTTACCTGCTTGCGCCCGGAAGGCGCACTGAAAAGTCTGCCTGCTGCACCACATTTTCAGCTGCCCTTAAAAGGGCATGTTCAGTGCTTCCTTACTCC
>JBHAEV010000120.1:0-7965 GCA_041855735.1 Lachnospiraceae bacterium
CGCTTCTCGTTTTACTGTTGTGACTTCTTCTCTCAAAAAAGTCACCGGTTGTACTTCATGATCTCTCATGTTTACAATTTTGAAATTCTTCTTGAAATTTCAGGGTTGTGTGTACTGTTTCATCTTTGATTGTCATGGTTCGCACTTCATTCATCGAAGTGACTTGAAACATTCTAGCATGTCATTCGAACTTTGTCAACAGCTTTTTTATGTTTTTGTAATCTTCTTTTCATTTTCATTACCGAAACTTTACAAAGGCGTTAAATCTCGTCGTTTTCTGCCGATTGCCTCAAGAGGAATTATAGTTTACCATACATTTTATTCCGATGTCAATAACTATTTTGTTTTGCGACCTCTAATTATTTTGTTTTGCGACCTCTAATTCACCTTATTTTGCACCCTTCCTTCCAGAAAACCCCTGACATTCGCCGCTACGATGCGGATCAATCGTTTTCTGGTGTCCTTCGCTGCCCATGCGATATGCGGTGTGATAAAGCAGTTTTCGCATTCCAAAAGCGGGTTGTCCTCCCGGATCGGTTCCGCGCTGACCACATCCACACCTACACCGTAAATTTTGCCGGACTGTAAGGCAGCCGCCACATCCTCTTCGACAATCACCGGTCCCCTTGCAACATTGATCAAAATCACGCCGTCTTTCATCTTTGCAATGCTTTCTTTATCAATCATGCCCGCGGTACTTTCATTCAGAGGACAATGTATGGAAATCACATCGCTTCTTCGGTATAGCTCATCCAAGTCCACATATTCGGCACAGTCCGCTCCTTCCTGCGTTCTCCTCGGAGAATACGCGATGACCTGCATTCCCATCGCTCCCGCGATTTTTGCCACTGTCTTGCCGATACTTCCAAGCCCGATGATTCCGTATGTTTTATCTTTCAGCTCAATCAAAGGATTGCTGTAAAAACAGAAATCCTTGCTCTGAACCCATCTTCCGGATTTTACTTCGCGATTGTAATCCCCGACATGGTTGCAGATTTCAAGCAGAAGGGCAAATGTAAACTGTGCCACCGCTTCCGTACTGTATGCCGGCACATTGCACACAACGATGTTTCTTTCCCTTGCCGCATCCAGATCAATGGTATTGAATCCGGTGGACAATGTTGCAATCATCCTGAGGTTTTGGCAGTATTCCAACAGCTCTTTCGTCACCTTGATCTTGTTCACGATCAGAATCTCGGCATCTTTTGCGCGTCTGACTAGTTCCTCGAAATCGCGGTTTGATGTTCTGTCATAAACAACCACTTCTCCCAGCTCTTTTAATTCATTCCAGTCCAAATCTCCCGGATTTGACGTGAATCCGTCCAGAATCACAATTTTTACTTTACTCATCTTTTTTCTTCCCTTTCTCCGACTGAAGCAATGTAAACCAGAACTTTACCCCGTTTTCCAGATTACACACCCCGACCTCTCCGCCATGAGCTTCAATGATCGCTTTTACAATGGACAATCCGATTCCGCTGCCGCCGTATTTTCTGGAATGCGCCTTGTCCACCTTGTAAAATTTCTCCCATAAATTATCCAGATCTTCTTCCGGGATCGGATTTCCGGTATTATACACCGATACCATGACCCTCTCCCTTTCTTTAACGACTGTGACACGAATCTCCCCGCCGTCTTTGACATGATGAATGGCATTGCTGACAATATTCGTGATCGCTTCCTCGATTTTGAATTCATCACCGAAAACCGAAATCGGCCCGGATTCTTCAAAATGAATCTTTACATTTCGATTGTTCAGCAAAATGGAGGTCGACATCACCACACCGTCCGCAAGCTCCACAATATCAAATTCCTTTTTTTCCATCTCAATCGCCCCGGATTCCAGTGCACTCAGCGTCAGAAGCTGCTTCACCATGGTGTTCATCTTCGTCGCCTCATCGATAATGACCTCGGTATAATAGGTTCTGCTTTCCTCATCCTCACACAAACCTTCGTTTAACCCTTCGGCATATCCCTGAATCAAAGCAATCGGTGTTTTCAGTTCATGCGACACATTGGAAATGAAATCCCTGCGCATTCTGTCAATTTCATCCTTCTTTTTGATATCGTCCTGCAATTTCAGATTCGCCTCTTTTAATTCCTTGATCGTCGCCTCCAGCTTGCCGGACATCACATTCATATTCTGACCGAGAACTCCGATTTCATCCGCATCCGCACCGTCATACCGCACCGCAAAGTCGAGTTTTCCCATCCTCTCGGAAATTTCCGCCAACTCCAGAATGGGCTGCGTCACTCTTCTGGTCAGATAGTACATAATGATCAGACCGAAAAGAACGGTTCCGATTCCGAGATAGATAAAGAATCGATTCGACAAATTGACGCTCTCTTTTAAACTTGCCACAGGCGTGCTCATCAATATCATGGTTTGATTGTCGCCCAAATATCCCAGACTTTCGATAAACTCCATCTGCTGTTCATCTCCGAGAATTTCATCGTACAATTTTTTCTCTCCGGTGGTCGACGCTACGCTGTTGTTTTGTTCCCGATTGATTTTATGCAGAGAGATCTTATTGTTGCTGTCCTCGTAAATCACCCGAAGCTCATTGTTGCTGTTGCTGTCGAACATCCCCGCCTGAATCCGCTTAAAGAGAATTTCCCCGTCTCTCTCGGAAGAAAGCAGAGCCGTATTGGTGACGGAATCGATGATGGCGATGGAAATATTGTATTTTGTGGAATACTCCTTGATAATCCGATGCAATTCCTCATTGCCTGCAAACTCTTTGACGGTTTTGCCTTCCGCAATATTCGAGGAGAAACTTTTGTCAATCCGCTCAAATGCATTTCTCAGCTCCTGCACCCTTGCATTTCGATAAAACGACTCCAATGCAAAGGTATTGACCATGATGATGACCAGCATCATCATCGCGATAAATATTCCGAACAGCGCCGTAAATCTGGTTCTAATCGACTGTTTCAAATTTGTACCCCATTCCCCAAATGGTCTTGATGTATTCGCCCTTGTTTCCCATCTTCGCCCGCAGCTTTTTCACATGCGTGTCAATGGTTCTGGCATCTCCGAAATAATCATAATTCCACACGCTGTTTAATATTCGCTCTCTGGATAATGCAATTCCGCGATTTTCCATGAAATAATTCAGAAGTTCAAATTCCTTGTAACTCAGTTCCACCTCTTTGTTGTCGATCAGCACCTGATGCGCGGACTTATCCAGCTTTATGCCGCCGATTTCGATAATCTCATCCTTCACTTCCATGCTTCGCCTCAAAATCGCCTCGACTCTTGCCACCAGAATCTTCGGGCTGAAAGGCTTTGTTACATATTCATCCACTCCCAGCGAAAAGCCCTGCAATTCATCACGTTCCTCGGATTTTGCCGTCAGCATGATCACCGGAACCTTGGACAATTCCCGAATCTGCTTCAATGTTTCAAATCCGTCCATCACCGGCATCATCACATCCAGCAGTATCAAATTGATGGAAGGCTCTCCCGAAAAGATCTGAATCGCTTCCTTTCCGTCCACCGCTTCCACCACTTTATATCCTTTGATCGTCAGAAAATCCCGAACCAGCTTTCGCATTCGTTCTTCGTCGTCCACAACCAGAATCTTAACCATATCCATAACCTTCCTCCAAAGTTTTTCTTTCGAAACAATTACATCGCCCGACTTTGACAAAATACCTTTGCCGGGTCGGGCAAATCCGAATTTTCCATCGATTGCTTCTATTTTAGCAGAAGTTTTTTACGATTTCCACGTTTTCACAAAGCTTTCACAAAGCAAATCCGGACGAAAAAAGATACAAAAACAGAGTACCCAAAGCAGTCCCCCGCCTTGCATACTCTGTTCATAAGATCATCCCGTTTCGGTATCCGTATTTACGGTGTCAGTCGATTCGGTCCGCGGAAAATAAACATGGCATCCTTGATGCCCAGTCCCAGAAGAAGCATGGTCAATCGATCCACACCGAGTCCGAAGCCGCCGTGAGGAGGGCAGCCGTATTTAAAGAATTCCAGATAGAATTCCACATCTTTCTCCAGTCCCTTTTCCATTGCCTGCTTTTTCAGTATTTCATAGCGATGTTCTCTTTGCGCACCCGTGGTGATTTCCACACCTCGCCAAATCAGGTCATATCCCTGCGGAATGCCCGCCTCATCTCTCATATGATAGAACGCGCGCTTTTTGGCATCATAATCCGTGACAAACAAAAACTCATGATTGTAATGTTTCTTTACCCAGTCAAAACTGAGTCTTTCCGCTTCGGTGGTCAGATCATCCATCTCCTCTTCCGGCACTTCAAATCCGAAATCGTCCTTCAGACCTTGATACAATTCTTTCAAGGTGACAACCGGGAACGGAGTTGTCGGAACCACAAGCTCGATTCCGAATGTTTCCGCAATCTCCCTGCCGTATTTTTCATGCACCTTTTTCAATGCATGGGTGAGAAGATTCGCCTCCAAATCCATCACATCATGAAAGGATTCAATAAAGCTGATTTCCAGATCGAAGCCCGTAAATTCGGTGGTGTGCTTGCTCGTATAACTCTTTTCCGCCCTGAAAACCGGACCGACTTCAAAAATCCGTTCAAAACCCGAAGCCATTGCCATCTGCTTGTAAAACTGCGGACTTTGCGCAAGGTAGGCGTTTGTGTCAAAATATTTCACCTCAAACACATCCGCTCCGCTTTCACTTGCCGCGCCGATAAGCTTCGGAGTGTGAATCTCGAGAAAGTGATTCTCCAGCAGATATTCACGCATGGCATTCACGAGTGCTGTCTGCACCTTGAACAGCAGCTGATTTTCTTCGGTTCGAAGATCGATCCAGCGATAATCGATTCTCTGATCCACACCGGAACGCTCCACCGCCTTTTTCTTCTTGGTTGCCGGAATCTCTTTTCGATTGATCGGCAGGGCGTCCGCAATGCTTTCAATCACCGCTTCGGCCGGAATGATTTCCATCCCTCCCATTTTTACATACTCATTCTCGATCAGATCCCCGATGATCGTAATCACAGAGTCTCCGGTAACCGCAGAAAGCTTTTCGGCAAGTTCGGGATTTTTTTCCTTTTCCAAAGTCACCTGTACTTTTCCGGTGATGTCCTTCAGCACGATAAACACCATCGCCTTACTGTCACGGATATTTTCCACAAAACCCGAAACCTTGACTCTTTGACCCGCAAATTTGGCAAGATCATGAATATACACTCTTTCCATTATTTTAACCCCTCTTTGTAGTATTCTTCAAACTCCAAAAAACCTTCCGCATTCAATTGCTCTTTCTGGAATTTTTTATTTTTGTTCATCTTTGCCACAAGCACGGTTTTCCCCTGATTGCGCTCATTTTGCGCCTTCTCCAGTATGTTGCCGAGCACATCCGCGGAAATTCCCTTTTCAAACAAAATCGCTTTTTTGCCGCCATTGGACAAAGGTACAAATTTTTGATCCGTCAATATTCCGATGATGCGTTCAAATCCGATGGAGAAACCGCAGGCAGGCGTATCTTTTCCGGTAAACTTTCCGATCATCCTGTCATATCTTCCGCCGCCCGCCACCGAGCCCGCAAACCCTTCCATGCTGACCTCGAAAATCGTACCGGTATAATACCCCATACCCCGAACCAGGGTCGGGTCAAACTCCAAGTGAATCCGCCCGGATGCCGTAACCGCAGCGATGATGGTTTTGAGATTCCGAAGCGCATCCGAAAACTCTCCCGCATCCGCTCCCGCAACCTGCTCCAGTTTTGTAAGCCTTTCCATCGGATCGACTTCAGCGGTATCAAAAAACGCCATGTATCTTTGGATGTTTTCGGCTGCAAACCCCATCTCTTCCAGCTCGTTCGCGACTTTCTCCGCTCCGATCTTATCCATCTTGTCGAGAGTGATCAGTACCGCATCCGCCCTGTTCATGTCCAGATTCGCAAATTCCATCATACCGCGAAGCACGCGGCGATCGTTGATGCGCACGGTAAATGCATTGTCCGGAGCAATTTTTTTGAGTGCATCCGTTGTCGCAAGTATCAGCTCGATTTCCGCCAAATTGGACTCATCCCCCAGAATGTCGATGTCACACTGGGTGAACTGGCGATACCTCCCCTTTTGCGGTCTTTCCGCACGGAACACACTGCCGATTTGAAGCGCTCGAAACGGCGCCGGAAGCGAGGCACTGTTATTGGAATAATATCTGGCAAGGGGCAGAGTCAAATCATAACGCAGACCGGTGTCCACCAGATCCCCCTCCGACATCTCCCCGTCCAACTTTAATTTCTCCCCGCGCTTGAGGATTTTGAAAATCAATTTCTCATTGTCTCCGCCCTGTCTGGATGTCAGATTCTCGATATGCTCCACAATCGGCGTTTCGATATTTACAAAACCGTATTTTGCATAGGTTTCCTTGATGATTCCCATCAGATAATCCCGTAACTTCATCTCCGACGGAAGCACATCTCTCATTCCGTTTACCGGTTTTTTCGTCAATGCCATAGTTTCCTTCTCTCCCCGGCAAATGCACTAATTTTCGTCATTTGCCTCCATGATCTTTTTAAATTTCCTTTCCATCATTTCCTCGATGCGCTCGATGTAGAGCTTCGGGTCCTTCACCGTTTCCACTCTCTCCAGACGATTTCCCCTGCGGAAAATGATTTTCGAGCTGGTGCCCGCTCCGCAGGCAATGATGGTCTGCTTTTCTTCCATAATCAAAATATTGTACAAACATTCTTTCCCCGGCAGACTGTATCCGACATTCTCAAAATTCCCCGCCATATTCTTTTGACGGTACAGGTAATACGGCTGCAGCCCCAATTCCTCACAGGCCTTTGCCGTCGCATGCAACATTTCCCATGTATTCTGCACCTTATTTTTTGAAAACTCTTCTTTCTCGGTATTCAGCCTTGCGGCTCTTTTGATCGCCAAAGAATGCACGGTGATGGATTCGGGTTTCAGCTTTTTCAATTCCTGCATGGTGTATTCCACATCCGACAAATTTTCATCCGGCAATCCCACAATAATGTCCATGTTGATATTGTCAAAACCCGCCTCTCTGGCAAGCGCAAAGGTTTTTCGCACCTCGTCCGCACTATGATGTCGACCGATCAAATCCAATGTGCTTTGTTTCATGGTTTGCGGATTGATGGAAATGCGTTTTACCCCATGTGCAGTCATCACTTCCAGCTTCTCCCTCGTGATGCTGTCCGGACGTCCCGCTTCGATCGTAAATTCGAGCAAATGGCGTAAATCGAAATGTTCACGGATGCAGTTCAGAATCCGATCCATCTGCTTTGCACGAATCGAAGTCGGTGTGCCGCCTCCCATGTAAATCGTCTGCAATGTTTTCGAATGCATCCGTTTCGAAACTTCCATGATTTCCCGGCACAGGACATCCACGTATTCATCGACTTTTTGTTGCTTTTCCCACACTTTAATCGGATATCCGGTAAAGGAACAGTATGCACATCTGGTCGGGCAAAACGGAATCCCGATGTAAAGGCTCCAGCCGTTCTCATAATCGACTTTTTCCAGAATCGTTTTTTCCGTAAAAGCCGTATCCACACAAAGCTTCGCCTTTTCATCCGAAAGCAGATATTTCTGCCGCAAAAATACGCGCACCTGCGACTTCGAAAAACCCTGCATCAGTTTTTCCATCGCAATTTTGGTCGGACGGATTCCCGTGAGCGTCCCCCATGGAAGTTTCGCCCCTGTCCGTTTCGACAGCATACCGTACAGTGACCGCTTTAATTCATTTTTGGTATCCAGTCTGGAATCATGAATCAAGCTTTCAAAAGAAACCGGCACACAATGGTTTTGCCCCTGTTCCGAGCACGGATGCCGCTTCAAAGCGTCATCATTGCATTCCAGACTTGCAATGATCCGTCCGTTTTCGGTCTTTGCCCGAAAAATCCATTCCGTTTGCACCGTTTCATCATAATTATAGCCTTCTCCCGGGAAAAATGCCATAAAAAGCTCTCGAATATCCTGTTCAAAGTCCACATTTTCCAA
>JBHAEV010000121.1:0-12363 GCA_041855735.1 Lachnospiraceae bacterium
GAAACTGATGTAAGCTGTTTTCGCTTCATTCGTGGAACTTGTATTCTTGATTGCAAGGTTCTTGATGTTCATAATAATTTCAGTCACATCTTCTTTTACACCCGGAATGGATGAAAATTCATGCAAAACACCCGCAATCTTTACCTGACTTACCGCTGTGCCGGGTAATGATGAAAGCATGATTCTCCGAAGAGAATTGCCCAATGTATTTCCATACCCCCTTTCCAGAGGCTGGCATACAAATCTTAATTTATGATTCGGATCTCCCCAAACATCGATTATCTCAATCTGTGGTATTTTAAAATCGAACACTGAAGTCCCTCCTTTTCGTTATACTCATTTCCAAGAATAAATTAGAACACAATGAATATACAAGCGAATGCCTGTATATCCATCATGCAAAATTCTATGCACCGTAGAGGGGCAAACCCCGCTACCCGCCGTATTACTTGGAGTACAACTCGACGATAAGAAGCTCATTCACCGGAATATCAATCTCTTCTCTTAACGGATTGGACTTCACCACACCCTTCAAGTTTTCCAGATCCGCATCCAACCAGGCCGGTACCATACGACCGCCGGTCTGCTCCGCCACCTCTTTGTATCTTGTGGAGGACTTGTGCTTCTCCTTGATTTCGATAACATCGCCCGCTTTCACCAGATAAGAAGGAATATTCACACACTTTCCGTTGATCAGCACATGCTTGTGGTCAACGATCTGACGTGTTTCTTTTCTTGTTCTGCCGAAGCCCATGCGGAAAAGAACATTGTCGATTCTTCTCTCCAGAAGGATAATCAGGTTCTCACCGGTTGTACCCTTCATTCTGCTGGCTTTCTCATAATAATTTCTGAACGGTTTCTCCAACACACCATAAATGAATTTTGCTTTTTGCTTTTCACGAAGCTGAAGTCCATATTCACTGATTTTGGATTTGGCTCTTTTTGCATTTCTTTTGGACTTCTTGTCAATACCGATATATAACGGATCCAGTCCGAGTGATCTGCATCTTTTAAGAACGGGAACTCTATTAACTGCCACTGTTTAGTACCTCCTATTAAACTCTTCTACGTTTTGGCGGACGACAACCATTGTGCGGTACAGGTGTAACATCCTTCATACTTGTAACTTCGATTCCGCAAGCAACCAACGCACGGATCGCCGCTTCTCTACCTGAACCCGGTCCTTTCACCACTACGTCAACTGATTTTAATCCATGTACTAAAGCCGCCTTTGCAGCCGTTTCAGCAGCCATCGAAGCCGCATATGGAGTAGATTTCTTTGAACCTCTAAATCCAAGACCACCGGCACTCGCCCATGAAAGAGCATTCCCCTGTGCATCTGTCAAAGTAACAATCGTGTTGTTAAATGAAGACTGGATATGTGCCTGTCCACGTTCAACGTTTTTCTTAACGCGTTTTTTAGTCACCTTTTTGGTGGACGCCTTATTTGCCATCTAAACTAACCTACTTTCTTTGATATTTACGCTCCTGTTATTAAAACATGCAACGCTTACTTCTTCTTATTAGCAACTGTCTTTCTAGGACCCTTACGAGTTCTTGCATTGGTCTTTGTCTTCTGACCGCGAACCGGTAAACTCTTTCTGTGACGAATTCCGCGATAGCAACCGATCTCCTGCAATCTCTTGATGTTCATGGCGATTTCTCTGCGAAGATCACCTTCCACCATCTGAGTTTCTGCAATGACAGCTGCAATCGATTTTACTTCGTCATCCGTAAGATCCTTTACTCTGGTATCCGGATTTACTTTCGCCTCTGCAAGAATACGGTTTGAGCTTGAAACACCTATACCGTAGATATAAGTCAATCCAATTTCAACACGCTTTTCTCTCGGTAAATCAACGCCTGCAATACGAGCCATTGTGTTGTACTCCTCCTTTAATCATATAAACTCTGTACTTATGTACTGAAACCATTCGCAAGGATTAACCTTGTCTTTGTTTATGCTTCGGATTATCGCAAATCACTCGGATCGAGCCTTTTCTCTTGATAATCTTGCACTTTTCACATATCGGTTTAACTGAAGATCTTACCTTCATCGTAACTCTCCTTTCGTGCATGGCAACAATTCGCCCTAGTATTATATCACCGCAAAATACAATAATCAAGCCGATTGCCTATTTATTTTTCACGCCAAATTATTCTGCCTTTTGAGAGGTCGTATGGCGACATTTCCAGCGTAACTTTATCACCGGGCAGGATACGAATGTAATTCATGCGAAGCTTGCCGCTGATATGAGCCAATACCTGATGCCCATTTTCCAGCTCCACCTGGAACAGCGCATTCGGTAATTTTTCCACCACTACTCCCTCAATTTCAATAACGTCCGCTTTAGACATTAATACCTCCAAATCATAACTGTTCAGGTTTGTGTTCTTACCTATATTAATGATAATATTTCGGGTTCTCCGTCGGTGATCAGTACGGTATTTTCATAGTGTGCCGAAGCCAGTCCGTCATCCGTTACCACCGTCCAGTTGTCGGCAAGCACCCGAACCTCCGCTCTTCCCAGGTTAATCATCGGTTCGATCGCAAGCGTCATGCCGGCGCGAAGCTTTGCACCTCTGGTATTCATTCTGAAGTTCGGCACCTCCGGGTCTTCATGCAGATTCCGTCCGACTCCGTGTCCGACATACTCTTTCACCACCCCGAAACCGAAACTTTGCGCATAGTCACCGATGGCGGATGAAATATCATTGATAAAATTGCCGGCTTTGGCAAATTTTATTCCTTCAAAAAAGCTTTGACGAGTCACCTCAATCAACTGCCCGGTTCGCTCATCGACATCGCCCACGGCATGTGTCCGCGCCGCATCCGAAACATAGCCCTTCCATGTCACGCCTGCATCGATGCTGACGATATCCCCGTCTTTGAGTATTCTCTTTTTGCTCGGAATTCCGTGAATCACTTCCTCATTTACGGATATACACACCGATGCGGGAAAACCGTGATAATTGAGGAATGTGGGAATGCATCCGTGCGAGCGAATCAATTCATCCGCAATTTTGTTCAATTCCCATGTACTCATACCCGCATGGAGCGCTTTCCCCAAGTCCTCATGCACCCTGGCTAAAACAGCTCCCGCCTCCTTCATGAGTTCGATCTCCCGACTTGATTTTATGGTTATCGCCATGCCAATCTCCTAACCTTGATTTAATATCTTTAAAACATCCTCGAATGTTTCAGTGAAATGCTTTGCACCATCCACGGAAACCAAAACACCCTGTTCCCTGTAATAGTCCACCAAGGGCTGAGTCATTTCATGATAAACTTCCAATCGTTTGAGCACGGTTTTTGGCTTATCGTCCTCACGAAGAATCAGATCTCCGCCGCACACATCGCACACATTCACCTTTGCGGGAGGTATGGTCACAACATGGTAGGTGGCTCCGCATCCGACGCAGGCTCTTCTTCCGCTCATTCTTCCGACAATCACGTCATCCGCCGCATCCACGTCAATGGCATAGTCGATTTTTTCACCCATCTTTGAAAGTGCTTCGGTCAGACTTTTCGCCTGCGGAATGGTTCTCGGAAAACCGTCCAGAATATATCCGTTTTTGCAATCTTCTTCCTGAATTCGGTCAATCAGCATTCCGATGGTGATTTCATCCGGTACCAAATCGCCCCGATCCATGAAGGACTTCGCCTTCATTCCAAGCTCGGTTCCCGCTTTTATATTTGCCCTGAAAATATCACCGGTTGAAATATGCGGAATCGCAAATTTTTCGGCAAGTCTCTTTGCCTGTGTCCCTTTTCCGGCTCCCGGAGCGCCCAGCATAATAATCTTCATTTTCATCTCCTGCTTTGAACTCGTGTTATCGTCCCGACGGTCGATTCATTTTTCCTGCACCGCATGGCGGTACAGGATACCTCTGATATAAATAACTTTTTACGGTAATTAATCTTTCAAAAATCCCTTGTAATTTCTTACCAGCAGTTTTGATTCAATCGCCTTTAAGGTTTCCAGTACAACGCCGGATATAATGATCAGGGATGTACCCGTAAAGGACAGTCGTCCGATGGAAAACAGACCGGAAACAATGATCGGAACCACGGCGACAATAATCAGTCCGGATGCGCCGATAAATACCAGCGGTCTTAATATCCTGCTTAAATAATCACTTGTCGGCTTACCGGTCCGGATGTTGTTGATGCTTCCTCCCTGCTTCTTGAGATTATTGGCCACTTCCAACGGATTGAAACTGATGGAAGTGTAGAAATAAGCAAACAAAATGATCAAAACGATATAAATCAATAAACCGATGCTGTACAAAGGTTGATCCGGTTTTACCCAGTTTGAAGAAGTCAAAGTCGCAATAATCTTTCCACCGATGCTTGCTTCGTTTATGTTCATAAACTGTGCAATCACCACCGGAAACGACATGATGGACGAAGCGAAAATAACCGGCATAACTCCGGCGGTATTCACCTTCAGCGGGATATGCGTACTTTGGCTCCTGCCTTGAAGCTTTCCGGCATATTGAACTTTGATTCTCCTCTCGGCATCCTGCAGTACGATGACAAATACCACCATTGCCGCAATGCAGGCGATGATGATCAGCGCCAGAACCACCTTGATCGCGATGGAACTGCTTCCGGTAAGGAAACGCTGATACAGAGAGCCGAGATCCGCCGGCATGGTGGAGAGGATGTTGAACAGAAGCACCATGGAGATACCGTTTCCGATCCCCTTGTCGGTAATTCTCTCACCGATCCACATCAAAAATGCACTGCCGGCAGTCATTGTACAAACTGCCACGATTACACTTATAATTCCGTAATTTACCAATAGACCCTGTCTTCCAAAGCCGATGGACATTGCAAGTGATTGCAATAAAGCCAGACCAACCGTCGTATATCTCGTGTATGCCGTGATTTTCTTTCTGCCGTCCTCCCCTTCTTTTTGCATCTCTTCCAATGCCGGAATGGCAATGGTAAGAAGCTGAATGATAATCGAGCTGGTGATATACGGAGAAATGCTCAATGCGAACACACTCATCTGTTCAAACGAACCGCCGGTCATGGCATTGAAGAAATTCAACGCATCCCCGGTATGTTGCTGAAAGAACATTTGAAAATAAGTACGATTTACACCCGGAATCGGAAGATTGCTTCCGAAACGGATGACCAACAGCATCAAAAAAGTAAAGAAAATACGATTGCGTAAGTCTTTTGTCTTAAATATATTACGGAGCGTATTCAGCATATCAGATTACCTCGCAAGTTCCGCCTGCAGCTTCGATTTTTGCCTTAGCACCTTCGCTTACTGCATTTACCTTTACGGTAAGCTTCTTGGTCAATTCCCCGTTTCCGAGAATCTTTACGCCGTCATACACATTCTTGATTACGCCGCTCTCCAGCAGCAGATCAATGCTGACTTCCGTTCCGTTTTCAAAACGCTCCAATGCATCCACATTGATTGCGACGATTTCCTTGGAATTGCGATTTGTAAATCCTCTCTTCGGAATCCGTCTGTACAAAGGCATCTGACCGCCTTCAAATCCGGGTCTGGTCGCGCCGGAACGTGCCTTTTGACCCTTGTGTCCCTTGCCTGCCGTCTTTCCGTTACCGGAACCGTGTCCGCGGCCGCGTCTGAAATTGTTGCTGTGCTTGGAACCTAACGCAGGTTGTAGATTTGATAAATCCATGACTGCACCTCCATTCTTACATTATTTAAACTTCTTCTACTTTTACCAAATGTCTGATATGCCAAATCATGCCCTGAATCGCTTTGTTATTCGGCATTTCCACAGACTTGTTCAATTTTCTCAGTCCCAGAGCCTCTACGGTTGCTTTATGCTTCGGAATCGCACCAATCGGAGACTTCACCAATGTGATTTTTACTCTATCTGCCATTTTGTCCTCCTATTACCCTAAAATCTCTTCAACGGACTTTCCGCGTAATCTGGCAACTTCCTCCGGAGTTTGAATTGCTGTAAGACCTTCGAGTGTTGCAAGTACAACATTTGTCTTATTGTTGGATCCGAGCGACTTGGTACGGATATTACCGATACCCGAAAGCTCCACAACCGCACGAACCGCACCGCCCGCAATAACACCGGTACCTTCCGGAGCTCTCTTCAAAAGCACCTTTGCGCTTCCGAACTCGCCCAGATAATCGTGGTGAATGCTTCTGTTGTCATCGATATTCACCTCTACCAGTGCCTTGGATGCCGCTTCCTTGCCCTTGCGAATCGCTTCCAGAACTTCTCCCGCCTTGCCGAGTCCGACACCTACATGACCATTCTTATCTCCCACAACTACAAGAGCCGAGAACTTCATCGTACGTCCACCCTTAACGGTCTTTGATACACGCTTAATTTCAACAACTCTGTCAGTCAGTTCTAACTTCGTCGGATCAATTTTCTTAGACTTCATTTTTCATTCTCCTCTCTTAGAATTGTAAGCCGGCTTCACGTGCCGCATCAGCCAGTGCCGCAACCTTACCCTGATACAGGAATCCGCCTCTGTCGAACACCACTTTTTCAATGCCCTTCTCCAGCGCTCTCTTTGCCACAAGCTTTCCGACGAAAGCGGCAGCATCCTTATCATTGGTGTGTTCAAGCTCCGACTTCACCGCCTTCTCAACGGTGGAAGCGGCAACCAGGGTACGACCAAGAGTATCGTCAATAATTTGAGCGTACATATGGTTGTTGCTTCTAAATACCGCTAAACGTGGTCTTTCGGCAGTCCCGGAAAAACGATTGCGCAGCCTCTGATGTTTCTTAATGCGAAGCTCGCTCTTTGATTGCTTGTTAACCATTATCCTACCCTCCTATTATTTCTTACCGGTCTTACCGACTTTACGTCTGATAGTTTCGGTCTGATACTTAATACCCTTGCCCTTATACGGCTCCGGTCTTCTCTTATCTCTGATCTCCGCTGCAAACTGACCGACTTTTTCCTTATCGATCCCCTGCACCTTAATGATGTTTTGTCCGTCCAGCACCGTGGTAACTCCGTCCGGATCCACCATCTCCACCGGATGGGAATATCCGAGTGACAATACCAGTTTGTTTCCCTGCTTTGCCGCTCTGTAGCCGACTCCGTTTACCTCGAGCACCTTCTCATAGCCATTGGTAACACCCACCACCATATTGGAAATCAAAGTTCTGGTGAGACCGTGGAGAGATTTGATTCTCTTGAGATCATTCGGCCTTGTTACAATTACCTCGGCACCCTCCTGCTTGATGGTAAGTTCCGGAGCGAGCTCTCTTTCCAGAGTACCTTTCGGACCTTTTACCGTCACATGATTATTTTCTGCGATTGTTACCGTTACACCGGCAGGAATCGCGATTGGCATCTTTCCGATTCGTGACATGCCTGTTCCTCCTTAAATTTATCGTGGACACTTGTCCAAGTTTTCAGGTTGTGGGAGCAATGCTCCCGGTATCCATTACCAAACAAATGCAATTACTTCTCCGCCGACTCCGAGTTTTCTCGCTTCCTTATCGGTGATCACACCCTGGTTGGTGGAAACGATGGCTGTACCGAGGCCGTTGAGAACCTTCGGAATGTCCTGCGTATTGGCATACTTGCGAAGACCCGGTTTGGAAATTCTCTTAAGACCCTTGATGATTCTTACACTCTTATCCGCATTGTACTTCAAGGTAATGCGAATGGTCTTATGTACGCCGTCCTCAATGAGTTCATATTTCTTTATATATCCTTCATCCACCAGAATATTTGCGATTGCAATTTTCATCTTGGATGCAGGAACATCAACTACGTCATGCTTTGCAGTATTGGCATTACGGATTCTGGTAAGCATATCTGCAATTGGATCGCTCATAGTCATGAGTTTTGCCTCCTTATCAATTATACTGAATTTTAATGTACTTCGTCCCTTTTGTGTATTTCGCCTGTCGAATATCGGGACGGGCTTTCGCACTGAACGCATCGCTTCTTCCGCCGGCGTTCTTTAGTGCCGAGTGCCTACCAGCTTGCTTTCTTTACTCCCGGAATTTGGCCCTTGTATGCCAATTCTCTGAAACAAATTCTACAAATACCATATTTTCTGAGATAAGCATGTGGACGACCACAAATTCTGCATCTGTTGTATTCTCTGGTTGAGAATTTGGCCGGACGTGCCTGCTTAATCTTCATTGCGGTTTTTGCCATGTTTGATTCCTCCTGTTATTTTGAAAATGGCATATTGAACAATGTCAATAATTCTCTTGCTTCTTCATCGGTTCTTGCGGTTGTAACGAAAATAACGTCCATACCGCGAACCTTATCCACCTTATCGTATTCGATTTCCGGGAAAATCAATTGCTCCTTGATTCCGAGCGCATAATTTCCTCTTCCGTCAAACGCATTCGGATTCACTCCTCTAAAGTCACGAACACGAGGTAAAGCAAGGTTAATCAAACGATCCGCAAACTCATACATTCTCTCACCGCGAAGTGTCACCTTACATCCGATCGGCATACCCTCTCTTAATTTGAAGTTCGCAATGGATTTCTTTGACTTGGTGATAACAGCCTTTTGTCCGGAGATAATCTCTAAGTCTCTAACTGCCGAGTCAAGAATCTTTGCATTTTCTTTTGCTTCGCCGACACCCATATTGATGACAATCTTATCCAGCTTCGGCACTTGCATGGTGTTCTTGTAGCCGAACTTTTCGGTCATCTTCGGAACGATTTCGCTTTGATAAAACTCTCTTAGTCTTGCCACTTAATATTCCTCCTTCCTTAGTTGATTACCTTATTGGTCTTTTTTGCCACACGAACCTTCTTGCCGTTCTCAATCCGGAATCCGACTCTGGTCGGCTTGCCGTCTACGAGAAGCATCACATTGGAAATGTCCAATGCACCTTCCTTCTCGATAATTCCGCCGTTTTGATTTGCCATGCTCGGCTTCGCATGCTTGGTCTGCATATTGCAGCCTTCCACGATTACCGTGTTTTTCTTTGTGTCTACCTTTAAGACCTTACCCGACTTACCTTTATCTTTGCCTGATATGATTTGAACCATATCATCTCTCTTAATCTTATGCACGATAGACCTCCTTATAATACTTCAGGAGCAAGCGATACTATTTTAAAATAGTGCTTGTCACGAAGCTCCCTTGCTACTGGTCCAAAGATACGAGTGCCCTTTGGTGTCTTGTCTTCCTTGATAATTACTGCCGCATTCTCATCGAAACGGATGTATGAGCCGTCTTTACGACGAGTGCTGTTCACGGTACGAACCACAACCGCCTTCACAACATCACCTTTCTTTACAACACCGCCGGGCGTTGCATCCTTAACAGAAGCTACAATAACATCACCGATGCGAGCATATCTCTTGGTTGAACCGCCAAGCACGCGAATGCAAAGCAACTCTTTTGCACCGGTGTTGTCGCCAACCTTTAGTCTTGTTTCCTGCTGAATCATGCCGGATACTCCTCTCTAATTATTTTGCCTTCTCTATAATCTCTACAAGTCTCCATCTCTTATCTTTTGAAAGAGGTCTGGTCTCCATAATCTTTACGGTATCACCGATTCCGCACTCGTTTTTCTCGTCATGCGCTTTGAACTTCACGGTCTTCTTAATAATCTTTCCATAGAGTGGATGCTTTACGTGATCCTCAATGGCAACGGTAATTGTCTTATCCATCTTATCACTGGTAACCTTACCGATTCTTGTTTTTCTAAGATTTCTTTCCACGTTTGTCTCCTTTTTGCCTATGCTAACTTCGCTTTTTCAGTGATCACTGTTTGAATTCTGGCAATGTTCTTACGCACCTGCGAAATTCTTGCCGTATTGTCCAATTGGCTGGTCGCATTCTGAAATCTCAAGTTGAAAAGTTCTTTTTTCGCGGAAACCAATTCCTCATTCAACTCCACTAAAGTCTTATTCTTTAATTCATTTACATAGTTATTCGTTTTCATTTGATTCACCGCCTTCTAACTCAGCCTTAGAAGCAATCTTGCATCTGCAAGGAAGCTTGTGCATTGCAAGACGAAGTGCTTCTCTTGCCGTTTCCTCGTTAACACCTGCAATTTCGAACAATACTCTGCCCGGCTTAACCACTGCTACCCAATATTCGGTCGAACCTTTACCGGAACCCATTCGGGTTTCCGCCGGCTTTGCCGTTACCGGCTTATCCGGGAAAATCTTGATCCATACTTTACCGGTACGCTTGATATAACGTGTCAGCGCAATTCTGGCAGCCTCGATTTGATTGGAACGGATCCATACCGGATCCAGCGCTACAAGGCCGTACTCACCGTTGGAAATCGTATTTCCGCGAAGAGCCTTGCCTGCCATGGAACCGCGGAACTGCTTTCTATGTTTAACTCTCTTTGGCATTAACATATTAGTTGTCTTCTCCCTTCTTAGTTTCTGTCTTGGTAGGAAGAACCTCACCCTTGTAAATCCAAACCTTAACACCCACCTTACCGTAAGTGGTATCCGCCTCCGCAAATCCGTATACGATATTCGCTCTCAATGTTTGAAGCGGAATGGTACCCTCGGAATAAAACTCCGTACGTGCCATGTCCGCGCCGCCAAGACGTCCGGAACAGCATGCCTTGATACCCAGAACTCCGGCTCTCATACTCTTTCCCATCGTGGACTTCATTGCCTTACGGAATGCCACACGATCCTCTAATTGCTTTGCGATGTTCTCCGCAACAAGCTGCGCATCCGTCTCCGGTCTTCTGATTTCCTTGATGTCGATAAACACTTTCCTGTCGGTCATCTTGGATACTTCCGCCTTGATCTTTTCGATTGCCGCACCCTTGCTGCCGATTACCACACCCGGCTTTGCCGTATGAAGAATCACTCTCAGTTTATCGGAAGTACGCTCGATTTCGATATCCGAAATCCCCGCATCGTATAATTTCTTCTTCAGGAATTTTCTGATATTGTAATCTTCAACAAGATAATCAGCAAAATCCTTGTCCGCATACCATCTTGAATTCCAGTCCTTGATTACGCCGACTCTCATGCCATGTGGATTAACTTTTTGTCCCATCTTAGCCTCCCTTACTTTTCATCAAGTACTACAGTGATATGGCTCATCCTCTTTTCAATGCGATAAGCTCTACCCTGTGCTCTCGGTTTAACTCTCTTCATAATCGGTCCGTTGCCGGCATAGCACTCCGCCACATACAAATTGTTCACATTCATGTGATTGTTGTTCTCCGCGTTTGCCGCTGCCGATTTGAGCAATTTCTCAATCAATGTCGAAGCGTATCTAGGATTATAGGAAACGATTGCAAGTGCTGAAGCAAGATCCTTGCCCCTGATTGCATCCAGTACAAAGCAAGCCTTTTGCACAGGAACTCTGGCAAATGAAAGCTTTGCTGACGGTCTCGTATCTTTTACTTTATTTCTTTCTCTTTTGATCTGGGATCTATGTCCTCTTGCCATTGGTGAAACCTCCTTTCAAAACCTTTCTATTATCTGCCTGCCTTCTTGTCATCAGACTTATGCCCCTTGTATGTTCTCGTAGCTACGAACTCACCAAGCTTATGTCCGACCATATCCTCGGTTACATAAACCGGAACATGCTTTCTTCCGTCGTGAACGGCGAATGTATGACCTACAAACTGAGGGAAGATGGTGGAACGGCGTGACCAAGTCTTAATCACGGTTTTTTGACCGCTCGCATTTAATGCATCAACCTTCTTTAAAAGACTTGCGTCCGCAAAAGGTCCTTTTTTCAATGAACGTGACATTTTTCTTCCTCCTTCTATCTGGAACCGCCCTTACCGTCTCTTGTTCTTACGATAAGTTTGCTGGAATGTTTCTTCTTGTTTCTGGTCTTCAGACCGAGTGCCGGCTTGCCCCAAGGGGTAACAGGACCCGGACGACCGATACCGGTCTTTCCTTCACCGCCTCCGTGAGGATGGTCATTCGGGTTCATTACGGAACCGCGAACGGTCGGACGGATTCCCATATTGCGCTTTCTTCCCGCCTTACCGATGTTCACCAATTGATGGTCGCCATTTCCCACCACGCCTACGGTCGCACGACCGTTGATCGGAACCATTCTCATCTCACCGCTCGGCATGCGCAAAGTTGCGTACTTTCCTTCCTTCGCCATGAGCTGAGCGGAAGTACCTGCGGAACGAACCAATTGTCCGCCCTTGCCCGGATGAAGCTCCACATTGTGTACGGTGATACCGATCGGCATATTCGCAAGCGGTAAGCAATTACCGATTTTCGCCTCCGCCGTCTCTCCGTTCATAATCTTCATTCCAACTGCCAAACCCTGAGGCGCAAGGATATATGCCTTCTCGCCGTCCGCATAGCAGATCAGAGCAATGTTCGCCGTTCTGTTCGGATCGTATTCGATGGAAACCACCTTTGCCGGAATACCGTCCTTTGCATTTCTCTTAAAATCGATGA
>JBHAEV010000122.1:0-22084 GCA_041855735.1 Lachnospiraceae bacterium
AGTCTGCATACATCATGAGCGATGAAGTCAGAAAGCAGGTGGAGGCCGAGGCATTTGCATTCTACGATTCCGCGAAGTTTGACGATCCGTCCGATACAATGCCGACCCTTGGGGCAAAGAACGGATTGAAGCTGCATGATCTTGTCGGAGCGGAGTACACGGATGAGAGATGGGAGAAACTCCTTGATCAAATGACATTTGAAGACTTGACGACACTGATCAATATGGGTGGCTGGAAAACGGCGGAAATCAAATCCATCGGAAAGGTTGCAACCTCGGACTGCGACGGTCCAGCGGGACTCAACAATTTTATTACACAGGTATACGGCACATCCTATGCGGCGGAAATTCTGATGGCGCAAAGCTGGAACAAACAGCTGCTTTATGACATCGGCGTGGGTATCAGTAATGAATTTGCGGATGTGGGTTACTACGGCTGGTACGGACCGGGCGGAAATACGCACAGAAGCCCGTTTGCAGGCAGAAACTTCGAGTACTATTCCGAAGACGGCGTGCTGGCGGGACATCTGGCTGCGGCACAGGTCAACGGCGCGGCAACCAATAAGGTGTATCCGTACATGAAGCATTTCGCACTCAATGATCAGGAAACCAATCGCAATGCATTCCTGCTGACCTTTACCACCGAGCAGGCACTGCGTGAGATCTACCTGAAACCGTTTGAAATTGCGGTGAAGAAATACGAGGGCAAGGGCATGGGCATGATGAGTGCCTTTAATTTCATCGGAACCGTATCGGCATGTTCCAATACGGATTTGCTCAATGATGTGCTGCGCGGCGAATGGGGCTTTACAGGCATGGTGATTACGGACTATGACGGTTCTTACGGTTATATGATTTCCGACAAATCCGTTCGCAACGGAAATGACCTGAATCTGGGATTCGGAGCCAATGCATCGGACGTATTTGCAAACCAAAGCGCAACCGTGACCAAGGCGATGCGGCAGGCGTCCAAGAATATCCTGTACACGATTGTAAACAGCGGCGTGTATGCAAACGGCGATCCGTACGGAAAGATGGACAATATGACCAAGGTATTTATCGGTTTTAATGTGGCGGCGGGACTGCTTTTGATTGCCGGGGAAGTCCTTGCGATCAGAGGATACCTCAAGAAAAAGAAAGAGGAAAACTAAGGAAGCGCTGATTTAATCAGCGTTTCCCTAAGACGCGAGATGAGACGGGATGCCGTACAAATGCATGATTTTTGACAAAACGGGAGTTAAAATCCGGCTGTATGGCCGGATTTTAACCGTTTGAAAAGGGAGTACCGCATCATAATGCGATTGCACCTTCCTTTTTTGGGAAATTCGCGGATTTTGCATTAAAACTTGTAAGCAATTAAATTTACTTTCCATTTATCTTAAAATAAGCTATAATATAGCTGAAGTTCGGCATGGCAAACGCTTTGAAGCACGCGGTTTCGCGAAATCTTTTCGTGCGTGCAGGCGGGGTATGCCGTTTTGCCGGATTAATCCGACAGAGAATGGAGAAAGACGATGAATAATGTGAAGGTCCATAATGCGTATGGCGTAATCAAAATCAAACCTGAAGTGATCGCACATTTTGCCGGACTGCAGGCGGTGGAATGTTTTGGAATAGTGGGCATGGCAGCCATCAGCGTCAGAGACGGCATTGTGAAACTCTTAAAACGGGAGAGTATGACAAGGGGTATTGAGGTAAAGATCGACGATGCCAACAATATTTCCATCGATTTTCATGTGATCGTGGCATATGGTGTGAGCATCAGTGCCGTTACCGACAACTTGATGGAAACCGTAAAGTATAAGGTGGAAGAGTTTTGCGGCTTGAAGGTTTCGGATATCAGAGTCTTCGTCGAAGGCGTGAGAGTAATTGACTAAGGAGGACATTTCGTGGAATTGCAGCATATTGATGTGTTACTGCTGAAGAAGGCATTCTTGGCAGGCGCAAAGAGTTTGGAATCAAAGAAAGAATGGATTAATGAGTTGAATGTATTTCCGGTGCCGGACGGCGATACGGGAACGAACATGACCATGACCATCATGGCAGCGGCAAGGGAGGTCGCTTCTTTGGAAGAACTCGACATGAAATCTCTTTGTAAGGCGATTTCTTCCGGCTCACTCAGAGGTGCCAGAGGGAATTCCGGGGTGATTCTTTCACAGCTTTTGCGGGGCTTTACCAAGGCGATTTCGGGAGAGGAAAAGGTGACCTGCGCATTGCTTGCAAAGGCGCTTCAAAGAGCAACCGATACCGCGTACAAGGCGGTTATGAAACCGAAGGAAGGTACGATTTTGACTGTTGCCAGAGGGATGAGCGACAAGGCGGCGGAGCTTGCCGAGACGGCAACCGACATCGTGGAGATGGCAAGGCAGATTTTTGAAGAGGGCAATCTCGTGCTTGCGAATACACCGGAGCTTTTGCCGGTGCTCAAGCAGGCCGGTGTTGTGGATTCCGGCGGACAGGGTCTGATGCAGATATTTCGGGGCTGTTTGGACGTGCTGGAAGGCAAGGAAGTGGATTATGGAGTCGAGGTTGTGCAAAAACAGCCGTCGCCTGCAAAGCAGGAAACGATGAGTCTGGAGCATCTGGACACCTCCGATATCAAGTTCGGCTATTGTACCGAGTTCATCATCAATCTGGAGAAGGAATTTTCGGAGGATGCGGAGGACGAATTCAAAGGATTTTTATCATCCATCGGGGATTCCATCGTATGCGTTGCCGATGACGAGGTGGTAAAGATTCATGTGCATACCAATGATCCGGGTCTTGCCATCCAAAAGGCGCTTACCTTCGGTTCACTGTCCAGGATGAAGATCGACAATATGCGTGAAGAGCACAATGAACGTTTGATTCAGGATTCCATAAAGCTTGCGAAGGAGCAGGCGGCGCAGGATGCGAAAAAGAAATCGAATGAGCCGATGAAAGAATTCGGCTTCATTTCGGTATCGGTCGGAGAGGGACTTTCGGAAGTGTTCAGGGGCATCGGCGTGGATGAACTGATCGAGGGCGGTCAGACCATGAATCCGAGCACCGACGATGTGCTGAAAGCCGTCGGAAAGGTACATGCAAAGAATATTTTTATTTTCCCGAACAATAAAAACATCATTCTGGCGGCAAATCAGGCGGCGGGGATGACAAAGGACAAAAAGATTGTCGTGATTCCGAGCAAGACCATACCGCAGGGCATTTCGGCGATGATTGCGTTTATGCCGGATCGGGATGTACAAGAGAACGAATCGGCGATGCTGGAGGCGATGGAGCTTGTCAAGTCGGCGCAGGTGACCTACGCCATCCGCAATACCAATATCGACGGCTTTGAGATCGAAGAGAATGATATCATGGCAATCGGCGATCACGGGATGCTCAGCGTCGGAAAAAGCATCGAGGGTACCGCGATTGATGCGATCGACCGGATGGTGGACGAGGATTCTTCCCTCATCAGCATTTATTACGGAGAGGGCGTCAGTGAAGACGATGCAAACAAAATACGGGAGGCGGTTTTGGAGCGCCATCCGAATGTGGAAGCGGAAGTGGAATTCGGAGGTCAGCCGGTTTATTATTATCTGATTTCCGTGGAGTAGACGGGGAAGTTTTGTGTCGCAGGAGATTCGATCGGGAGTATCGGCGAAGCGGCAGGAGGGATAAGGGCAGACATTGCGAAATCGGGGTTCGTGCGTGAAGCATGTCGGCGAAGAGGTGTGAAGAGGGTTATGGCAGGATCAGACATGCCGATCACGGATTTAAAGGGGATCGGAGAAAAAACGGCGAAGAACCTGAGTAAGCTCGGGATTCGAACGGTGGAAGATTTGGTGAAACATCTGCCGGTTCGCTACCTGAAATACGATGCTCCGAAAGAAATCCCCGAAGTGCTTTTTGAGGAGCTTGAAATTTGTATTTTTGCAGCTCCGGTTAAGGGCTTTGTGAATTCCAAAGCCGGGAAGTATACATTGACATCGACGGTGCTTCATGACGGAATCCGGAGTCTGAAGGCGATCTGGTACAACAGCCCGTTTCTTTCCCGTACATTGAAGGAGTTTCATAAATATGTGTTTGTCGGAAGGCTGACCAAAAAGGGGAGTTCCTATGTTTTGAATCATCCAAGCGTGTATACGAAAGAAGAGTATCAAAAACTCTCCGGGAAATTGCGGCCGCTGTATGCGCTGACCAAAGGGATTACCAACAATCTTCTGACAAAGTATGCGGAGCAGATCTTTGACAACGGATTGCATCTGACGCTGCCGTGCATGAAGGAGTTTTTGCCCGATTCGATTCTGGAAAAGTTCGCCTTGCAGGACGAAACGAAATCGTATTCCGGCATTCATTTTCCGAATGATTTCAACGAGGCGGTACATGCGAGAAAACGGCTTGCCTTTGATGAGTTCTTTTTGTTTTTATACTATATCCGAAAATTAAAAAAAGAAAAGCTCGGTATGAAATCGAGAGTGGAAGCCGGGGATATCGACGGGATTCGGGCGGAGTTTGAAAAGACTTTGCCCTATACCCTGACATCGGCACAGGCGGAGGCGATCGATCACATTTATTCGGATTTTCGCTCCGGCTATGTATGCAATCGTTTGATTCAGGGAGATGTCGGGTCGGGCAAGACGGTGGTAGCCGTGTTTGCCCTTCTTGCCATGGTGCAAAGCGGTTATCAGGGGGCTGTGATGGTGCCGACCGAAGTGCTTGCAAGCCAGCATTTTAAAAGCATTTCGCATTTGACAAAGGGGCTAAAAAAAGCGGTGCATATTGCGATGCTGACCGGCTCCATGAAAAAAAAGGAAAAAAAGGCGGTGTATTCGGCACTTGCCGCAGGTGAAATTGATATCGTTATCGGAACCCATGCCCTTTTGGAAGAGGGAGTGGTATTTCGGCAATTGGGTCTGGTGGTCACCGATGAACAGCATCGTTTCGGTGTGCGGCAAAGGCGGATTTTTTCGGAAAAGGGTGAGAATCCTCATATTCTGGTGATGAGTGCCACTCCGATTCCGCGGACTTTGGCGGTGATTCTTTACGGGGATCTGGACATTACCTATATCGAAAGCAAGCCGAAGGGACGGCTTCCGATCAAGAACGCCGTGATTGAGAAGGGACAAAGAGATCAGGCGTATCAACATCTTGCAAAGCAGATTCGACTGGGTTATCAGGCATATGTCATCTGCCCGCTGGTCGAGGAAAGCGAGGGTCTGGAAGCCTGCAATGTGTCGGATTACGCTAAAATTCTGGAAGAAAAATTCGGAAAAGAGTTTCGAATCCGCTGTTTACATGGTAGAATGAAAGAATCAGAAAAAAATCAGATTATGCTGGAATTCGCAGAGGGCAGGATTGATATTCTGGTCAGCACCACAGTCGTTGAGGTCGGAGTGGATGTGGCAAATGCCACGGTAATGATGATTGAAGACGCGCAGCGCTTCGGACTTGCCGCATTGCATCAGCTGCGGGGAAGAGTGGGAAGAAACGACGTACAGAGTTACTGTATTTTTGTGCGCACCTCGGACAAGGGCAATGCAAAACAAAGACTGGATGTGGTCGGGAATTCGAACGACGGTTTTTTTATTGCGAATGAGGATTTGAGAATGCGCGGACCGGGCGAGATTTTCGGGATGGCGCAGAGCGGAGATTTTGAATTTGAAATTGCGGATATTTACAGCGATTCGGATATGCTCAAGCTTGCCGGTCAGGCAGTGGAATGGTTTGACATGCAAAAGCTTGACACTAAGCAGCGGCAAAGGTTTACGGAACGATTTACGGATTATCAGGCAAAACAGGCGAAGAGATTGAGCCTGTAGAATATACGGAGGAGTCATGGAAAGATACGGCAACCGGACGGAGGCGGCAACGGAGGAGATGAGCAGGACGAACATGCCTTCCGATCAGGAACCGCGAAGCAGAATGCGGACACAGAAAAAGAGCGGCATATGGAAAACGGCGGCAATCGGAATAACGGTTGTGGCTGCGGTTTTGGGAATTGCTTATGTGGTGCGCGCGCAGACATTTCGTACCAAGTTTTTTCCGAACACGTTCATCAACGGGATTGACGCAAGCTATAAGACGCCGGATGAGATTGAACAGATCATCCGGGATGAGATCTCAAACTTTCAGATTATCGTCAAGTCCAGAGGAAATGCGGATGAGATCTTGAAAGGTACGGATGTCGGCCTGAGATATGTTTCGGACAATTCCGTGACGGATATCCTGAAGAATCAGGATATTCTGACATGGATCCGGCACAATAACCGGATAACGGAGTTTGAAGTTGAAACGAGTGCGGCTTTGGACGATGTGAAGTTTCAGGAGGCGGTTTTGGCGATGAAGGCGCTTGACAGCTCTCATTTCGTTTCTCCGGAGAATGCAAAGATTTCCGAGTACATACCGGACAAGGGATATGTGATTGTGCCGGAGGTACAGGGCAATACCGTGGACATCCAAAAAACACAGGCATATATCCGCGAATCCATGCTCACATTGAAGAATGAAATCAATCTGGACACGCCGGATGCCGATGTATATGCCGCGCCGACGGTCTTTGCAAACGATGCGGGACTGAGAGCGCTCAGAACAAGGCTGAATGAGCTTGTAAACGTGCGCATCGAATATTCCAAGGGGATTACTCTGGATGGAAACACGATTCACACCTGGCTCACTGTCGGTGAAAACAATGAGGTCTCTCTGAATGAAGATCTGGTGAGAGAGTATGTAAAACAAACGATTGCACCGGGATATGACACCGCGTACAAACCGAAGACGCTCAAAACAGCTGCCGGCCGAATCGTGACCGTAAAGGGCGGGGATTACGGATGGAAGGTCAATCAATCCGCGGAAGCCGGCAAAATTTCGGAATTGATTCTGGCGGGGGAGAGTACGTCAAGGGATCCGGAATTTTCCCAAAAGGCGGCATCTTTGGGGGAAAATGATTACGGAAATTCCTATGTGGAGGTGGATCTCGCATCACAGAAGATGTATCTGTACAAGGACGGAAATATGATCCTGTCCTCGAGTTTTGTATCCGGGAATGTGGCAAGAGGATGGGCGACGCCGGGAGGTGCTTACAGCATCACTTACACACAGAGGAATGCAACCTTGAATGGTGAGGATTATTCCACGCCGGTGAATTACTGGATGCCTTTCAACCGGGGGATCGGATTCCACGATGCGCCTTGGCGGGGTGCATTCGGCGGTCAGATTTACCGGACGGGGGGATCGCACGGCTGCATTAATTTACCTCCTTCCGTTGCGAAGACATTGTTCGCCCATGTCAGCAAGGGTTTTCCCGTGCTTTGTCATTTCGGAGGCGGAGTGACGGAAACCGTACCGGAACAAACACCTTCGGAGAGCGCACCGGAACTTACCGAAGCACAGACGATCGCGCCGGGCGAAACGGTGAACAATGCCGATGCATCGACGCAGGCAACACAATCTCAAAAACCGAGTGAAGATTTGAAGCAGGCGGAAACAAAACCGGAGGAAACACTTGCACCGGAAACGGATAGTGCGGATATTTCGGATGCTGCTCCGAGCGCGGAGGAAAATGAGAGTTTGCAGGGACCGGGAGAAAACGGATCGTTTTGAGAAAGAGTGAATACCATGAGAACAGCAATTTATCCGGGAAGTTTTGATCCGATCACGAATGGCCATTTTGACATCATCAAACGTTCTTCCAGAATGTTTGATCGGATTATTGTGGGTGTTTTAAGGAATAGTGCAAAATCCGCCTTGTTTACAACACAGGAACGTGTTAAAATGATACAGGAATTGACAAAGGATTTGTCGAATATCGAAGTCCGGGCATTTGACGGCCTGCTGATTGATTTTGCCCGAAACAATGCCGCATCCGTGATTGTCAGGGGATTGAGAGCGGTGACGGATTTTGAATATGAATTGCAGCTTTCCCAAACGAATAAGGTTATGGCACCGGAGATCGATACGATCTTTTTGACGACAAACTTGCAATACTCGTATTTGAGTTCCAGTATTGTGAAGGAGATCGCATCCTACCGGGGAGATATTTCCGCATTCGTGGATGATCGGGTGGCTGCATTGGTAAGAGAAAAGATAAGGATAAAGGAGAGCGGTGATGAGTAGGATAGTGGACATTCTGTACGAGATTGAAGAGTTGTTAGAGAACAGTAAGCCGACTGCTTTATCGAAGGGCAAGATTGTTGTCGATAAAGAGCATATCATGGATCTTTTGCAGGATTTGAAGGCAAGTGAGCCGGAAGAGATCAAACAGTATCAAAAAGTAATCAGCAACAGAGATTCAATTCTCAGTCAGGCCCAGGTGCAGTCCACAAAACTTCTGGAGGATGCAAAAGAAAAGGCCAGACGCATGGTGGATGAACATGATATCATGCAGCAGGCGTATGAAGAAGCCAAAAAGTTAATGGAAGAAACGAGAGTGCATTGTGATGCCATGATCTCCCATGCCGAAGAACAGGCAAGGGAAGTGCGCATCGGAACCATCCGGTATATGGATGAAGTTCTCTCCAATGTGTCATCGACCATAACCTATTCCATGAGAGATGCACAGGAGCGTTTTAACGGCATGATGAATTCCCTGAATTTGTCCGCAACCACTCTGGAGCAGAACCGGGAACAGCTTTTAAAGATGAATCCGGAAGTATATGATGAGAACCGTTAAACTCAAGGCACGCGGATGCGTGCCTTTTTGACACAGATGGGGACAGTATGATCACAGAAAAAGATTTGCCGCTTGACTATATAAAAAAAATGCAAAAACTCCTGGGGGAGGAATATCCTCTCTATATCAGGAGCCTGAGCGAACCGGCGCATTCGGGATTGCGCGTCAACACTTTAAAACTTCGCACAGAGGACTTTAAACATCTTCTGGAAGGCGAATTTTTGCCCATACCGTGGATCGAATCCGGCTTTTATATCGGGGAGGGAGTGCGCGCGTCCAAAAGTCCGTATTATTATGCCGGACTGTACTATTTGCAGGAGCCGTCCGCCATGACGCCCGCCATGATCAGCGGGACGAAGCCGGGGGATCGGGTGTTGGATCTGTGTGCCGCTCCGGGCGGAAAGTCCACTCAGCTTGCCTGTATGCTGGAGGGGAGCGGTGTGCTTGTGAGCAATGATCTGAGCAATTCCCGCGCCAAGGCGCTTTTGAAAAACCTGGAAATCAGCGGTGTGGGCAATGTCATGCTGACCTGCGAGGAGCCGGCAAAGCTTGCCGGAGTGTATGAGAAGTATTTCGACAAAGTACTGGTGGATGCGCCGTGTTCGGGAGAAGGGATGTTTCGCAGGGACACGGCGGTCTTTGCGGCATATCTCAAACGAGGCAGCGAGTATTTCGTGCCGATTCAAAAGGAGATCTTAAAACATGCCGCCAGGATGGTAAAACCCGGAGGATTTCTGATTTATTCGACCTGTACCTATTCGGTGGCGGAGAATGAGGAAGTATTGCAGGATTTTCTGGCAAAACATCCGGATTTTGAACTCCATCCGATTGAAGAATACGAAGGATTTACGGATTCCGAAACATTGCCGGGAGTCAAACGGCTCCTGCCGCATAAAATCAAAGGGGAAGGGCATTTTATATCCAGGCTGAAAAAAAGAGGGGAAGCGGATGTGCCGGAAGTTTCCGGGCATTACCGAAAGCCGGCAAAACTTCCGAACTGTGTGACCGATTTTCTGCGGCATCTGGACATGAATTGGGATGCGCATCGTTTTTTCGTGAACAGGGAGTATATTTACTATCTGCCGGAGGACAATCGTGTTGCAGAGAAACTGCGGTATCTTCGTACCGGACTGCTGTTGGGGCGCATCCATCATGAGCGGTTTGAGCCGTCACAGGCGCTTGCCATGTTTCTTACGATGGACAAATGGGATAAAGTTTTGAATCTTTCGCCGGAAGATCCCCGTGTGATTCGGTATTTAAAAGGGGAAACCGTGGATCTGTCATCCGAAGACGAGATGGCGATTCATTTTGACCGGCAAAAAAAGGACGACGGATATCGTCTGATTTGCGTCAATTCGTATCCGCTCGGTTTTGCAAAACAAAGCGGGCTGCGTCTGAAAAACAAATATTATCCGGGATGGAGAATGAATGCATGATATTACGTTTGGATAAATTTTTGGGAAATCTCGGAATCGGCACAAGAACGGAAGTGAAAAAACAAATCGGATTCGGTAATGTCAGGGTAAACGGCAAGGCGGTCAGAAAACCGGAAACCAAGATCGATACCGAAAAGGACGAAATTGAATACAAAAAAGAAATTCTTCGATTTGAAGAATTCGTCTATTATGTGCTCAATAAACCGCAGGGTGTGATCACCGCAACCGAGGATAAGAAGCACGAAACCGTGATGGATATCGTGAAAGAAAGCAGAAAGGGTCTGGCGCCGGTCGGGCGGCTGGACATCGATACGGAGGGACTGCTTTTGATTACCAATGACGGGGATTTGGCACATCGTCTGCTGTCTCCGAAGAATCATGTGGAGAAGACCTATTATGCCGTCATCAAAGGAGCACTGCCGGATGATGCCGCAGAGCGATTCCGGGAAGGAATATGGATCGATGAAAATACAAGGACTCTGCCGGCAAATTTGAAGATTCTCGAGGAAGATCATACAGTCATGGAAGAATCGGATTTGACGAAAACGGAGGTTACGGTGTGCGAAGGGAAATTTCATCAGATTAAACGGATGTTTTTGAAGATCGGATGCGAGGTGGTGTTTCTTCGAAGAATTCGAATGGGGAGTTTAAGTCTCGATGAGCTTCATTTGAATGTGGGGGAGTATCGGGGATTGTGCGATGAGGAATTGAAAAAATTGAAGGAAAGTGTGGAACGATGTTAAAAGACTGCAAGGGAATCATATTCGATCTGGACGGCACTTTGGTGGACTCTTTGGGGATTTGGACAAAGATTGACCGTGAGTATCTGGAACGCTACGGCTATGAATTCACGGAGGAAGTCGCCAAAAACTTTAAGAACAAGGGATTCGGGGAAATAGCGGATTATTTAACCGAAAACTTCAACATTCCGAGAACCAGAGAAGAAATGATGCAGGACTGGGATGATATGAGCTTTTCGGAATTCAAGTACCGGGTCAATTTGATCGAAGGCGCAAAGGAGTTTTTGCATCAGTTGAAGAAGAGAAAGGTAAAACTCGCCATCGGAACGAGCAATACCCGACAGAATGTGCATGCCGTGTTGAAACGTCATGATATCCTGCATTTGTTCGATGCCATTGTCACGGAAGAGGATGTCGAAAATGATAAGCCGGCTCCGGATATCTATCTGGAAGCGCTGCACAGACTCAGGGTGCATCCGACGGAAGCCTTCGTTTTTGAGGATATGATCGTCGGGATTCGTGCCGCGAAGGCGGCAGGGGTTCGCGTATGCGCCATTGAAAGCGATGAAAATCGCCTTCTGCGACTGGAACGGGAAATCATGGTGGAGCATTCGATGGAGGATTATAGGAATACAGCCGTCCTGCTTTCCGTTTAAAATGCGGGGATTGTCAGCCGGGCTTTGAAAATATCCGGCTTACCGAGTCGCCGGACGGTGAATGTAAAACCGTGAAAATCGAAATACGGAGAAAATGTCATGAAAAAAGGGGAATACGGGTATCGATCTTATTACAAGCGAAAAACGGGAATACTGATTTTGCTGTTTCTCATTGCCATTGCGGCACAGTATATCGCCTCCCGAATGAGTAGAACCGAAGGGACACGAAATATTCTGACGGTCATGGCTGTTTTGACAGTCCTTCCGATGGCAAATCTGGCAGCGCCGTTTTTGGCGGTTTGGAAGTACCGAACTCCGGATCGTTCGCAGAAAGACATGGTTCAAGGTTTTGCGGACAGAGGACTTCTGCTCTTTGATCTGATTATTACCTTTCGGGAAATGATTCTGCCCCTGGATTATTGTCTGGTGCACGATAATCAGGCACTTTTGTATCTGTCCCAAAAGGGAATGGATACCAAAAAGGCGGAAACCCTGATCGAAGAAAATCTTCGTCTGAATCGTCTGACATGCAGGATTTTCATTTATGAGGATTTCGACCTGTTTTTGACTCATGTCAAAAAATGTTCGCCGACGGATGAAACCGGACAGGGGGCGAAGAGTGTCGGCAGCATATTAAAAAGTTTGTCCGTGTAGAAAAGGTGGGATATGCGAGAGATCGTGATCGACGAGAATGCGGCAAATCAAAGACTGGATAAATTTCTTGCGAAATACCTGGATAAGGCCGACAAGAGTTTTATCTACAAAATGCTGCGAAAAAAGAATATTGTGCTGAATGATAAAAAATGCAAAGGGGATGAAAGAATCGAAAAAGGAGATCGCGTAAAACTGTGGCTTTCCGAAGAAACGGTCGAGAAATTTCACACATCAAAGCCGCAAAGTAAGAGCGATGATTTGAAAAATACATCGGGTTTGCGCGGTCAAGGCGGATTCTTACGGCAAGGGGGGAAACCATCGGCCGCCGATTTTCGAAAAGGCATTCTTTATGAAGATGAGGACTGCATCCTGTACAACAAACCCGTCAATATGCTGTCGCAGAAATCAAAGCCCACGGATGTTTCGCTGAATGAGATGCTGATTTCCTATATGGAGGATGCGCGGGGAGAGGCGTTTGATAAAGTGTTCACACCTTCCGTCTGCAATCGACTGGATCGCAATACATCGGGGATCGTGATTTTCGGAAAGAGCCTGCGCGGTTTACAGGTATTGAATGCATGCATCAAAAATCGAAGCATCAAAAAAGAATATCTGTGCATGGTATCCGGAGAGATGGAAGTCGGGGCAAGGATGCACATAAAGGGGTATCTGGAAAAGGATGAAGCGAAAAACCGGGTAAGGATTGTCGGCGAAGAGGAGTATTCAAAGAGGAGAAGGCAGGACGCAGCGCAGAGAGGCTTCGCCTTTTCGGATGACAAACTGTTTTTTACGGATGGAAAAGAAGGGAAAAAGATTGAAACGGGTATCCGGGTTCTGGAGGCAAAAAACGGCATTTCCCTGCTCTTGATTCATCTGATTACGGGGCGAAGTCATCAGATTCGCGCACATCTGGCTTCCATCGGACATCCGATTCTGGGAGACCCAAAATACGGGGCGGACCATGTGAACAAAAAATACAGATCGGTCGGGATCGTCACTCAGGCGCTTCATGCCCATCGTCTGACCTTTCCGGATGAGATGGAACTGTCGAATTTGGCAGGCAGGTGTTTTACGGCTCCTTTGCCGGAATGTTTTATAACATTGGGCTTTGTGACCGGCGACGGTGGGGAGCTTTGAAAAAATATGGTTTCAAAAGGGTGATAAAATGGGAACATGGAAGAGCAGGGGTTTGCGGGGGTCGGCATTTGAGGAGAGCATCAATTTCACCAATGAAGTGTATCTGAAAAAGAAACTGGCATTGGTGCAGAAGATTCCGACTCCGATTACTCCGATTGAGATCGATAAGGAAAAACATCAGATTCGTCTGGCATATTTTGATAAAAAGTCAACGGTGGACTATATCGGAGTGGTGCAGGGGATTCCCATTTGTTTTGACGCAAAGGAATGCAATACGAACACCTTCAGCCTGCAGAACATTCATGAGCATCAAATACGATTCATGGGGGATTTTGAAGGGCAGAGCGGCATTGCATTCATTCTGGTTCACTACACCCATATCGATGAAACATACCTGATTCCGTTTGAAGATCTGAGACGATTTTATCTTCGAATGGCAAAAGGCGGAAGAAAGAGCATTACCTATGCGGAAATGCCGAAAATTTTTCCGGTAAAACGAAGCGGTGAAACATTGGTGCATTATCTGGAAGCGTTAAATTCGCATCTGAACGCAAGAGAGGATGCGGGTTGGGAGGAAGACGGCAGTGCATCGTACCGCGGGAGCCGGAATTTGGAACGGAAACATGGAAAGAATGAGGAAATATGAGCAAAGAACGAAAACTGGCTTTGAGCGATGAGATTCTGCTCGGCATCGGAAAACCCGCCAGATACATCGGCGGCGAGCAAAATTCCGTAAAGAAAGACGTACAGGATATCGATATCCGATTCGTCATGTGCTTTCCGGATGTGTATGAAATCGGGATGAGCCATATCGGCATGCAGATTTTATATGATTTTTTGAACCGGAGAGAGGATACATTTTGTGAGAGATTGTTCTCCCCCTGGATGGATTTGGATGAAATTCTGAGAAAAAAGAAGATTCCGCTGTTTTCACTGGAGAGTCAGGAGCCGGTGAAATCGGCGGATATTCTCGGAATCACCCTGCAATACGAAATGTGTTACACCAATATTCTGCAGATTCTGGATCTGTCGCAGATTCCGCTGCTTGCAAAAAACCGGGATAAATCGCATCCTCTGGTCATCGGCGGAGGACCTTGCACCTACAATCCGGAACCGCTTGCGGACTTTTTCGATATCTTCTACATCGGAGAGGGAGAAGTGGTGTATTACGAATTCCTGGATCTGTACAAAGAGTACAAGCATTCCGATATGTCGAGGGAGGCATTTTTCATCAAGGCATCGAAGATTCCCGGGATTTATGTGCCGTCGCTTTACGATGTAACATACAATGACGACCTTACATTGAAGAGCTTTACACCGAAATTTGACGATGTGCCGAAGACGGTGGAACGGGTCGTCGTCCGGGAGATGGACGAGGTCGGCTTTATCGGCAAGCCCGTGGTGCCTTTCATTAAGGTGACACAGGACAGGGTGGTTTTGGAAATCATGCGCGGTTGTATTCGCGGCTGTCGATTTTGTCAGGCGGGGGTGGTGTATCGTCCGCAAAGAGAACATTCGGTGGAATACCTGATGAATTATGCCAGAACCATGCTGGACATCACCGGAGCGGAGGAGATTTCTCTGAGTTCCCTTTCTTCCAGCGATTACAGCAGGCTGGGAGAACTTTTGGAGTTTCTGATCGAATATACCAAGGAACGAGGTATCAACATCTCCCTGCCTTCCCTGCGAATCGACGCCTTTTCGCTGGATGTGATGAGCCGTGTGCAGGATGTGAAAAAATCTTCACTGACCTTTGCGGCAGAGGCGGGAACACAAAGACTGCGGGATGTGGTGAACAAGGGAATCACGGAAGAGGACATACTGAACGGATCGATGGAGGCATTCCTCGGAGGCTGGAATAAGGTAAAACTGTATTTCATGCTGGGACTGCCGACCGAAACCGAAGAGGATCTGGTCGGAATCGCAACTCTGTGCGACCTTGTTGCAAGGGAGTATTATACTATTCCGAAGCATGAGCGAAACGGCAGGGTGGCGATCACAGCAAGTTCTTCGTTCTTTGTGCCGAAGCCGTTTACACCGTTCCAGTGGGCGATCATGCTAAATGAAGAGGAGTATTTAAGAAGGGCGTATGCCGTGAAGGATGCAATCAAGGCGGTTCACAATCACAAAAGCATTTCCTATCAATACCATGATGCGGACGTGACAATTCTGGAAGGGGTGTTTGCCAGAGGGGATCGCAGAGTGGCGCAGGTCATCAAAAGAGCGTACGAAAAGGGTGCCATGTATGACGCGTGGTCGGATCAGTTCAAGAAGCAGATCTGGATGGATGCCTTTGACGAATGCGATATCAGCATCGGATTTTACAATACCAGAGAGCGCGGTATCGACGAACTTTTCCCATGGGATTTCATTGACTGCGGTGTGCACAAAAAATTTCTGATCCGGGAATGGCAGGCAGCCAACAACAGCAAAACATCCCCGAACTGCAGGGAAGCCTGTCTTGGATGCGGCGCGAAAAAATACGGAGGAGGGGTGTGCTTTGAAGGCTAGAGTCAGATTTGCAAAAACCGGACATATGCGTTTTATCGGGCATCTGGATATCATGCGGTATTTTCAAAAAGCCATTCGAAAGTCCGGGCTTCCGATCAAGTACAGCGAAGGCTTTTCGCCGCATCAGATCATGAGTTTCGGTGCGCCATTAAGTCTCGGCGCGGAGAGTGTCTGCGAGTACATGGATATTGAACTTTTGGATGAGAAAATGGAGGGGATCAGCAGTATTTCGGCAAAGGAAATGCTGAATGCGACCATGTGCGACGGCATGGAGATTTTGAGCTTTAAAAAACTGGGCGACGATGCCAAGAATGCGATGACCGCCATGAAGGAAGCAAGACTTCGGATTATGTTTGAGGACATCGATGCCGGATTCCTGAAAGCGGCGGTTTCGGACATTATGGAAAAAGAGGAAGTATTTGCGACGAAGAAACTGAAAGAAAAGCGCAGACCGAAACACGCAAAGCGTGCGGATACTCCGGCAAAAACGCATATGGAAATCAATATCCGTCCGCTGATTTACAGACTGGAAGTCGGCAGTTTTGAGGGCAGGACTACTTTGGAAATGAATATTTCGCAGGGAAGTACGGACAATCTGAAGCCGGATTTGCTTTTAAAAGTGCTGGAAGAATACGAAGGACTTGCGAACATCAATTCCCGCACAAAGAGAATGATGCGGCTGGAATTGTATGCCGAGGGTCACAAAAGTCTGGAAGATTTCGGAGAGGATTTTTCATGATGGAAAAACTGCTCATTACATCCTATGATGACAAAATGATTTCCGTGTTCTACAAAGAAGGGAAAGCGCTGGAGATCCATGTGGAAAACCGCTCCCTGATCGGCAATGTATATCTGGCAAGAGTTTCCGCTCTGCTGCCGAATATTGAAGCCGCTTTCCTGGAAATTATTGTAAATAACGAAAAAATCCCGGCATTTTACAGCTTAAGGGACAATAAGATTCACAATTTTGCAGACGGAAGGGAACGATCAAAACTTGCAATGGGTGATGAAATCGTGGTGCAGATCTCAAAGGATGCCGTGAAGACCAAGGCGCCGATCGCAAGTGCGCATCTGAGTTTTTGCGGGCAATATGTCATTGTCAGCCGGGGCAGCGGAAAGCTTTGTTTTTCATCCAAAATCGATGACAGGGGATGGAAGGATGAACTTGCGGACGAATTGCGAAGAATCCGGATGGGAAAATCCGCGGAAGAATCGGAATCGGAATGCGAAGAGAGTTTGCATTGGCAAAGTGATTTCCTGATCCGCACATCCGCGTATTCGGAGCGGACGGATTTTGCGAAAATATTCCGGGAGGCGTTCGAGCTGGAAATGCGAATGTCAAAGATGCTTTCGACATCCCGCTTTAAAAAAGCGCCGGTTCTGCTGCAAAGCGGTGAAGCCGGGTATATGACTTTATGCAGAAAATACAAACCCGGGGAAGTGATCACGGACGATGAAACCGTAAAGGAGCAAATTTGTAGCCTGGAAATCGGAGAAATCGGGATACGACTCCATCGGGATAAGGAGATTTCGTTGGACAAACTGTATTCCGTTCGAACTCTGGTGGACGGTCTGTTGCAAAAGAAGGTGTGGATGAAATCCGGCGCCTATCTGGTCATCGAATATACGGAAGCCATGACCGTCATTGATGTCAATTCCGGAAAGATCGATATCCACAAAGAACCGGAAGAAACCAGAGTGAGGGTGAATCTGGAAGCAGCCGTGCATGCGATGGAGCAGATACGCCTTCGAAATATTTCCGGCATCATTCTCATTGATTTTATCGATATGAAAAAGGAACATCGAAATCGCATTTTTGCAAAATTGGAAGAGCTTGCGAAAGAAGATCGAATCAAGACAAATATCGTGGATTTTACATCCCTCGGACTGGTGGAAATCACCAGGCAAAGAACCGCCAAAACGATTTATGAAGAAATGGGAAAAAAGTAAGAAAAGAAGGGGGAAGTCATCTGACTGCCCCCTAATAATATAGATTGACTGCCTCCAAACCGTCCCGAAATTCGACATCGCCGTCCGGACTGTAATAATACAATGTTTTTAAGGACGGATGATTGTCGACAAGCGAAGGCTGACGGATGTCGCTTTTTGACAGATTCAACATTTCCAGCTTCGGCAAAAATTCGATGAAATCAATGTTTCCCAGTATGAGATCGTTGATTTCAACATCTTTCAGATTCGGCATGGTTTGAAAGAAATCCGCATGAAAACCGGAATTTGTGTGAAGACCGGTGTCGGTCACATTTGGATGTACCATGCTGTAATTGAGATTGAACTCCGTCAGACTCTCATTTCGAAGGGAGGAATCATTGAGCACAAGATCGCCGAAACAGGAAACGATTCGCAGCCGTTCCAGTTTTGTCGCTTTGAGAAACGCATCCATCGGAAACTGTTCTGCATGGATTCCGGCGAGAGTGAAGGACTTCAGATTGTGCAGCTCATCGATGTGATTCATGGCTTCCACATCCATATGACCGTGGACACTCAGTGTTTCCAGATTCGGAGTGTTGGAAAAATGCTTGATGCTCGAAGAACCCGTATCCGTTTCCATAATCGGTTCCGTGTAATACAGTGACAATTCCGTCAGCTCCGGCAGTTCGCCGACTGCATTGTAGTAATGGTAGGGAAGTGTCAGTTTTTTCAGATTTGTAAGTCCGACCAATGTTGGCATATTTTCAAAGTACAGACTGTTGGAGTCGTACAGATACAGTTCTTCCAGATCCGTAAGCCGGTCAATCCCGGGCAGACCTTCCATCGTAATGCCTTCAATTCGCAATCTTTTGATATTTCCGAGTTCTGCGAGAGTGGAGTAATCGTCCAGAAATACATTGGTCAGACGAATTTCTTCCAACCCGGGCAGAAAAGAGAACGCATCTGTGGAATAGAAGGCAACCATATTCAAAGAAAGCATTTTCAGGGAATGCAAATCATTTAAAAAACGAAGATCCGGATCATAGTGATAGTATTTCAGTTCCAGATTCTCCAGCGCGGGAAGGCTTTTGAGATAATCATTGTTTTCCTGCACGAATGTGGAAAGGTGTTTCAGCTGTTTCAATTCTCCGATCGGGGAAAAATCCTGCTTGTTTTTGCTGAAGTCGATGATGACAAGCTGCTCCAACTCAGGAAATACTTCGGTCAGCAGATTCAAGTCCTCTGTGGCATCCAGAGAAAATCCGAGTGTTCGAATTTTGGAAGGATCCGCAACGGCTTCAACAACTTCGTTCAATGTGATATCGTTTTGCGGAATCAGGGTGTGCAGATGTTTTAAACTTCGTACATCCAGAGTTCCCCGTAAAATGGATACCGGGGAAAAGATGTCGATATCGTAACCGAGATCCAATATTTCCAGATTCGGAAAAACGGTAAAATCCTCATAGTCGAGCGATTCGTACTCGGGTGCGGTGATATCGAAACAGTGCGTGAGTTCCTGACCGTCCAAAATATAGTCTACGGCATATTCCGCGTAATCGTTCTCGCTTTCCAGTGCGAATAAAGGATCCAAATGTCGGATACGAAAGCCGGTGATTCTCTTGTAGTCTTCGGCATTCACTTCTTCGATCGGACGATGAAACACACTTTCCGAAAATCGAATCATGAAAGGAGATTCCGGCACGGTTCTCACAATCGGATCGGAAGGGAGCGCATTTTGGACATCATCGACATACTCCCCGAAGGTGGAGTTGCCGAGTTCGCCGATGAGATTCTCGACATCGACGAGTGTTTCCATGGAAGGGTTTTCGGTGATTTCCCGGCGAAACTCGGAATAGTCATCCGAAACCGTGGATTTTTTTGTTGTAAGTGAAAATATGCTGCGCGCCATAATGACCAGAGTGAGGATGACTCCCAGACCTCGCAGCATCGCTTCCAGCTGACGCCGATTCTCGCTTTTGTTGGGAACCGACCGGTGATACGGCCATACCGATGCTTGACGTAAAGATCCCTGCCGCATTTTGTCATGGGAGTTCCTGTTCTTATACCCTGAAAAACCGTAAGTCTTTTCCGGATTGGATTTCGGAAAGAAATTCCGTTTCGGAAATTTCGGTTTGATTCGATCATCTTTTGAGGGAACGGAACCGGAATGTTTTGAAATATCCGAATATTTTGGTTTGCCGGAAAGATTTGGAATATCCGAATGTTTCTGTTTGTCGGAATGATTTGCGTCATCCCGTGAACGTACATGTCTGTGAGCCAGACTTCCGTCCGAAAGCAGCCGGTATTCCGTATCGCAATATGGACAGATGATAAAAGATTCATTTTTCGTTCGAATTTTCATATTGCAATTCGGACATTTTTTTGTATGAAACATAATTCTCCTTCCGCGGCATCCGACATGTCGGATCGAAACTGCGGTATTCTCTACTTTGTTCCGAATATTCTGTCACCGGCGTCGCCGAGACCCGGGCAAATATAGGCATCTTTGTTTAACTGACGATCCATGTGTCCGACATAAAGCTGTACATCCGGATGTGCTTTCATAAGGGCTTTTACACCTTCGGGAGCGGCAATGATGCACATGAACTTGATCTTCTTTCCGCCGTGTTTCTTAATCTGTGTTACCGCATCGATTGCGGAACCGCCGGTCGCGAGCATCGGATCGGTCACCACAATGGTTCGTTCTTCGATCGGCTTTGGCAGTTTGCAGTAATACTCGTGCGGAAGATGGGTTTCTTCATCGCGGTACAAACCGATATGTCCGACTTTTGCCGACGGCACCAAAGAGAGGATTCCGTCCACCATACCCAGTCCGGCACGCAAAATCGGAACAATGGCGAGCTTTCTTCCGGCGATGACGGGTGTCATGCACTTTTCAATCGGTGTTTCCACTTCCACGATTTTTGTCGGCAGATCCTGCAGGGCCTCATAGCCCATGAGCATGGCTATCTCATGAATCAGGCAACGAAATTCATTGGTTCCCGTATTCTTGTTTCGCAACAGGGAAATCTTATGCTGAACCAGAGGGTGATTGTTGATAAATACATTATTCATGTTGTTTCTCCTATGAATTTATTTTCAGTATAACAAAGTTCTTCATTTTCTTCAATAATCAGGTTTGCGAAAAACTCCGGGAACATGCATCGGCTTTCAAAAAAAACTTCGAGATCATTCCTCGAAGTTTCGTATTTGCGTTTAAAAAAAATCCGAATCAATGGGTGTTATTTGGAATCCGGAGAATAGACGATGATGACATAATCGCCCAATTTTGCGGAAACCGGAATGCTGAAATAGATGTTTCCGTTTTTTTCATAGCTGAAACTTTGCGGGAATGATGTAATCTTGCCCTCCGAATCCGTATCCAGCGGAAAATCGGAATGGCTCAGGAGTTCGACATACTCATCATAGGAAGTGTTATGCCGCTCATTGAAAAACATCTCGGTTATTTCCGCGCTTGCCTGATGGAGCTTCACATCATTGGAAAGAATGTAGCCTGCCATGGTCTGCGGATCGACAAAATCCGATAGACCGAGGTCTTTTCCGGTATTGGCGTCGATGTTATTGGTAAAGAAGATTTTTTTTGTACTGCCGTCCGCCAATGTCATGGTTCCGGTGTATGCGATACTGATCCTCTTGTCGTTCGCACTGATAATTTCTTCCTTGACATCCACTTGGGTTGCGGCATCCGGCTTCATCGCCTCCACGGCGGATTCAATGTTTTCCCGTATTTTTTCATTGATCTTTGTACTCAGCTCCTCATTTTTCAGATTGCCGAGTTCGGGATAGGAGATACGGACTCCTTCCTTTTGATAGGTCTTACTGTCCGCCTGTACGGTGCCGGTTTTTGCGGCGGATGAAGTTTCCTGTGCGGTTGTGGCATCGGCGGTTGCCGTCGTTGTTTCAATCCCGGATGTTACGGCGGAACCCGTCGTAACTCCCGTGGTCTCGGTTGCGGTTAAATCTGATTTCTTCCGACATCCACCCATCATAATCATACCGGCGGTAAGCAGAAGGGGGATCCATAATTTCAGTGATTTCATGTCCTACCTCCCAATAAATAAACCGAATAAAATGAAAAAAGTACGCTTCAAGCGTACTCAATGCCGGTGGCGAGACTCGAACTCGCACACCCTTTCGAATAACAGATTTTGAGTCTGTCGCGTCTGCCATTCCGCCACACCGGCAAGTCCAACTTCAAACCAAAAGTATTCTATCACAGATCCTCAAATATTTCAACAAAAAAAGATGATATTGACATATATTTTTTTCACCATTAAGATAATATACACAGAGCACGCAAACAGGAGGTTTTTCGGCGGATGATCCATTTAGTTGCGGATTGTTTGCTTAGAGCAAAAAGATAATGAA
>JBHAEV010000123.1:0-4175 GCA_041855735.1 Lachnospiraceae bacterium
GGCTCATCAAAATATTAAAGGATGCCGCCGGATACAAAAGGGGCAGAGTAATGGAGAAAAAGGTCTGTGTCCGGTTCGCTCCGTCAATATTGGCAGCCTCATACAATGTGGCGTCAATACTTTTTAAGTTTGCGATGTAAATGACCATCGCCCAGCCGGTCCACTGCCAAACCTGAGTGGCAAGCACGCTGTACAGCGCCAGATTCGCATCACCCAGCCAGTTCACCGGAGAAAATCCGAAAAATGTGAGAATACTGTTTAACACGCCGCCGTCGGCACTCGTCATAATGTACTGAAACAAATATCCCACCACCATAATGCTGAGTACCGCCGGCAGAAACATCACGGATTTCACGAAATCCGCCAATTTATCCTTTCGGTTCAATAATACCGCCAGCACGATGGCAAGCGCATTTTGGATCAGAGTAATCAGCACGGCATACAACAGAGAATGCTGTATTGCCGCCACGGTTTTGACATCCTGAAACAATTTTATAAAATTTGAGAATCCCACAAATTTAATCTGCGCATTGTACACCGACCAATTGGTTAAACTGTAATAAAAACTCATTCCTGTCGGCAATATAAACAACAGGACAAATCCCGCAAAAGCCGGAAGTATCATCCATAAATAAATCCACTCTCTTTTTTTCGTATTCATTCCGTTCCTCCAAAAAAGGGATGCCCTGCATGGCAGGCATCCCTTAAGCATTTCAAAATCCTCGGATCGGAGGACATCAGAACCCCTTCCTCATCCCCGTGCCATCCTCTACTGCAATGCCTCTCTCAAGTCATTATTAATCATATCCGCATCCATCAGCGCATCTTTTACGGTTTTGCTTCCGGCAAGCACTTCCTGCAAGGACTTGCCGTAGCCTTCCGTCACCGCATTTCCGTTTGTCCAAACGGCCGTCCAAGGTGCATAGACATGACCCTGTTTGAACGCCTCCTCGCAATCCGTGTAGATTTCTCCCAGATCCACTTCCACACCTTTTACAAAGGAGCTTCCGGCATTGTCCTTAATCAACGCTTTTTGCGCCTCTTCGGTTGCGGTAATCTCCAGAACTTTCAAAGCCTCCGCAATATGCTCCGACTTTGCATTGATGCCCAGTGCGGAACCCGGTCCTCCGACAAGCCAGCCTGCTTTATCCGGATCCGTTCCCGGAATCGGGAACATTCCGAATTCCAAATCCGGATTCTTCTCCTTGATGGTTTCCACTGCCCAAGGACCGCATTCCCACATAGCCGCTTTCTCGGTTGCAAATTCATCCAGTGCCTGGTCATAGCTCAATCCCAGCATATCCTGTGTCAGATACCCCGCCTCGATGATCTTGTACCATTCCGTAACCGCAGGCAGCCAGCTCTCTTCCAGTTTTACTTCACCGGCATTGAACTTCTCGTCGAATCCCTTGTTCGCACTGTCCGAATAAAACATATTGTTCACCAGACCGATGCTCTGTTTCATCATCGGCTCATAGGACTGTGCTCCCATGGTCTGCGGTTTGATTCCCAGATCCGCCAGTGTCTTGTGAAGTGCAATGAACTCATCCCATGTCTTCGGCACGCTCAGATTATGTTCCGCAAACATTTTTTTATTGTAGAAGATTCCCTCATACCAGGACTGCAGCGGAGCCGCATAGATTTTTCCGTCCACCGTATATGGCTGAATGCCCGCTTCGGCATATTTGCCGATAAATTCTTCCTTCGACAAATCCAGAAGATAATTGGCATTGGCAAGCAATCTCGTCTGTCCGCCAAGCTCGATAATATCCGGACCCTCTCCCGCCTGAAGCTGTGAATTTAAAATATTGTCAAAATTATCCTGCGAAACAAACTCAAATTCAATGTCGATTTCCGGAAGCTGCTCATCCAGATACTTCAAATACGTGGCGCGCGCGCTTTCCGCATTATATCCCATCATCCTGAGTTTTACGGTTTCTCCGCCCGCCATGCTCTCATTTTTCATTTCGGCGGTGGTACTTTGTTCCGATGCCGCACTGCTTCCCGCCGCGGTGGTGCTTCCTCCGCCCGCACATCCTGCCAGACTTCCCGCTGTCAGGCTTGCACATAACAACATTGTTGCATATTTTTTCATATCTTCCCTCCTTATATTACCAATCTCTCAGACTTGGTTTTCCTTTGTATTCCCGTTCTCTAGAACCCGGTTTTCCTTTGCAGCCAGGTTCTTGAACTCGGTTTCTGTTACTATTTTACAAAAAGTATGGTATTTGAGAATGAATTATATTACTCTTTTCGGAAAGAAAATTATGCTCCTCTTTTTTTTCAACACGATCGACTCTCCCGGAAGTGCCGCAAAACACCGGTATTCCCCTTCGGACTCCAGTAATTTTCCTTCATGCTCCCATTTCCCCCTCGGAAGATATACCCTTCTTTCCCGTTCTCCCTTTTTATAAATCGGAGCAACCAGATAATCGCTGCCCAGCATATATTGATCCGTGATTTCCTCCGCTCCCTCATCCGGAAATTCATATGCCATGCAGCGGACAATCGGCTCATAATTCTTCGGTACGGCAGCAATCTGTTCCATCAAATACGGCAGGTACTTCTTTCGAAGCGCAATGCTTCTTTGTATGCTTTTTAGATTCTCACCCCGGAAAATCCCTGCCGGCAGTGCCGAGAACTGCATCGCCGGCATCAATGCCGCAATCTGCGCATGCGCGACAAACAATTCTTCATCCAGCACCTCGGCATTTTGGAAACTCAGATATTCGCCCCCTCCGACCATGTCCGGGCAGGTATAGGGATATCCCAGCAAACCAGCCAGAATCGTATCCGGTATCAAAGAGGCAAGGCCTTCCTTTCCCCAACTGTGGTCTTTATCGCAAAGTCTTTGCAAAAGTCCGTACCCTCCCGTTTTGAAACCGGCACGAAATTCATTGAAGTCATAGTTTTCACCGAAACAGGACCACAAAAAGGATTGTATATTCGGTTCGGCAGGCAGATGTGTCACATTGTCAAAACGATAGTGGCTCGCATCCCCCGCATCGAACTTGAAACCGTCCACTCCCAAATCGCGCAAATCATCCAGTTGTTTTTTCATCCACTTTGCGGCAAGCGGGTTGGTAAAATCCAAAACTGCGGAGTAACCGTTCCACCAATTCGCAATATATGTCTGATTTTGCGGCGTTTTGATCAGTATATCCAGTTTGCCCGCCTCCCGATAACGAACGGAATCCGCACTCACAAACGGGCAGACCCAAAGCATGACTTGAAATCCCATATCGTGAAGCTCCCTCAGCATTTCTTTCGGATTCGGAAAACGTCCGGAATGAAACGTCCATTCGCCGTAGTATTCGGACCAGCCGTCATCAATCATCAATATCCCCGGCTCGAATCCGTTATCGAGTATTTTTTTTGCATAGTCGAGCACCGCCTGCTGCGATTGCGCAAAGGTCAGTTCGATCCAGGTATTGTACTGTATTTTTTCAAACAACTGCGGATTCGGTGTGTTTTCGTGAAACGGGAAGTATGTTTTCACGGCAAAATGATAGGCTTCCCGCAGTCTCCCGCCGGTATCCGTCAAAATGCAGTCATCCGGAACTTCGATCACTCCGTTTTTTGCTCTCAGCGCAAACCCTCTCTCCCTCCAAAGAACTCTGCCTTTGGAAGATAAAAATACGGGCATGGACTGATTCGGCGTGGAATTGATTTCCAGATTCAGCTCCAAACTGCTTTTTGCACAAAATGGCATATTTACTCCATACTTGACACAATCTCCATACCAGTATTCCTTTTCCAGTATTTCAATTTTCATGTTTTTGCTCTCCTTTATCTGTCATTTCGCTTATGTTCCTATGATATAGCATCAAATTCCCGCTTCGGAAAGCGTCAATCTTATGTATTTGTAGCATTATATTCCTGCTTTTATGATTGGAAATGAAAAAGAGGGGCAGTATTTTGCCCCCCTACATTATCAAACTCGGATTTGCAAGGAATTCACCGCTTTGCAAATCCGGCGGAAAATCGCTTTGATCCGTGTTCCCTTAACTCCGGCGGAAAACCGCTTTCATCCGCCTTCCCTTAACTCCGGCAAAAAACCGCTTTCATCCGCCTTCCCTTAACTCTTGATGATATCCAGCAATTGACGGATGTCCTTCTTTCCGAAGAACGGCTTCTTATCGTCCACAAGCATGCAAGGCACACTCATCACCTGA
>JBHAEV010000124.1:0-13381 GCA_041855735.1 Lachnospiraceae bacterium
CAAAAAGCTTCCTACATCATTGTGATTATGCTCCTCCGCATTATGCCCGCCTTTGATCGCAACGCCCATATGCTTCTGCTTCCATATCGCCCATTCGGCGTCCCCATAAAAGATGAACTCATCATGATCCGGCTTGTCGGACAGCTTCTTCTTATGACCCGCTTTCTCCAAAAATCTCTCCGTCCACAGTACATCCTGCACATTTGCCATAAAGCGAAAGCAATGATCGCAAAAAAGATTCATTGCCGAATCGATATCCGGCAGGTAAATCCCATCAAAGGTTTCCGACAAAAAAACACCCAGCCCGAGGCGGAACCGATCCCGTCTTTCCCCATCGGAAAAGCTGATTGTGGTGTTTCCCGGAAGATAACAGTTTTGCTGAAATTTTGCCAATCTTTGAAGCTTCGAATCCGAAAACAAATTGATTTTTTCATTGCTGTACCTGTAAATCTGTTCGGCAAAGCCGATGTAATACACCATTCCGTAGGTAAAATAACTCAATCCCTCCGGGCAGACACCGTCATCCGATATTCCTTTTAAATAATTCGGCAAAAAATACAATACCCTGTCCAAAATAACACGGAGTTGTTCCTCATCCGTACATTCGCTTTCTTTTTCCGGGCATACCGCTTTGTCCATGCTTCGCCCCTCATACGAATATTCATCTGTTTTCAAAGGCGATGAACGGACACCTGCATGCTCCTTGCCGCCGTAAATATGCAGTGCCGCGCTCCCGATACAGCCAAGACATACGGATGTCCAGTTATTGCACATGTTTTCAAATCTCTGGCTTTGATACGGACTGCTTCGGTACGGCAGCAGCACCCTCTTTATCACATTTTCCCGAAGTCTCTTGCGAATATTTCCGCTGATTTTATCCCGAAAATTGTCATAAATCCAGGCAAGTGCCTGAGCGGTCTCCGCCGCAAACAAATCGATCGTATTTTCCCAGTTCGATATATCCCGATTGACATGAGCCGGCAATGCCCATGTCCGCTCCTTACAGATCTCATTCAAAACCGCTTCCAGTTTTTGCGCATATTCCCGCTTTTCCTCAAACAGCAAAACCAGTGCGTATACAACCAGATACTTTCTTCGCTCAAAATACTTTTCCTCGTAAATCAGTCGATTTCCCGTCTTTTCATAAATCAGAAAATCGTCCATGCGAAGCACGGGCATCTCCCTGCAAAGGTATTCTTTTGCCGAATCTTTGATGTCCTGTACAAATTTCCGATAATGCGCGCGAATCTGTTCTCTCATATTTTTCCTTAAAATGCTGCATACATCACGGAATATGCCGGACGTATGGAGCTCCTCTCTCAAAAACTCTATTCCTTTACCGCGCCGACCATAATGCCCTTTGTAAAATAGCGCTGCAGGAACGGATATACAAATAAAATCGGCAGAGTTGCCACAATAATTGTTGCATATCGTATGCTGGCGCCGACCGCCTCCACATCTCCCGTTGCAACGCCGAGAGTCATGGAACTGGTGTCATTGGACAAAAGAATCTCCCGGAGAATGACTTGCAGGGGATACATGCTTCGATCGGACAATATGGTCGAGGCCCAAAACCATCCGTTCCATGTACTTACACCGTAATACAATACCATAACTGCAAGCATCGGCTTGGAAAGCGGCAGTATGATCGAAAACAATGTCCGAAAATGCCCGGCTCCGTCAATTCTTGCCGCCTCACTTAAGGACTCCGGTATGCTTTCAAAATATGTACGCAAGATAATCATATTGTAGGTGCTGATCATGAACGGGAATACCAGTCCCAGATGGGTATCCGTCAAATTCAGATCCTGCATGGTTCGGTAAAACGGGATCATTCCCCCGCTGATGAACATGGTGATCGTCACAAGTATCATCAAAGGCTTTTTCCACATCACATTTTTTCTGGAGAAAAAATATGCTCCGATGGAGGTCATAATCATTTGAGCCGTCAGGCTGAGCGCCAGTATTTTAATCGTATTGAAATACCCTTTTAAAATCATCGGATTCTTGAATACCGCCCGATACGAGGCAAAATTCAAGCCGAGCGGAAGAAATAAAGTACCGGAATGCTGTGTCAGCCGATTGCTGTCCGACAGGGACGCCATCAGCACATACCACACCGGATATAAGCAAATCAGGGATAAAATCGTCAATATCGCAATATTGAACACATTAAACATTTTTACGCTCATCGGTTCTTTTCTTTTTTTATTCATATTGCCCCCTACCAAAGACTTGTATCATTCAACAGTCTGCTCAGCTTATTGGCTGCGACCAGAAGAATCAGATTAATCACGGAGTTGAACAGACCGATTGCCGTGGAGTAGCTCCAATCCCTTTCCAGAATGCCGACACGATAAATATATGATGCGATGACATCTGCCGTTTCGTAGGTTGCTTCATTGTACAACAATATCGTTTTTTCGTAGCTGGAACCAAGAACCTGACCCAAACGCATAATCAGCATGATGATTATGGTCGGCGCGATAGACGGCAGTGTGACATACCAAAGCTGTTTGAGTCTGCCTGCCCCGTCGATGGATGCCGCTTCATACAACTGCTGATCCACACCCGACAATGCGGACAGGTAAATAATCGAACCCCAGCCCACACCCTGCCAGATATCCGACACAATATAAATCGTCCGGTACAATGCCGGATTTTGAATCAATGATGTTCTCGTGCCTCCGAAATATACAATGATATCGTTGATAATCCCCGAACTTTGCGTGAAATCCTTTATCATTCCCGTTACCACAACCAGGGAAATAAAATGCGGAAGATACGTCATGGTCTGTACGGATTTTTTAAACTTCGGCATCCTTATTTCATTCAGCAGTAAAGCCAGTATGATCGGAGCCGGAAACCCGTAAACGATTCCGTAGGTGCTGAGCAGGACGGTGTTGCGCAGAGTCCTGAAGAAATACGGGCTTTTAAAAAAGCGAAGAAAATGCGCAAATCCCACCCAATCGCTCCCGCTCACACCAAGCCTCGGGTTGTAGTCCATAAATGCGATAATCGCGCCGTACATCGGCTTGTAATGAAATACAATATAAAATAGGAGTACCGGAATTACCATGAAATACAATGCCTTATTTCGTTTCCAGTCTTTTTTCACCCGATTGTAAAAACCGGTTCTGTCTGTCTTATTTTTCATATTTACTCCTAAAATCAGGACTGCCCGAGCACATATGTTTTCACCGCACACGGAAAATACGCTGTGCATGCACATTCCATATATGCACTCGGCAGTCCCTGTATCATAACTTAAAGCTTATCTTGCATTGTATCTTGCAAGCGCCGCCTCCTGTATTTCAAGCACTCTGTCCAGTCCCATATTCTTTATGCCGTTGACATATGTATCCCACTCTTCAAAGCTCGCGGTTCCGAGAATGAATTTCAATGTGTATTCATCACGATATGTGTTGATTTCGTTCATGATCTGCGACATTTCTTTGCTTTCATCCGCAGTCGGTGAAATCGGCGGAAGCAGATGGTTTGCCATGTCGGTATCCGCCCACAGTGCAACCGCTTCCTTTTGTTCATCCAGTACATAGTATTGTTTGATATATTCCACATCCTGAACAAATGGTCCGTTGTAATTCGCACGAATGTAACCTGCCATTGCATGGGTGATGGACAAATCCGGATTGTTCAAAACGATATCCGTGAACTTCGGCATACCGTCTTCCATTGTATAGCTTACATTTTCCTCTCCGAAATTATACAAAACATGACCTGCCTCACCGTATCCGTAGTCCAGAAGCCTTGCCGCCAGCTCTACATTCTTGCAGCTTGTGGTAATCGCCGCACTTCCCATGCTCACATAGTTATTATCCCTTTGCCCCATTTTCGGCTTACTTTTGTCCAAGGTCGGATACGGAGCCGGAACCAGCACATAATTCGGGTCGGTTGCCTGCCCTGCCTTGGTCCAGTTTCCGAGTCCGCTTCCGCACCATGCGAACGACGCTCCGGATGTCCCGTTTGTGATCTTTGCCGCCACCTGATCATTGGTTAATGTTGCCAGATCCACATCAATCAGACCCTCTTTCATCCACTTGTTCATGAGCATCAGATATTCCTTATATCCGTCTTCCACCGCACCGAAATGAATCTTTTTGTCATCTCCGATAAAAAACCTGCGATTAACTCCGTATGCATAGGCAAACGGATTGTTGTTGGTCAAATCCTGGCTGCTGTACCAGTATATGAACGGAGAGGCTGCCCCCTTTTTCTCCTTGAATGCTTTCAGCACGACCTCCCATTCGTCGATGGTTTTCGGTACCTCAAGATTCAACTCCTTCAGCCAGTCTTCCCGAAGCATCGGCCCCATGTAGCTGAGCAGCAGGTCTCCGCCGCGAATAAACGGAAAACAGTAATAGGTTCCGTCATCGGTTTTAATCATCTTATCGATTTCCGGGTGCTCTGCCAAATACGCCTTGAGATTCGGGCAGTACTTGTCAATGACATCATTCAACGGAAGGATCACGCCGTCCTTGATTGCCTTTTCCGGACCGCCGCTGTAATCCACCCAGCTGTATTCGATGATATCCGGCAGCACCTTGTTGGACAGCAAAAGGTTAAACTGCTCCGTTGTCTGACCGACTGCCGGATGCTGATACTCGATTTTCACGCCGGTCTGTTCCTGCAGCTTCTTGCTGAAATTCGTTTCCCCCATATTGCTGTAATTTGCGGATACATTCGCATTCAGCTCCATCCAGTAGGTCAGGGTTTCATCTGTTTTCACCGGATAACTGAATTCCTTGTTATCCGCCGCTGCCGTACTCTCAGCCGTACTTTCCGCCCCGCTTTTTGCCATAGAGGTCTGACTTTCGCCTGCCGACATTTGACTTTTGGCGCATCCGCTCAATGACACACTTCCCATTACCGCTGCCACAAGCAATGCACTCCATTTTTTGAATCTGTTTTTTTTCATAGTACATCTCTCCTTTTCTGTTTTATCGAGCTGATTCGATTTTAAAACAGAGCTTTTCCATTTTAAATATTCATTATCGAAAAAACATTCAAAAAATCGAAAATGTTGAATTCTCAAAATCGAAAGTCAATACTCATTTTTCAAAATGATCCCTCATTTGTCCCGGAGTCAAACCGGTAATTTTCTTGAAAACACGTATCAGTGCGCCGCTGTTTCGAAACCCTGACCGTTCGCATACTTCATTCAGACTGATATCGGATTCCAGAATCTTCTTTGCGTGCTCCACTCGCATCGTATTGATGTACTCCAATAAACTCAGCCCCGTCTGCTCCTTAAACAAGGACGAAAGATAGGTCGGCGTGATGCCGAAATGCAATGCGGTAATGGAAATGTTCAGATCCGGATTATGGAAATGATCTTTTACATAGTTCATCACCTTGGTACTGAACTGAAGATTGTTCTTTTTCTTAAACTCGGTGCTGTTTTCCTTGATGATTTGAAGAAGATTCCTGAAATTTTCCAATACATCCTTCTCTTTGACATTGTTTTGAATATCGTGTTCCTCCAGATAATTCAAGAGAAACTCCGTATTTCCCGCCTGCTGAACCGCCTTGATCAATGTACCCAGAATATCCGAAATCAAACATCTTTTCATGCTTGCTTTAATTTCTCTTTTATGGTAGTTGATATCGATAATATCGGAAATCATTTCAAAAACCGTATCCGTATCCGCGATTTGAATCAGGTTTATGATTTTTTGTTCCGACTCCGGACTGTAATGGTAAACCATGTATCGATTTTTGATGTCCTCATACCAGATGATGTCCGTGCTACTGATGATATCCCTGTATTCAAAGGCTTCCCTGGATCGGAGATAGGATGTGTGTACCCCCTCAATCCCTGTATGCCATGACCCGAAAAACACCTTGATTTTCATGCCGAATTTATCCGACATAAATTTCAATGCGCTGTCAAAGGCCTCTTCGATCTCATCCCTAAGCTTTGCATCTTTAGAATCCGAATTGATGATAATACAAAAACACTCCGTCAGATCCGCGACCATAATCTTATACTTCTCTCCCATCAATTCTTCGATAATATTGTTCAGAATAAATCTGCACAGATTTGAATCCATGTTCCAATCAAATTCCTGCCCCTCCGACTCCGTCATTTGAATCAACGCAATCAGATTGTATTTTTTCGGAAATAATAGATGCTCAAATTCCTCCGGCTTCATTCGATTATACGGCAATGTAACAATCCGAAACAGAAACTGATTCTGCAATCTCTCTTTCGTCTTCACATACCTGTCTTTTACTTCCCGATACTCTTCAATGAATTGATTCGCTTTTATTGTCAGCCAGTCAAACTCATCCCTGGCGCCGCTTCCATGGTTATATTCTCCGAACAGATGCATCAGTCTTATCAGCGGAGAATAATGACTCTTTGCAAAAAAGAAAGCGGCGATGCTTCCGATCGTTAAGCTGACAAGCAGTATCATGGAGGTAAGCAGCTGTATCTTTCCCGCTTCCCCCGCCGCCAGACTCGCCGGCGTCAGAGAAACGTAGGACACACCGTTGTCGGAATCCAGCACCTCCGAATGCAGGCGGATATTGCCATACTTAAAATCACCGCCGTTTAAAGCTGTCGCAATCATGCCTTCGTTCCATTCCACCTTATTGCCGGATGCTGCGGACAAAATTGCATGATTGCCAAGTGCGACGATCAAATCAACCTTGTCATTCCATTTCAGCAGGTTCAACTGTTCCGTCAGTTTCTTTGTCGAAATACTGACTGCAATCACAGCACCCGATTTGTCATTCCCTCTGCCATGCTTTCCCGCCAGGCATACAATTTCCCCATCTTTATTGTTCCGATTCAAAAAGATCAAATCGGAGTTTGCGTAGCTTGTAATCTTCTGCTCCAGCTCTGAAAAGCGAATCCCTTCGTCCCGAAAATACAGAGAATAAAAAAGCTCCTTATCCATGTGCCCGATATCGGACAGCACGGTGGTTCCGTTCGAAAACCAGATGAAGATATGCTCCAGTTCATCCGCGGAGGAAAGCCTGTTTTGGATATTTCTGTACAATCTGTAAATGATTTCTCTGTCTTCAATGGACAGATCCGTGCTCTTATTCCCTATTTTTTCCAGATCTTCATCCAGCATTATGGACACGGCGGCATTTCTTGCCGCGACAAAATATCGATTGACCTCGGTTTCCACTTTTTCCAATATTTTTCGATTGATATCTTTCTGCTGTTCGCTGATGATTTTGTAGGAATAAAAGTATATGCCGATACTGGCAAACAACACGATAATCAACATGCACAAATATGAAATAATCCATTTTATAAAAATTAAATTTTTACCGAATTTCCTCATCTGCACTTCCTCACATTCACATTTTTGGTATACATAATTCAGGGCATTACCTCTGATGAGATAATGCCCGATTGTTGTTTCTCATAAATTCCGCAAAAAGTACAACATACATTCCGAAAGCCTCTGTTGATAATACGGTAAATGCAGACGACAGGCTCGAACGCAGACCGGCATTGTTGTTGTCATTCAATCGAAGGGATGAATTTACGGTTGTTTTCCGATATAAGCCAGGATTCCGCCGTCCACATACAAAATATGCCCGTTTACAAAGTCGGACGCGGAACTTGCCAAAAAAATAGCCGGTCCCTGCAAATCCTTCGCCTCTCCCCAACGCTGCGCCGGAGTTTTGGCAATGATAAATTTATCGAATGGATGGCGCTCTCCGTCCGGCTGAATCTCCCGAAGCGGCGCGGTCTGAGGTGTGGCGATATAACCCGGTCCGATCCCATTGCACTGAATATTGTAGCTCCCATATTCGGATGCAATGTTCTTGGTAAGCATCTTAAGCCCGCCTTTTGCCGCGGCGTAGGCGCTGACCGTTTCACGTCCCAGTTCGCTCATCATGGAACAAATATTGATGATTTTTCCGCCTCCCTTTTTGATCATACCCGGAATTACCGCCTTCGCCATGATAAACGGAGCGGTCAAGTCGATATCGATAACTTTTCTGAAATCCGCCGCCTCCATTTCATGCATCGGAGTTCTTTTGATAATCCCGGCATTATTTACCAAAATATCAACCGTTCCCACCTCCGCTTCAATCCTTTGAATCATTTGCACGACTCCGGCTTCATCGGTAACGTCACAGACATAGCCGTGTGCGTGTATATTCTTCTCCTTGTACGCCGCAAGCCCTTTTTCCACACTTTCCTTGTTCATGTCATTAAATACAATCTTTGCACCCGCCATGGCAAGTGACTCGGCAATGGCAAATCCGATGCCGTATACCGCACCGGTCACCAAAGCGACTTTCCCGTCCAAACGAAACATATTCCTGTTGTCTTCCATATCTTACCCCTTTCTGCCGCACTTTACTTTCTTTCACACAAGCCTTTTATACCGGGAGCATCTGCCGGACGGCATTGCGGACATCAGTCCAAGTTTCTTTCGTGAAGTATTTCTATTATAACAAAAAAATTCCATGTTCACTATAATGAATTGAAGTCAATTTGAAAAGGTTATCGAACAGGTCCAAGGAAACGCTGAATAATTGATGTCATAAACGTTTCTCTTCTCTTGTACTTTTTCATTGTTCGCATCATTAATCTATAACGTTACTATCAGTGTTTTCTTTTCTGTCGTAGGCTACCGTACCTTCAGCAACCATCAGTAATTTCTTATTTTGATTCTGTTTCAATTCATCCGAATATCTGACTGGCGGATGATCCATTTCATTATTATCCGTCCACAGCTCACACTGCGTCATAACAGTCCGGACCGCATCGTCCATGCCCTCCGGTGGATAGCGATGCTTCTTCAGGAGCTTCTTAATCATCATCCGCATTTTTGCTCTGGCCGAGTCGCGCTTTCGCCAATCAATCGTGCGATTCTTACGAAGTGTATCTGCCAGCTCTTTTGTGATGGCAATCAGTTCTTCGTTTTCATAGAAGTCCTTAATCGCCTGCGGCTTCGTTAAGGCATCATAGAATGCCAGCTCATCCGCTGTCAGGCCAAGCCGGTCGCCTTCTTTTTGTGCTGCAGCGATCTGTTTTGCCAGATTGAGGAGCTCTTGAATGACTTCTTCGTTTGTTAGCATACCGTTCAAATAACGGTTCATGGCGCTTTGTATGATCTCGCTGAATTTCTCAGACTTGACCACGTTTGTGCGACGATAAATCTGAACCTGTTCTGCTATCAGCTTCTTCAGCAATTCAACCGCAAGATTTTTCTCCTTCATTTTGGATATTTCCTCAAGGAACTTCGGATCAAACAGTGAGAACTCCTCGGATACATCAGAGAACAGATTAATAACGCCCTCGCTCTTTACACTCTGGCTAAGGAGTGCATTGATTCTCGCATTCATTTCCGGCAGAGAGATTTTCTTCCCCTCGCCCTGATTCATAAGACGCATAACAAGTACGCGCACCGACTCGAAGAAGGCCGCCTCGATTCTCAGGGCTTCCTCCACCAATGAAGAACAGAGCGACAGAGCCTGACGGAGCATAAGTGCTTCTTTCAGGAAATCTTCACGTTCACGTTCTTTATCAACCGCAACTATAAAGTTGACTGCGCCGCTGATGGCTCTTGAGCGCTCGAGGTCAGTACCGGTAGTAAACTTGGAATAATCGTATCCGTAGAAAATGTCGCGGCAAATAGACAACTTCTCCAAGAATTTCGGATAGGCCACTTTTGCGACATCCGTATCACCGTAGTTCTTCTTATCGCGGGAGGTGTAATCGTTCATCGCTTCTTTCAGCGCAGCCGCAATGCCGACATAGTCAACAACCAGTCCACCTTCTTTATCCCCGAAAACACGATTAACACGGGCAATCGCCTGCATCAGATTATATCCCTGCATAGGCTTATAAACATACTTGGTAGCCACTGAAGGAACGTCAAATCCCGTCAGCCACATGTCTACTACGATGGCAATCTTCAGCGGGCTTTCGTTATCTTTGAACTGCTTTGCAAGCTCATCCTTATGGCGCTTGTTCCCAATGACTGCACGCCATTCCTCCGGATCTTTGTTGCTTTCCGTCATAACCACAGCGACTTTCTCTGTCCACGAAGGCCTCAGCTGTATAATACGGTTATAGATCTTCATCGCAATGGCGCGTGAATACGCAACGATCATCGCCTTTCCGGTGAGCAGATTCGCACGATAGTTTTCATAGTGATCGAGAATATCATCAACCAGAGAAGCAATCGTCTGATCGTTTCCGAGGATAGCTTCCATCTGACCAAGCTCACGTTTGCTCTTAGCGATAACGTCCGGATCGGCATTATTAGCCATGATGTCATACTCAGTATCAATCAGACGCAGCGTAGCCTCATCCAGCTTCAGTTTAATAACACGGCTCTCATAATAAACCGGACGTGTAGCTCCGTCCTCGACGGCCTGCGTCATATCGTAAACGTCGATATAGTCACCGAAGACCTCGCGGGTGCTCCTATCTTTCATGGAAATAGGTGTACCGGTAAAGCCGATGTATGTAGCATTCGGTAAGCTGTTACGGATAATTCGTGCCGTTCCGATCTTGATCTTACCGGTCTTTGCATCGATCTTTTCTTTTAAGCCATATTGCCCGCGATGTGCTTCATCTGCCATAACGACAATGTTCCTGCGTTCAGACAATGGCTCATGGGATTCCTCGAACTTCTGCATTGTGGTGAAGATGATTCCGTTTGCCTGTCTGCCATCAAGCAGGGACTTCAAATGCTCACGGCTCTCGGCGTGCATCGGCTCCTGACGCAGGAAGTCCTTACACTTTGCAAACTGTCCGAAGAGCTGATCGTCCAGATCGTTGCGGTCCGTAAGAACTACGATGGTAGGACTGTCCAAAGCCTCTTGCAGAAGATGGGCATAGAAAACCATAGACAGAGATTTTCCGCTGCCCTGCGTATGCCAGAACACTCCGCCTTTTCCGTCGGTCTCGGTAGCGTGTCTCGTAGACTTCACTGCTTTATTGACCGCGAAATACTGATGGTATCCGGCCAGTATCTTAAACTGCTTTAAGCCTTCATTGGAAAAGCAGATAAAGTTCTTTATAATGTCCAGCAGGCGTTCACAGGCAAAGATGCCCTCAAAGAAAGTATCAAACTGTGCGTACTGAGTATTCTCATAACTTCCGTCTTTGGTTTTCCACTCCATGAAGCGGTCCTCGCCGGAAGTAATCGTTCCTGCCTTTGAGGTCAGGTGGTCGCTCATAACGCAGATACAGTTATAAATGAACATCGACGGGATCTCCTGCATATAGTTTCTGATCTGCAGGTATGCTTCGGAAGCATCTGTCTCTTCCCGCGACGGAGATTTGAGCTCCACAAGCACTACCGGAAGTCCATTCAGGAACAAGAGTACATCCGGACGCTTATTGCTGTTTTCAATAAAGGTCCACTGGTTTGCAACGATAAAGGAGTTATTGTCAGGATGCTTATAGTCAACAAGGTATACGAGACCGGAACGCTCCTCGCCCTTGACAAAATAGCGCACTTCCACGCCATGCTGAATATAATCCATGAAGACAGCATTCTTCCGAACCAGTTCGGCATTCTCAAAGTTTTTCAATTTGAACAGGGCATCGCTGATCGCGCCCTCCGGCATAGAAGGATTCAGGCGATGCAGCGCAGCCGTCAGCTCATCTTCATGTAGAGGGCTACTAAAATCCCTCTCAATATCAGGGCCGTAAACATGACGGTATCCCATTCCTTGGAATAGCTCTATGATGGAATTCTCATAGTCGGGTTCCGTATAAAATCCTGCCATATCAAATTCTCCTTTGTATGTACTATCTATCATGATACTCTTTTCAGGGTAATTCGCTCATTGCGTTTATGTTGCTCCGATGCAAAACGATAATTTATCACCTCATTCGTGCAAAGCACGAATAGCCGTCGACAGACGGCGTAGACAGATGTTTTGCCGAACGGATGCTTGCATACGGGCGGTAAAACCATCTGTCAGAGGTGATAACGAGAAAACTGCGGAGCAGTTTTTGAGTCTACTCGCGGCTTAAAGGTCGAGGTCGGAGACGTCCAGTTCGCCTGACATAAGCTTTGGCAAAAGGGTATCTCGCAATTGTTTCAAGTTTTCATTTTCTTGACAATTTGCAAAGATTTTTTCTGTAATGCTTCGAGCCACACTATCAAACTTATTAATTTCAACTTGTGGAGCGATATGAATAGGATGCTTAATTATATGTGTTACCTTAATACTTGGTTGGACAGAACCGATATTATATGCAACCAAATCATTTTTAATATAATTTAAGTATTGATACAAATATAGCGGTGATATGCCTTTGCTTCTGAATCCTACAACATTTTGAGCGATACATCCTACATCACCAAGAAAGGTTTTCATTTCTGCTAAACTTCCCACAGTAGAAACAAGAATATCATATTGTTTAGGATGTCCGCTTCTAAACCAATTATTGTATGTTTCTTCATCGACATATTTGGTGCAATTGTTATAATCAACGATTCTTATATCGCCAGACAAGGCTTTGACATCAATAATAGGATATGATGTAGGTTTATTAGAAAGTGGCGGAGTTTTTCCTCTGTTGTCAACACTTTCAATAAAGTCACCCAATTTAAATTCGCTATCATCAAGATTATCAATGTTGAAACCAAACATATTTATAAATAAAGCAGAGATTTGCTGCTCTAAATTATCGTTTATTTCTGTATTGAGCTGTATTTTTCTATCAAGCACCTCCAATATCCCTGCGATTTTCTCCTGTTCCTCGTATAAAAAGTCAGGAACTTCATATTTCATGATGGCAGTCTTATCTCCACGAGGCATTTTAGTGCCTTTAGACGTCGCCATCGAATACTCAAAGAATGTATCATCAGCAAGCACATAGTAGAGGAAGCGTTTACTCACTCCATCCTTTGCTCTGAATACAAGTACATCATTGGAACAGCCGCCATCGTACTCCGCAAACCATATTTTCTTAAAATACGGTCTGATATTGGAAACGAGTACGTCTCCAGCAGAAAAAGCCTGTGTCTGTGCTACTGTAGGAAGTGAAGACGCACTGGTTATTCCGCCTTTGTTGGGCATCATATTTTCCGTAGAGATATAGGTATCCTCATTCAGTAAGGCAACATCTATCTTGCCCTTGGCGTAGTCACATATATCCGAAAGATTATATTTCATATCCAATCGCCCCCAGCTTTTTCCTGATCTCGTCCTCCAGCTCATGAGACTTGGCGAACATATCGGAGAGTTCCGATGTCAGCCTTGCCATTTTCTCTTTAAACGGATCGCCATCATCCTCCTGCTCCTCTATGCCGACATAGCGTCCCGGCGTCAGAATGTAATCCTGCTTTGCGATATCCTGCAGCGTGGCCACAGAACAGAAGCCCTTCACATCCTCAAGTGTTCCGTTCTGGAAAGC
>JBHAEV010000125.1:0-11513 GCA_041855735.1 Lachnospiraceae bacterium
ACTCATCGGATTAAAAATATTCAAAATATTTTTTCTATAGATGGATCGGTAGCCTGCCGTATGTGTCAGAAGTTCCTTTATCGTGGGATAATTCCCCTGACCAAACTCCAAATATTCATCAATGGAATCATCAAGACCGATTTCACCGTTTTTTATAAGGTCGTATAAAATCCCTCCTGTTATTGTTTTGGTAATTGACCCGATTTCATAGTCGATTTCGGGAGGAATCAGGATTTCTCCATCCTTGTTGTATGATTTTATTGTAATACTTCCATTGTTCAAAACCCCTACAGTCATAACCGAATCACCTTCCAATCGGTTTAAAGCCTGCGATATGTATTCCTCGGAACTGAGTTTCCTCAAATAATCTAATTTTTCGGAATTCTTTTTATATATCACAACTCCCGATATCGTACATAATGCAAGCAGAACGGCCAGGAGAAGCAATCCCCTTTTTAATTCCATTTTTTTCATTTTCATTTTACTTTCTCATCAAAAATATACAGCCGATATGCCAACTCATACAAAAAAGACATATCGCATTTTTGTAAATGAGCGACTCTTATTCAGCTTTTGGCAAAGTCCTAAAATCTTCTTTTCGTCATGGCCCATCATAATATCTTCAAACAGCATATATGCCTCCGTAAAAATTCATCCGTTACATTTTACTTGACCTGAAGCCTTTCAATTGCTTGACGGTCTCATCGGTTTGAAACGACATATAAGCATCCGCCCCGGATGAATACACATAAGGATTATTGTTCAACAATTCATACTGAATCTGAGCAATTGTCTTTTTCTCTTTTGCAGAGGGAACTGTACCGCTTTTTACCGGGCAATCCTCTGAAATGGAAATAAATACGTTGAAATAATCAGTGGTGTGCATTATACTTTTCGCCCTCCGTAAATTCTTATTAAACTTGTTTCAATTCCCTCTGCTTCATCTGTCAATTCATCATTTTTTCCTTTTTATTTCTTAAGAATAAATTTGATTTCAAATATATAAAACTTCACCCTGTCCGCACTGTATTAACTTGTTCCGCTCAGAGCCGTTTTGTTCACATAAAGAGTGTATCCGTTGGAAATTACATTCGAAGCATCACCGGTAAAACTTGTCACATAACTGTCTTTGGTAAGAGTCCAGGTGCTTGTTTCGTCAAGTGTCACGGATACCGTTCCGACTTCCGTAGATACTGTCGTTCCGCTTGCATTTTTTATATTGCCGTCAATGTGCCCGGTAAAAGAAGAACCGTCCGCGAGGTTAAGTGTCATTTCGGAATTGCTCCCGACAAGAATGGCACCGTTTAACGTTTCCTTTGACGCATTCAGTATTGCAATATTGCTGCCGCCGCTCCATCCGTCATCGCAGACCGAAAGGAGAATATTTTCACTGTCTTCATTGGAAATCGTAACACCGGAAAGTGTAATTACGGCATCCGTATTTGTCACATGAAAAACGTGACCGTTTTTGCTGGTCAGGCTTCCTCCGGTCATCGTGAAGGAAGATGTGCCGCTGTCCGCATCACCCGACATGGACTGATAGATCATGATCGTGTCATAAAATGTCGCATTCTGCCCATAGAAGTTACAATTGTCTCCGCCATCGGAGTCGCCGGATTTCGTGATGGTCGGATTCGTGATTGTCACGGCATCGGCAGTATTGATCATGAGCGCAATCTCATCCGCTGTTGTTGATACATAGTTTTTTCCATCCTGCGTTGTTGCGGCGGTGATTTCTTCCGCCCCCGCATAGATGACTTTTGAACTGCTTCCTCCCGGAGGACCTCCGAAGCCTCCCTATCCGCTCTCAAAGGCAACGGATGATATGCTTTCACCGCTTCCACTCTGACTTTCACCGCTTCCACTCTGCGATGTTTGTTCCGATGAAACCGCATCGGTTGAGGCGCCGGAATCGGAAGCCGTTTTACCTGTACTGCCGCAGGCAACCAGTGAAATCATCAGCATTGCTGCAAGTATTGCCGTAATCTTTTTCATATATTTCTCCTTTTCAAAAAGTTCTAATGTTCGTTATCAGCATAGCACTTTTATAGTGTAAATTCTATTTAATAATTCATTTATTTTCCGGATATTTAATATACTTCCCATCCCTCTCATTCGAACCGATACCGCTGTCCTCCGGACATATATGTCTGCTCGCCTGCCCCCGTATATCCGCGAAAACTATTTTTTATATTTTTTTGTTGTACCTATTGACATTACATCAAAACTCTGTTATTCTATTGTTGTAATAAAAAAGATTACAACATAAATTCAGTCAAAAAGAATCATCCGGATTACACCGAATGTTCTTTTATGGAAAACATCATGAAAATCAATGGAGGACAAAAATGAAGATTGCAGTAGTGGCAGCAAATGGTAAAGCAGGACAATTCATCGTAAAGGAAGCACAAAACCGCGGGTTGAATGTCACCGCCATTGTACGAGAAGAAAACAAGACCGAAGCGAAGAAGGCTATCACAAAGGATGTACTGTCTCTTAGTCGTGAAGATTTATCGGGATTCGATGCCGTTGTCAGCGCCGTAGGCGGTTGGACAGCCGAAACCGTGGGAATTATCCCGACGGCAACCGGACATCTGATCGACCTTCTGTCCGGTACGAAAACCCGTCTTTTGGTGGTCGGCGGTGCGGGCAGCCTGTTCGTGAATCCGGAACACACCGTGACCGTTGCGGACAGTCCGGATTTCCCGAAAGACTGGAAGCCGGTTGCGGATGCGCACAGTGAAGCTCTGCAGGCACTCAGAAATTCCGAAGACCTTGCCTGGACTTACATCAGTCCGGCTGCCGATTTCCGGGCAGATGATCCGAGAACCGGATCGTATATTCTCGGAAGCGAAGATTTTACGCTCAATGATCGCGACGAAAGCATCATTTCCTACGCCGATTATGCCATCGCCATGGTGGATGAAATCGTGAACGGTCAAAATATCGGCAAGAGAATTTCGGTTGTCCGTAAATAATTGATACGCATTTACAAAAATATCATCCAACGAAAATATATAACGAGTGAACGCATGCATAATACATGCCAAAAGAACAACAATTCTTGTGCGTTCACGAGTATATACGGCAAAGCCTATTCAGACACTTCGCGGCATGTTTCCTCGAAGTGTCTGAATGTAAGGCTTTCACAAATCTTTTCCGTTTAATATCTTCCACTAGCCTATATAGTCAATCCATCATTTTCTTTAAAGCATCCTGAAGAACCTGTGAAAAATGAATACCACGCTCCAATGCGGCTGCGTTAAGCCATGCAGGCAAGGTTACACTGCGATTCCCTGCCCCGGATCGTAGGTAAAAACAGCCGGGTAATAGTACCGATCCTTTTTTTCATTGTTTCCCAAATCGGTTTCTGGCATGAGCTTGTTATGAAGGAAATGCCTCATTCCCGCTTCCTCATGCAAAATGACCGGTTTGATTTTGAGGAACTGATTCACGCATCCACTCTGCCGTTTTTCGCCACGGATGTGACTCTGCGAGAATCCGGTTCCATAAAAGACCGCCGGATTGCGCCGATTTCCGACGAAAGCGTTCATGTTTCCTACTACCTTGTTTGCAAAAAAAAGGACAGAAGTCGATTTAAAAATCTGCTCCTGTCCCGTATGGATTAGAAAAAAACAGAATGATCTGCCTGCGGGTTGCAACATCCGGAGTGCTGTCATTTCAGTGCAGTCGATCACTCACCGAATATGTATTCATCGATTACAATCCGACGAAGTACATCCATCAAATCCGGGAAGCCATCCTCGTGTAATTTGCAGAAGACTGTAAGATGAGGGAGCTCCTCTTACAGCATACAACGATAGGCAAGTGATTTTAGGAACTGTCCCGACAAATCCAAAAACCCTGCTATCTGATTTACACCACAAACAAAATTTTCACAGTCCTTCCGTCTGTCGTTTTTCCATTTTACGCCAACTGATAAACCCGTAAATATCATTAAAAAGGAAGGTGACAAAACACACTGCTACCGATATGTATCGAATGTCATAAGCACTTGCTAAAATCCAAAGTACAATTAATACCATGTCATTTGAGGTGTACGCAATGGCAAAATACGGACTTCTTCGAAAGGTTAAATATGCCGCCAGAAAACTTGTGGTAACAGAGATTGTACTCGGAATGATATTTGCGGTATTAAAATATTCCAATATGAAGTAGAATACTATTGTAATTACAGCTGCGCCAATCGACATATACAAACATTCTTTTCTGCCGATGCGATTTACTTTTACCTCAGACTTTTTGCCATTATAGGGATTTTTCAGCCAAGACACCAAGGCAAATACCGCCATCGGCATTGTCATTCCAAGATAAGTAATCATTTCACCGTAATAAGAAAACGTAAATGAAATAATCCCATATAACAAACTAAACAAAATCATAAGCAATTGTCCAAACGGATGCTCTCGCATCTACTACCCGGTGGCAGTTTTTATCACTATGAACATGAACCATTTTACCCGATTTTTCCGTTCAAATCAACCTCTAATTCAAGTTTTCGATCCAAATCTCCGAGCCATCCGGTTTCTTCTCTCCGAAGGCAATCGATCATAGCATGTTTGCAGATTCTTCCAGCTTCAGCAGCTTTTTCTTGTTCTCCAGACCGCCCGCGTAGCCGGTAAGGCTTCCGTCCGAGCCCAGTACCCTGTGACAGGGGATGATGATCGACAAAGGGTTGCGTCCCACTGCGTTTCCCACTGCTCTTGCCGAACTGCCCAGCCGTGCGGCAAGATTCCCATAACTCTCTGTCAGTCCATAGGGAATGCAAAGCAGCTCCCGCCACACGCGTTGCCGGAAAGCGGTGCCCTTCGGAGAAAGCGGCAGATCTGCGGGGTCGGGCCGCTCACCCGCAAAATAACTGTCCAGCCATGCCTTTGCCTGATGCAGAACCGGTGTCTCCCGCTCCTGACCCTCTCCCGCCAGGTGAAGTGCCTCGTATTTTTGCCCCGCGATCAACAGCGCTGTCAGGACGTCATTCTCCGCTACGATGGTCAGCGTACCCAGCGGGGAATCGTAATAAATGTAGTCATACATATTTATCTTCTCCTCTATTTGTTCCAAAGATTCATGACCGCATAGCTGCGCCAAGGACGCCAATCCTCCGCCAGCGCGGTCATCTCTTTTTGCCCGCGTGGTGCCAGCGCCGTTTTTACTCCGTAGTCTGCAGGCAGGAAAACGTCTGTGTCGCCCAACACACGCATGCCTATATAGTCAGCCGTCCATGGACCGATCCCTTTGATTGCAAGCAGCTTGTCCCGCGTGATCGCTTCGCCTTGTCGAATCCGTTCTGCCAATTCCAGAATGGCTGCGCCCCGGGTACGGATTACGCCCAGCCCGCCTAAAGTCTCTATGCCGGATTCCGATACTTCGTCCGCTGTCGGGAAGATGTGTGTCAGTCCCAAGATCCCGGTTTCCAGCGGTCTGCCCATCGCCTGCACGATACGTCCTGCCATTGTGGCGGCAGCCTTTACAGTGATTTGCTGACCAAGGATCACACGAACACAGCTTTCAAAGGCATCGAAGCAGCCGGGAACACGCAGACCGCAGATCGGCAGCGTATCGTGAATCTGCCGCATGTCCTTAAGCGTTTCAAAAATTATCTGTGGATCGCTGTCGGTGTCGAACAGGCAGCGTACCTTTGCCAATACCTGCGGCAGAACCCGGAGCAGGGATGCGGAGACGGTGACCGCCAGCGTGTTCTTCACCTCGCGCTGCCCGATCCGTATCCATCCGGTGTGTTCTTTGATCCTCACGGTTCGGTAATAGGATTCTTCCCGAACCGTTTCCACACCCGGGATGGTGCGTGCGTCGAGAAAACGTAGCATCTTCTGCCAGCGATAGGGCGGACGATACCCCACCTCGACCGTAAAACTATCATCCCTTTTCATCTGTCCGGCGACCTGCTTTCGCAAGGCGCTGGGCGTGAGCTTATATTCCCGCTCGAAGACGGTGTTGAAGCGCCGTAGACTGCCAAAACCCGAGGCCATCGCCACGTCCAGGACGGAAAGCCGCGTGTCCGTCAGGAGTTTTTTTGCCAGCAGAAGGCGGCACGTCTGTCGATACCGGAGAGGTGTCACATGGAATTCCGCCTCAAAGACCCGGCGCAGATGGCGGTCTGTGCAGCCAAGCCGTGCCGCCAGCTCTGTCAGGCTCTCATCATCCCCACATCCGGCTTCGATCTCTCCGGCTGCGGTTTTTGCGAGATCCGAACCGGATTCCAGCGTGGAACTGCCCGGTGCCAGTTCCGGTCTGCATTTCAGACAGGGCCGAAAGCCCGCCCCTTCCGCCTCGGCGGCGGAAAGAAAAAATGTGCAGTTTACCTCCTTCGGCGTTCTTGCCCGGCAGACCGGGCGGCAATAGATGCCTGTGCTGGACACGCCAACGAAAAACTTCCCGTCAAAACGGCTGTCGCGGGAACACAGAGCTTCGTAATATGTCTTCCGTTCCATTTTCCTCTCCACCTTTTCTGTTCTTTCTATGATTGTTATTATATCACAGGTCAACGAAAAAACTCGCCGTTTTCGGACATGTATCTTGGGGTATATACAGCGTCGGAAGTTGCTCTCTCACCACTCACGGTCTTGTTCATAAATCAGCTCATGGTTTACGATTTTCATCGCGTGTTCGTTGATGTTTGAATTCGGTAAATCCGTTCAGGTCAGATGACGCGGAACGCTCGATGCGGAGGATACAATCTTCGTCTTCTCACTGCTTCGTATTCTGTCGGCAATTTCCCGTATTTTATTGGTGATCCACATGTTGGAAGTGGTATTTTCCGAATAATCCGCCTCCGCATACATGTCGACTCTTCCGTCTTTTCGCATCTGCTCGACTTGTTGCATCGCCTCCATATCTCCTTTCGGATAAATGGCGAATGTCGCACCGCCGTAACGGCTGACCAGAGAAAATGCGGGAATGTCGCTCGGGCCGTCGGCAATGTAAATCATATTTTCGAATTTGACTCTTCTCAGGTCATTGGAAATGCTGGAATTGACTTCGATCCCCTCTATTTTTCCGATCCCTTTGTTGATTTCAAATATCGCTCTCGTTTTGGTGGTATTGTCAATCGTATAGACGACTTCGTTGATCACCGAATTCCCGGAGCTGTCCGGCGCGTCCAAAAGTTCACAACCCCATACTCCGTCAAGATACGGCATCAGCCTGGATCCCCGAATCACTTCCGCAAAACCGGTACTGACGATGTAATGTTCCACCTGTATTCCGAATTCGGAATAGCTCGGGTCATCTTTGAACATTTGCTTCGTCCTTTCAAAAAACTCCGGAATCCCTTTGTAGAATTTCTGTTGCTTTCCGAATTCCCGCAGCATTGCATTGTTCAAACCCGAAAAAATCCCCTCATGCGCACATTTGATGAAGTAATTCAGATAGTATGTGTCATTGTTTACCCGGATTCCGCTTTTCTCGTACTGCTTCGGAATTTCATTCACCTTGCTCCAAAACTCGGCGGAATCCACATTATATTGTTTGAAAATGGGATCCTGCATATAGCCGTCCACCAATGTTTTATCACAATCCCAGATAACCGCAATAATATTCGCCATAATCTTCGCCTTTCCGCCTTGTCACGACGATTGAATACACGTCGGATGTGCAAGGACTCCTGTCAAATATGAAACCATCGTTTGATGTGTCCACAATGGAAAACTTTACGCCGCACTCTCAATTCAAAATCCATGAACCGCCCGGAATTCCGGAGCTGTCGGTATCCTGATTCCCGAAAAACTTCGCAGCCTGAAACGGAAGAAAAATTCCCGGTTTTCGGAGAAAATCTTGTTTATTGACCGCAAGGCATGTGGTATACTCAAAGCAGATTTTGTTAAATCGCAAACGAAACGAAAGTCGGGAAGTATTGACCCGGACAGTACGGTGGACGGATCTTAGTAAAACCGATACGAACTCACAAATGTAAGGAGGCAGTGCATGGATTTTTATCTTATTATGGAACATTTGCTGCAAACCGTCACTCAATACGGAATTTTGCTGCTGGAGTGCATCGGTATTTTCATTTTGATGATTACCGCTTTCAAAAGCGTTGTCGGGTATGTAAAAAAAGACATGCATGTGCGCCTGACACTGGCGCAGGGCATCGCCTTGGCTTTGGAATTTAAACTGGGCGGAGAGGTACTTCGTACCGTTATCGTTCGGGAATGGAACGAACTTTTGATCCTCGGCGCAATCATAATCCTTCGCGGTGCATTGACCTTTTTGATTCACTGGGAGATCAAAATCGAGGAAGAACGGATGAATGTCACCGTTCCGACCAAAACACCGTGATCAAATCCGCGATTTTATCCCGTATTGCATTGCAAGAATGGCTTCCAGCACACCGCCTCCGATTGCTCTGGCTTTGTCGGACACCGTGAAGCAATGTTCATACACCGCCCTCGGGTCAATATCTCCGGATTTCATACCTTTTCTGACCGTCACTCCGTCCTGCAGCAAACCGCGCACCACCCCGTCGATACGGGCTTTTATCAACACGCCGCCGCTTTCACCGACCACATCGCCTGCACTCACCCGGTCCGAAATCTTCACATGTCCTTTGAACACACCGTCAGCTTCCGCCCTGATGATTCTTTCCGCACCATATCCGCCGATCATGCCGGGAATGCCGGTGTTCGGAATGGCACTTTCGCGCCACAGAACTTTACCGAGCTCATGCCCTCTCTTGGTTTCCACCACCGCATCGCAGTCCACTCCCGCCTCAAATCCGGGACCGACCCCGATTACAACCTTCGCTTCATCAATGGAAGTGGCAATGTTTCGCTTTGCCATGATCGCATCCACAACAATCTCCGGCGCATACTCCGTCTGCAGCTTTTTGTCGTAATCAATCACGACGGCAATCTTTCCGTTTTGATGCGCAGCTTGAACTTCCTCCGGATTCCTGCAAAATACCGCTTCCACATCTTCCACTTTTGCACTTCCTTCGTAAACGCAGGGCGAAAATGCCACCGTTCGGCGAACGGTTGTCGGGACAGGAATGTCCGTCATCACAATCAAAAATCCGCAACGATACAGCCTTGTTGCAATTCCGCTCGCCAAATCTCCCGCACCCTTAATCCAAACTCTTTCTTTCATCATGTTCCTCTTATTTTTGTTTTGAACTGCTTCCTGCATGTAAAACACTCTCCGCATCCAGGTTATTTCTGTGCTCGAAATACTTCCTGTCCCGATACATCAATACTCCCGTACATTGGAGTTTGACCTGCCATTTCCCGGTCAAAGGATCCATTCCATCTGATACGATTTGATTTTCATGCCCTGTTTTTTGTAAAAATTCTTCGCCGCTTCATTGCCTTCCCAGACATTCAGCCAAATTCCATAGCATCCGAGTCGTTTCGCCTCCTCTTTCAAAAATGCGAACATTTCTTCTCCGATGCGTTTTCCTCGCATGCTCTCATCCACGCATAAATCATCCACTTTCATTTCCCTGATCTTTTGGTGAAAATCTTCCGAATATACTTTGATCTCGGTAAATGCATATCCGACCACACGACCGTCCAGTTCGGCTACGAAAATCGGTTTATCATCGTCGGAAATTTTCCGTATTACGTCCTCCTCACGGAACTTGGACATGTTCGGAACAAAAATATCCGGGCGAAGTTTGGCATGCAGATTAAGAATCTGCCCCAAAAGCCGCATGATGTCGGCAATATCTTCTTCTTTTGCTCGTCGAATTATCATCCTTTTTCCATCCTTTTCAACAGTGTTTGATATACATGTTCTACCATCCAAGGCTCACTCACCCCGGAAAGAACCTCATCCGTCCCGAACCAGCAAACGGCCGAATTCTCGTCCGGCTTCGCTTTGACGCTCAGCCTGTCATCCGCCTCCAAAAGAAAGGTCACATTGCAATGCAGATGGGACGGCACATAGATGCCGTTCTTGATATGCCCGTCCACCGTCAACACTTCCATGGAATAGATCTCCTCGCTCACCGGTTTCACCTCGGAAAGAGAACTTTCTTCCATGGCTTTGGTCATGGCAACCTGAAGCAGATCAAAATTTCCGTCAGCATGTCCGCCCAGCCAGGCAAAGGAATTGTACAGATTGTGGTATGCCATCAATACCTTGTTTCTTTCAAAATTCGTGATCCAACAGCTTGCCGTCATATGTGCTGCAAGATTAGTACGCTCGAAAATATCCGGGAACCGATCCATCAGGGATAAAATCAGGCGCTGATCACAAATTTCCCGTCGATTATAAGGTTTATACTCCGCGATCTGTCGATACGCCTCATGGAATGTCCGCATTTTTCTTCTCCTTATTCTTCTCCCGAATCCATTCCGAAATCTCCTGCAAATCCTCCAAGGTATCCAAATCCGTCAATTCTCTGGCATCATCCACCGAAAATGTTCGCAGACTCTCCTCATGTTTTTTTATCACCTGCCTGCCGCCGGTATCTCCCGTCAGTTCCTGAAGTTCTTTCGCATAAACGGCATCAAAGATGACCGGATTCCCTCTCTTTCCATTGCTTTCCATGCACAAAACAGGGGAAAAAACCTTGCGGTTCCTCTTTATGCTCTTAAAATGTTCAATCATGGCGTTCACCGTTTCGGATGACAGAAACGGCTGATCGCATACCGCAAAAATAATTCCCTCACTTTCCCGATCTTCACGCAACCTTTGCAGTGTCAATATTCCCAGTTTTATGGATTCCGAAATACCTCGTTCACTGTGTTCGTTCATGACCGGAATGTAGCCGTATCCCCTCATCGTTTTCAGAATTTCCGGGTACTTGCTCACAATGATTCGGTTGGTAATCGAAGGAACCTGTCGGAATGCCTCCGCCGTATATTCAAACAGTCTTTTTCCGCCGATCATTTCCGTCAGCTTATTTCTCCCGAAACGTCTTGCATCTCCGGATGCCATCAAAATCAAATCCATCGTTTCACCATAATTCCTCTTTGCAAAATCCGCTTTCGGTAATCGGTCGATAATACTCTCCCTCTTTGTAGCAGGTCAAATACACGCATTCTTCCGAAGATGCGTCACCGTTTTTTTTCAGCCTTTGCATCACCGATTCCGCGATCTTCTTTGCCGATTGTACCCTTTTCGCATCATCCGATTTGTTCAGAATAAAGCAAACTTTTGCATCCCCGACATCTTTTCTGCCGCCAAACTCGCTGGTCAGAATCTTGGCCGCATCTTCCTCCGTCAGCACATGTTCCTCCGAAAATCCGAACAATTCCCTTGCTTTCTCAAATCGAAAGCAAACCTGCGCCGCCCTCCGAAAAACGGCATCCATTCCCATACAGACCAACACCAGATCGGTTTCTCTCGGAATCACCGGCTCATGCTTTGCCGGTACCTTAATCGGCAAATATTTCGCGCCGTCACCCTCCGTTAAAATAACATCCGCCAGACCGTCCAGATTCGCACATTGCTCCGGACTCAGTCCCTTCCATTTTCCGTCTTTCTCATGGGATGCGATCACGTAAATTTCGTGTTCCGATTTCCGAAAATCC
>JBHAEV010000126.1:0-3920 GCA_041855735.1 Lachnospiraceae bacterium
GGATACGATCCGTATTCCAATTCCAAATCCTGTTCGGAACTTGTGACGCACAGTTATCGGAAGAGTTTTCTGGAACAGATGGGAACTGCCGTGTCCACTGCAAGAGCGGGAAATGTCATCGGAGGCGGAGATTTTGCAAAGGACCGCATTATTCCGGACTGCTTTCGGGCGGCGGCAAAAAAGGAGGAAGTGATACTTCGAAATCCTCACTCCGTCCGACCGTATCAGCATGTGCTGGAACCATTGTACATCTATCTTACGATTATGATGGAGCAGAGTCAAAACCGATCCTTGCAGGGATATTACAATGTCGGACCGGACGATGCGGACTGCGTGTCGACATCCGCTTTGGTCGAAGACTTTCAAAAGGAATGGGGAACCGGCTTTACCTATCGCATCGGCGGGGATGGCGGACCGCATGAGGCGGGATTTTTAAAGCTGAACTGCGACAAATTGAAAAACGTCTTCGGATGGAGGCCGCGCATGGACATACATGGGGCGGTGAGTATGACAACAGCATGGTATAAGGCCTATTTGCAGGGTGAAGATATGGCAAAAATAACAAGGAAACAGGTCGAAGAATTTCTGTGTCGATAAAGGAAAGAGGAAAATATGTTTGAAAACAAGTCAGAACAGCAGGCAAGAGAAGAAATATTGGAACTGGTAAAGGAGTATCACGATCTCTTTCACAATCAAACGAAGAAGTTTGAAGAGGGGGATCGTATCAGCTATGCATCGAGGGTCTATGACAGCCGTGAAATGGTCAATCTGGTAGACAGTGCGCTCGAATTCTGGCTGACGGCCGGCAGATATTTCAGGGAGTTTGAAAAAAAATTTGCCAAACGATTCAAAGTAAAGTATGTGAGCCTTGTGAACTCCGGTTCCAGTGCAAACCTGATGGCATTTATGGCGCTGACTTCGCCGAGACTGGGAGATCGCAGAGTTTTTCGCGGAGACGAAGTCATTACCGTAGCCTGCGGTTTCCCGACGACGGTGACTCCGATGATCATCTACGGGGCGGTACCGGTGTTTGTGGATGTCACCTTGCCGGAATACGGCATTGACGTGAACATGCTGGAAGCGGCATTGAGCCCGAAAACCAAGGCGGTTATGGTGGCGCATACCCTCGGAATGCCGTACAATCTGGAAGCCGTGGTCGCATTCTGTAAAAAGCACAATCTCTGGCTGGTAGAGGACAATTGCGACGCTCTCGGAAGCAAATACTTCATCGACGGCGAGTGGAAATATACCGGAACCATCGGCGATATCGGCACGTCCAGCTTCTATCCGCCTCACCATATGACCATGGGGGAAGGCGGTGCGGTGTATACTTCCAATCCGGAACTTGACCGGATCATCAAATCCATTCGCGACTGGGGAAGGGATTGCGTATGTGTATCCGGCAAGGACAACACCTGCGGCAGACGTTTCAATGCGCAGTACGGTGAATTGCCGTTCGGATACGATCACAAATATGTGTATTCGCATTTCGGCTACAATGTCAAACCGACGGATTTGCAGGCGGCGATCGGATGCGCACAGCTTGAGAAATTCTCCACATTTGAAACGAGAAGAAGAGAGAATTACGAAAGGCTGCGTGCGGCGCTGGCACCGGTTGAGGACAAGCTGATTTTGCCGGTGGCCGCAGAGAATTCCGATCCGTGCTGGTTCGGTTTTCTGATTACCTGCAAGGAAGGTGTCAGCCGTGCAAATCTGGTTGACAAACTGGAAGCGGCGGGAATTCAGACCAGGATGCTGTTTGCCGGAAATCTGATCAAGCATCCTTGCTTCGACGAGATGAGGGCGAGCAATACGGGCTTTCGTGTGGTCGGTTCTTTGGAGAACACGGACCGAATCATGAACAACACATTTTGGCTCGGACTGTATCCGGGTATGAGCTTCGATATGATCGATTTTATGGCGAAAACCGTCATTGAAGCATTGAAATAAGGATAATGAGGCACAGGAATGGACAATCGTTACGGTCTTTTAAAATTGCAGCAGGCGAATCTCAGGATGATGGATGTTGTGGATGAAATTTGCAGGAAACATGACATCGAATATTCGTTGGACTCCGGGACATTGCTCGGAGCCATTCGCCATGGAGGTTTCATTCCCTGGGATGATGACATCGACATCGCAATGACCAGAGAGAATTATGAGAAATTCAAAAAAATTGCCAAGACGGAATTGCCGGAGGGAATGAGCCTGGTGCTTCCGACCGCTTTCAAAAAGGGCAGAGCGTTTTACGATTTTACACCTCGGGTGGTGTATGAGAAATCCAGAAGACATGAGCCGGACAAAGAAAGCGCGTTCTACGAAGAAAAGCTGAATCATATCTGGATGGATATTTTTATTCTGGATCGTCTGCCGAAGGGAAAAATCTCGCGTCGCTTCGTGCGATTTATGCATAAGCTGATCTATCTGTTTTCGATGGGGCACAGGTACAGGCTGGATTGGAAGAAATATCCGCTTTTGATGCGTCCCGTCCTCGGAATATTTACGTTGCTCGGACGATTGTTTCATATGAAGACCTTGTTCCGATTACAGAATATTTTTGCGCGATGTGCCAATTCATCCAAATCCGAAGTGCTGTATTTCAGCAATTATCAGCCCGATTATCTGCATATCGAGGTGGAAAAGTCATGGTATGACAGTCTGATCGATATTCGATTTGAGGACAAGAGCTATCGTATTTCCGAGGAGTACGATGAGATTTTGAAAAGAGTGTACAAGGATTATATGGCACTGCCGCCGACAGAGCTCAGAAATCCGACGCATGGCAGTACGGAGATTGAAATCTATGAATGAAAAAGAAAGAAAGCTTCTCAGTGTCATTGTATCCGCTTTCAATGAAGAAGATGCCCTGGAAACATTTTACCGGGAAACGATAAAATATCTGGAAAACATCGCATGGGATGCCGAAATTATTTTTGTCAATGACGGAAGCACCGACAAAACAAGGTGGATTGTCGATGAGCTGAGCGCAAAAGACAAAAGAGTAAAGGGCATTCATTTTTCCAGAAACTTCGGGCATGAGGCGGCGATGATTGCCGGTATTGACAAGGCGGGCGGAGACGGACTCATCTGCATGGATGCGGACCTGCAGCATCCTCCGGGTGTGATTCCGATGGTGGTCGAGAAGTTTGAGCAGGGCGTGGACATCATCTCCATGGTTCGCACCAGCAACAAATCTGCCGGAATCCTGAAAAATATCACATCGGACGGGTTTTATCATTTGATCAACATGATTTCCGATGCCAATCTGATCAAAAACGCATCGGACTTTTTTGGCATGTCAAAAAGAGCCGCCGGAGTGCTTCGTGTCAGTTATCGGGAGAGAAACCGGTTTCTGCGCGGCTATGTACAGAATATCGGCTTCCAAAAGGATGTGATTGAGTACGAAGCCGGGGAGCGGGTGGCAGGCAGCAGCAAATATTCCATTCGAAAGTTATGGAAGTTCTCCGTCAATACCATCATGTGCTTTTCGGATTTCCCTTTGCGACTCGGAATTTACGCGGGAGGATTCGCCGCAATCTTGGGTGTGTTGATGACAATTTACACCGTTTATACATGGGCAAAAGTCGGAACGCCGAGCGGATATGCGACCATCATTGTGCTGATCTGCTTTATGTTTTCGGTATTGTTTACGATTGTGGGGATACTCGGAGAATATATTTCGATCTTATTTGCCGAGATGAAGGACAGACCGATTTACATTATCGAAGAAACAAAAAATCTGGAAGATTCCAAAAATGCCGCGGCACGATGATTTGCTTCATGCGCAAAGGAAAGATTGACCATATTTGAATAAAACAAAGTCCCGACTCGAACGAACGGATCGGGACTTTGTTTTATTTTCCTTTCAGATAGGCATCGGCATCTTTGAAAAAGCTGATGATAATCAAAAACAGTATCAC
>JBHAEV010000127.1:0-7152 GCA_041855735.1 Lachnospiraceae bacterium
CTTTGACGATTACTGGAATTCCGCATACAATGAAAAAGAACAGGGAGTTCTGATGCGGAAGAAATACCGGATTCGCATCTATAATTACAGTTCCAAAACGATTCATCTGGAGCGAAAGAAGAAATTCGGTGCCCAGATCTATAAGGAAAGCGCACCCCTGACTTTGGATGAGTTTGAAAAAATCATGAATTTTGAATTCGACTTTTTGAGAACCAGTCCGCATTCTCTGTGCAGGGAATTTTATATCGAATGCATTTGCAATGTCATGCGCCCCAGAGTCATTGTGGATTATGAACGGGAACCGTGGATCATGGACGAGGGGACGGTTCGCATAACCTTTGACGAGGATGTTCGTGCGGCAATCGGCGGTTATGATATTTTTGACAGGGATTTGCCGACACTTCCGGTTGTCGATGAGGATAAGATTGTGCTGGAAGTGAAGTTCACGGAGTTTTTGCCGGACATCGTCAAATATCTGGTACAGCCTTTTGAGAGAGAGTATGTTGCGGTATCGAAGTATGTGCTCTGCTATGAGAAAACGGCGTATTTGAACGGGTTTCGTTATTGGTATGAACATTAAGGAGAAAAATTATGACATTTAGAGATATGATAAAGAGATCCGTTTTGGAAGCGGAGGCATATGCGGCTCAGAACATCGGAAAAATCGTGATTTCACTACTTCTTGCGATTCTTTTGGGATGTGTCATTTACATGGTGTACAGAAAATTCTATGCCGGCGTGGTCTTTTCCAAGAGTTTTGCGGTGACACTGATCGGAATGACGGTGATGACCTGCATGGTCACGCTTGCCATCAGCTCCAATCTCGTCATTTCTTTGGGTATGGTGGGTGCATTGAGCATTGTTCGTTATCGAACGGCAATCAAAGATCCGTTGGATCTGCTATATATGTTTTGGGCAATTACAACCGGAATTACGGTCGGCGCGGGGATGTATCTGCTCTGTATTCTGGCGGCTGTTGCAATCATCGTCATTATTTTTATATTTTACAGCACAAGGTCGAAGGGCAGGGTCTACATTGCGGTGATCCATTACAATGGAGATACGACCGGAGACAGCATTTTACAAAAATTCGGGAAAATGAAATATTTTATCAAATCCAAGACGATGAAAAAAGAGTATATCGAAATGGCGGTGGAACTTTTTCTGAAAGACAATGATTTGATGTATTTTGAAAGCCTGCGGGATATTGAGGGTGTACGGGATGTAACGGTTATACAATACAATGGAGAATATCATGGTTAAATTATTTCAAAATGTTTTTCGAAGAAAAGTGACATATCTGACTTTGGCGATGGTCTGTGTGGTGGTCATGGCTTCTTCGTTCGCCTGTTTTGCACATTCGTCGGAACTGAAAATGTACTATTCGGAGTCCAATGCGCTGCTTCCGGGCAACCCGAATATCGGGTATGCGCCGAGGGCGGGGAAAGAGGAATTGGAGCCGGACATAACTTTGGTTTATATGGGTTTGACATGGAGAGAGCTGGAGCCGAGAGAGGGGGAATTTGACTGGAGCGGTATCGAAACCGAATACAATCTTGCCAGATGGCGGGAAGAGGGAAAACATGTGGTGCTTCGGTTTATTCTCGATTATCCGAGGGATGAAAGCCACATGGATATTCCGGATTGGCTGTATGAAAAAATCGGCGGAGACGGCAATCTATACGACAATTCTTACGGACGCGGATTCTCCCCGAATTACAGCAATCAAATCCTGATTGAATATCATAAACGGGCAATTGAAGCCATGGGCGCCAGATGGGGACAGGACGGCTTTATCAGTTTTATTCAGCTCGGAAGTCTGGGGCATTGGGGAGAGTGGCATATCAAAGCGGAGGACGATATGTACATCATGCCGAAGGCGGATGTGCGGGAACAGTACATCCTTCCTTACATTACCTCCTTTCCGCATGCCAGGATTTTGATGCGTCGCCCGTTCCGTGCGGCTTCCACTTACAATTTCGGTGTCTTTAATGATATGGTGGGGGAAAAGGAATCCACGGACGAATGGCTGGGTTGGCTGAAAAACGGCGGGCATTACATGCAGGCGGAAGAACGCAATGAACTGTTGGCGATTTTGAACTGGTGGGAAAAAGCGCCTGTCGGCGGGGAGTTCACCTCCGATTTAAGCATGAGGCGTTTGCTGATCAACAATTTAAATCAGACACTTGACATGATCAAAGAATCGCATATGACATTCATCGGTCCGAAATACGCGGAAGTGTTCGGGAATGACCGAAACGGATATGACCGTGTTCGCAAGCAGCTGGGCTATCGGATATGGATTTCCAAAGCGGAGATTGACTTTGCCGACCGGACGAAAATCACATTGACATGGAATAATACCGGCGCGGCGCCGATGTACCACAAATGGAATTCCTATTTGTACATAGAGGAACCGGGCGGCGGAAATATTGCGACAATCGCCATCCCGATGGATATGACAACATTGATGCCGGGTATGCAGCAGAGTGTGACCTTCCATGCACCGATTGCCATCGATCCGTCCGTACAAAACATCTTTGTGGGAACCGTGGATCCGATGACCGGAAAAGATGCCGTTCATTATGCGGTAAAAGGACAGGAGAATGAGACAAGGCTTCGATTGTTTTATCAAAAGGGAAGATAATATAGAATGGATGAGGAGCTCAAAACATTTCAGGGATCGAATCGTCCGTATCATCCGAAAGAAAACGGTGCGGACGAATCGGTAAAAGAGAAAGGAATCCGGCTGTTAAAAAAGGGAAAGAAGGGAATCAGTCATCTTGTTTTCGGCAGAATCGGGATCGTAGCGATTCTGTTCTTCTTTCAGATTTATTTGCTTGCCTATGTATACCGGATACTCGAAAAGTATGTACCTCACTTTTTTACGTTCACGAGCATATTTACGGTGTTTATGATCATCATCATTGTCAATGATGATTTCGATCCGACCTCGAAAATCACATGGCTGCTGCTCACCATGCTTTCACCGTTTCCGGTCACTCTTTTGTATCTGTTTACCAGAACGGATCTCGGGCATCGAATGTTGAAAAAACGAATCGCCCTGCTGCGGGACATCGGAAAACAGATTCTGGAAAAGGACGGCAAGGCATTGGAAGACATCAAGGTGCTGGACAAACAGATGTTTCAGCTGTGCAAGTACATCAATCGCAGCGGAAACTACCCGATCTATCGGAATACGAAACTGGTATACTTTTCTTCCGGAGAGGAGATGTTTGAACGGCTGGTGTTCGAATTGAAAAAAGCCGAAAAATACATTTATCTGGAGTATTTTATTATTGAAGAAGGCAGCATGTGGGGGCAGATACTCGAGATCCTGATCGAAAAAGCGCTAAAGGGTCTGGATGTTCGGGTGATTTACGACGGTACCTGCGAATTCACGACGCTTCCCTTTGATTATCCCAGGAAACTTCGGGAACACGGAATCAAGTGCAAGGTGTTTTCGGCATTAACCCCCTTTATTTCCACCCATTACAATAACAGAGATCATCGAAAAATTGTGATTGTTGACGGAAACACGGCGTTCAACGGAGGCATTAATCTGGCGGACGAGTATATCAATTTAAAAAAACGCTTCGGGCATTGGAAGGACAATGCCATCATGCTCAAAGGGGAGGCGGTTAAGAGCTTTGAAATGATGTTTCTGGAAATCTGGCATATTTTCGGAGACAGGGAGAATGTCAACCGAAAACGACGGATTTCGGAGGATGAGATCATGCACCTTGACTATGATCCGAAAGCCGGTTACAAAGAGGATTCGCAAAGCTTTGTGATGCCATATGGAGATTCGCCGATGGACAATGAGAGAGTCGGAGAGATGGTCTATATGGATATGCTGAATCGGGCAAAGGACTATGTATATATCTTTACGCCCTATCTGATTCTGGATGCGGAACTGGAAACGGCGATACGATTTGCCGCGGCGAGGGGGGTACATATTAAAATCATTCTGCCCGGTATTCCGGATAAAAAGATTCCCTACTATCTGGCAAAAACGTATTTTCTGCGTTTGCTGACATCCGGCGTGAAGATCTATCTGTATACCGAGGGGTTTTTACATTCCAAAACCTTTCTGTGCGACGATGAAAGAGCGGTGGTGGGAACCATCAATCTGGATTACCGGAGTCTGTACCATCATTTTGAATGTGCCACTTACATCTACCGGGATCCATGCATTCCGGACATCAAACAGGATTTCATGAAAACATTGCATCAATGCAGGGAGGTCGAAGTGGAAGACTGTTACCGCGAAGGACTCGCGGTGCGCATGATCGGATCGGTTGCAAAGGCAATCGCATCGTTGTTGTGAGCAGACGGTATGATATGATTGTTTTCATTCCGTGCAATCTGTGATATAATGGCGTAAAATTTCAGGATATTGTAAATCGCAAAAATGGAGTGAACATAATGAAAAAGAGCAAAACTTTGTTGGCTGTCGGTACCGGTTTATTCCTGTCTCTGGCAAGCATGTTTGATGCATTTGCATTGAATACGAGGATTTCATTTTCCGACCCGAGCGCTGCGGTCGGAACGGAATTCAATGTCGTGATGAAAGTCTCATCCGTCGACGGTGCGGATATCGGCGACAGCGTTATTGAGTTGAAATACAATACGGAATCATTGGATTTTGTAAGCGGAACCAATGCGCAGGAGACTACGGACGGATTGATTAAAGTGGTCGGAAAACCGGGTGATTCCGATACGGAATTTGTTTACGACATCAAATTCCGGGCGATCAAGGAGGGAGAAACGACCATTATTGTCGAAAACTGGGGGATTCATGACACGGCCGACAATATGGCGACGCTGGACCACCGCGGCACATCCACGGTAACCATAGCTGCGGCTGCGGAATCCGAAACGGTAACCAGTGAGGGCACGGAACCGACGGCACAGGAAATCGCACAAACCCTGGCACCCGGCGAAACCGCGGAAGGGGAGACCGCATCCGTGGAAACGCTTGCGGGAGAGCCGGTAAATGAGGGGACGGGATCGGAGGGTACAACCGCAGAATCCGGTATCACCGTAGACGGGCAAAGCTATGAATTGGCTTCCGATTTTGACGCATCCTTACTTCCCGCGACTTTTGAAAAACAGGAATACAATTATAAGGGGCAGAAGGTTTCGGCGGGAGTGCAGGCGGACAATCCTGCGATACTGATGTATCTGTTGACAAGTGACGGTTCCGGAAATCTGTTCTTCTATGACGAATCCCATGATGCATGGAGCAAGTATGTCAATTTCACGGTTGCATCCAAGGCGATTACCGTTGTACCGACAACCTCGGATGTGATTGTACCGGTCGGATTCAAGGAAACCTATCTGGATCTGAACGGGAATATGGTGAAAGGCTATATTTGGGAAAGCGATACCGAACACAATTATGTGATTATTTACGGTATGAATGCCGAGGGAGAAAGACATTTTTACCGTTACGATCTGAAAGAAAAAACCATTCAGCGCTATTTTGAAGATCCCGCCATTCGCGGAAACACGGCGGATTATTCGGATACGGTGACATATTACAGAAATCTCCAAAAAGCATATGAAGATCGGGGCATCAAGCTGTATATCGCGGCGGGTGTTGCGCTGGTTCTGATGCTGTTGCTGTCGGGATTGCTTTTGAAGATTCTGGTCCTTGACAGGAGAGAAGAACAGGAGCGAAAAGAAAGAAGAAAAATCCGCGAAAAAGAAGTGGAGCTGGACAGGGAAGCGGCAAGAAAAGAAATCGAAAGCCTTACGGCAAATCTTCCGGTTCCGGAACCCGATGCATCCGTAGAGAGCTTGAAAGTACAGGAAAAGCAGAATGTGAACCGAGCGGAAACAAAGCGTGATACCGGGTTCGTTTCCGGGAAACGGACGGACGAAAAAAAGAAGAAAAGCAGGAAGAACACAAAATCCGAAATCGGGGAGGTGAAACTGGAGCCGATTGAGGATTTGGATGAAGCGGAGTTCACGGACTCCTCCGGGGTACGTTTTGTCGCAACCGCAAATGAGATTGAAAATCTGTATCCGGATACCAAAGAGGAAGAGAATGCGGATGAGGTTTCCGAACTCATCAATGAACGGGAGGAAAAGAACGGATCGCATCACTCTTCACCGAAAACCGGGGATTCCTTTCTGTTTGACAAAAATGCCTCATTGACCGTGTCCTTCATCGACGAAGAAGGAAGCAGGGGGGAGATCCCGGAGCATGTGAGCGAAGAGAATGCCGTGAAAGGCGAAAGCGTCTTGAAAGATGAGACTGTCGTGACAGACAAAAACACCGGTGATGATACACAGAAAAAGGAAGATTTCGCGGAGGACACCGAAGAATTTCCGAATTTAACGAACATCATGAATATGAACTTTCAAAAGGAGTATTATGAAGACGATGAAGACTACACTCCCCAGGATTTGGAGGAAATCACGGATCGTCTGAATAAGAATCTCGGCATTGATGATAATGTTCTGGAACTGGAAACCTTGGAAGAGAATCTTGTGAAAAAATACGACAATACGGTGATTGAAACGGCATTGGACGAAAGCGCGAAATCATCCGCGGAGGATTATGTGGTTCCCATTGACGAGAATGATTTCAAAAAAGCCGTGAAAAGCGAAGAAAAGCAAAATGTCTTTACCAAATTCGACACACAGGAGATTGATCGATAGTTTTTCTCATATGTAAGGGCTGTCGGGAAGCAGGCAGTTCCAAACAGGGGCAGGTGTGACTCATGCGAGTCACACCTGCCCCTGCAATTCGGTGTTTCAGGAACGAATCACCGCTTTTGTCTTGAGCCAATCCACCCATTGCACATAGTATTTTGCGAAAAAGTGTACGCCGTCTCCGGACAGTTCGGCTTTCAGACTGCCGCTTGCATCATCAAACTGTTCATTCGGATTCAGATAGAACACCGTGATATTGTCGGCATTTCCCTGAATATAGGAATTCAATACATTGATCCTGCCATTGGTGATGTAGGAATGGGAAGCGGACTTTGCGGCAGTCACATGGATATTCCCCTGCAGATATATGGTGGAGCCGGGATTGGCCTTTTGCACTTCAACGATGAGCTGATTGTAATGCTTCATGATATCCTCAAATTCATTTCCGATTTCATTGATGCCGAGAGCAATGTAAATTTTTCCGTA
>JBHAEV010000128.1:0-11260 GCA_041855735.1 Lachnospiraceae bacterium
ACAAAGGTATAGTGGTCAATCAGTGCGCAGTCTTTTTCATTCAGCCTCTCTGCCAGATGCGCTTCCGCCATCGCCATTCCGACTGCCATGCCCATCCCGGCTCCGAGCGGTCCGGTGGTGGCCTCCACACCGGCGGTATGACGAAATTCCGGATGCCCCGGAGTCAGCGAATCCATTTGACGGAAATTTTTCAAATCCTCCAAAGAGAGATTTCCGTATCCGAATAAATGAAATAAGGAGTAGAGCAGCATCGAGCCGTGTCCGCCGGACAGCACAAATCGGTCACGATTGATCCAATTCGGGTTCTTCGGATTGTGGCTCATGTGATTTGCCCATAATTCATATGCCATCGGCGCCGCACCGAGCGGCAGACCCGGATGCCCCGAGTTTGCTTTTTGGATGCTGTCCGCCGAAAGCACGCGTATGGCATTTACCGCTTTTACATCAATATTCATAAACATTCCTTTCTTTCATTGCCTGTAAACGATTTTTCGCAATCTGTGCCCCGAAGCAGCCCGCATAGAAGCGTACAAGGCGATTGCTCTTTTGAGAACCCACGAACGTTTGCATCGGGAAAATTCACGGATTACTCGCCGAACACGTTTCGGTAGTCCTCCTGAAATTTCTCAATCCCCTGCGTGGTCAGAGGGTGTGCAAGCATTTGCATCAGCACCTTAAACGGAACCGTAGCGATGTCCGCCCCCATCTTCGCACATTCCACCACATGAATCGGATGACGCACAGATGCGCAGATGATTTGGCAGTCAATCTCATTGATGCTGAAGATATCCACAATTTCCTGAATCAGAGGCAGACCGTCGGTGGAGATATCGTCGAGTCTTCCCAGAAACGGCGAAACATAGGTCGCACCGGCTCTTGCCGCCAGAAGCGCCTGTGCCGCGGTAAAGATCAGGGTGCAATTCGTCTTGATTCCCTCGGCATTCAATACCTTAATGGCTTTGAGGCCCTCTCCCGTCATCGGAATCTTTACCACCATATTCGGATGAATCTTGGCAATCTCCCTGCCTTCGGCAATCATGCCCTCCGCATCGGTGGTACTTGCCTTTACTTCGCCGGAAATCGGTCCGTCCACGATATCCGTGATTTCCCGAATGACCTGATTAAAGTCCCTGCCCTCTTTGGCAATCAAAGACGGATTGGTCGTCACGCCGCAAATGATTCCCATTTCATTCGCAATTTTGATTTCTTCAATATTGGCCGTATCGATAAAAAAACGCATTACTCCTCCTTTTGACCGTAATAGGCATTCGGTCCGTGCTTTCTCATAAAATGCTTGTCCTGCAAAAACTGCGGTGCCGGCTGTACATTCGGGTTCAGCATCTCGGTGAACAGATTCATCTTTGCCACTTCTTCCATCACTACCGCATTGTGAACCGCTGCAAACGCGTCCTTGCCCCATGAAAAAGGACCGTGATTCTTACAGAGCACGCCCGGAATGTGCTTCGGATTCTTTCCCTCAAACACTTCCAAAATCAGATGACCGGTGTTTTTTTCATATGCGGCTTCAATCTCGCCCGGATTCAGCACCCTTGCGCACGGTATTTCTCCGTAGAAATAATCCGCATGGGTCGTGCCGTAGCAAGGGAGTCCCCTGCCCGCCTGTGCCCATGAAGTGGCATATATGCTGTGGGTGTGAACGATACCGCCGATCTCTTCCCAATTTTTGTACAGCACGGCATGGGTCGGTGTATCGGAGGAAGGATTGTATCTGCCCTCCACTTTATTGCCGTCAAAGTCCACCACCACCATATCCTCCGGTTTCAGATTTTCATAGGGAACCCCGCTCGGCTTGATCACAAAGAGCTTTTCCTCCCTGCAAACTCCGCTGACATTCCCCCATGTAAAGGTCACCAAATTGTACTTCGGCAAGAGCATATTTGCCTCATATACTTCCCTTTTTAAGTTCTCCAACATGTTCTTCTCCTTTATACTATGGTTCGTTTACTCCTCAAATCGATAGCACGCAATCTCATCAATTTCCCGATTCGTGGAAAGAATGAACTCGTGGTCATGATGGTCAAACTTAAACACATTGGCGGAGCCGCAGTCATGATCGATGATTTCGCATTCGATCCGTTTGTCGCCTTCGTTCCATGTAAACAGAAGAAGATTTCGTTTTCCTTTGCGATGTCCGATTACCACCGCCGGCTTGCCACACAACAAACCGCCGTAGATGGAATGCACGAATTCCACTTTTTCCGGATATTCGTACATTTTTTCAAATCCGTCGCCTCGATTTTTATAGAACGAAATATTATCACCATGAAACGGAGCAATCACCACCAATTCCTCTTCCCCGTCGCCGTCAATGTCCACCATCACCGAATCGGAAGCCGGAACCTTAGTAATCTCCTGAACTTCCCATTCTCCACCCGAATTTTCCGGCGGCACAAATCGATATACTCCATTATCGCATGCCACCAGTGCTGTGTCAAAGCCATTTTGATGTTCCATATAAAAACCGTGATTTTTCAGCAAACCTCCCTTAATCTCCTCCAATTCCAATGAATTTTTCTCATCCCATTCCGACAAATCCTTTGGAAGGATCGCGCACAAGACCTTGCCCGGACTGGACCAGTCATCCTCATAGGCATGCGCGGATTTTATTGTACAGCAGATCAGATAGTTGATGCCGCCTCTTTGCAATATGCCGAAACGATGCACAAAAGGCAACTCCACCAGCACTTTTCTCTCCCAATTTCCTTCGGATATCGGACGTACGATCATGATTTTCGCATCGCTTGAATTATTCTGAGAGTAGAATTGATGCGTGGCCAGGAAAACACCGTCACTTCCCGGAACCTGCTGCATGCTCATGACGCCGCCCGGCTCATGCCAAAGCGTGTCGATTTCATTTCCGTCCAGATCGAACAAAATACAGCGATCCTGTTTTTCCGCCGCCACCAGGATATGATCTTTTTCTTTATAACGAAGCGGCGCCATGGAGTAGCATTTGCTGAGCTTTCCCCACACTTTCTTTTCAACTTTCATAGTGACTCTCTCCTTTGTCTGATCTTTTTTCAACCTGTCCGACAGGATCCGGGCAAAGCCGGTCCAGAATATCTCCCATCATTTTACGGGACTGTTTCAACTCTTCCATCCAGTTTTCATCGCCGAGATACCAGAATTCGGTGACAAATCTTCGAACTCCCATTTTCCACGCAAGGTCAATGCCCTTTTCAAAATTCACATGCCCGTCGCCGTAATGGCGATTGCGGTATTCACCCGGAACGGTTTCTTTCAGATGCATGGCGATGATTCGGCCCGCTCCCGCGCGAATGTCCTCATACAGATCTTCCCGATACAATACCGCGGCATTGGTCAAATTTCCGAGATCCGGATAGACATGCAGATACGGCGAATCCATTTGCCGGACGTATTTCATACTTTTTTTCACCGTATCCATAAACGGCGTTTCCATCGTTTCAAACCCGAGCATCACACCATGCTTTGCCGCGATTTCCGTGCTTTTTTTTAAATTCCTCGCAAAATGCTCCAAAGTTTCGGCATCCGATTCCTCGTAGTACACATCATATCCCGCAAGCTGAATGATGCGTACTCCCAAATCATCGGCAAGTTCACATGCCTTTTCCATGATTTCCAGACTTCGCCGCCGAATATCCTCATCATGGCTTCCCAGCGGAAATTTTCTGTGACCGCTCAAGCACATGGAACGAATCGGCATCTTCATCTCTTCACTCAACCGAAGAATACTCCATCTTTCTTCTTTCGGCATATCCAGCCTTCGCAATTTTTCATCCGTTTCATCGACGGATATTTCGATAAAATCATATCCCGACTCCCTCGCAGCAAGCATCTTTTCTTTCCAGCTCAGCTCATTCGGCATCGCCTTTTCATACAAACCCAGCAAATATTCTTTATTCATCAATCTTCACCTGAATGACATGTATTCCTTTCTTTCGTATCGCTTCCAGTGCTTCTTCATCCGACTTTTCATCCGTAATCAGGCAATGTATTTTACCAATCGGAACACTCATAAAACTCGAATTCTTTCCGATTTTCGTGTGATCCGCCAGAACATACACCTCTTTCGTGGCATGTTCCACCATAATTTCATTGATGTTCACTTCCGCGAAGATTTCCGTGGTAACACCGCCGTCGGCGCTGATGCCGGAACATCCGATAAACGCCTTTTTGGCATAAAACTGGGAGAGATTCCGCACGGCAAAATCCCCTACCATCGCATCTTTTTGACGGCGAAGTTCTCCCCCGGTTAAAATCACGTCAATGGATTTGTCCTTCTCCATATAAATCGCCTTGCCGTTGTTGGTAATGACCGTAACCCGCTTTCTCGATATGTATTTCAGCATTTCGATGGCATTGCTGCTCGTATTGATAAAAAAGGTATCTCCGGCTTCCACAAAACTTGCCGCCCTTTCGGCAATTCTTTCCCGATATGTTTTTCTTTCTTCATTCGCATCAAATACATATCTGGCTCCGCCATGCGTACGTTCCAATACTTTCTTTTTTTCCAGACAGGACAAATCCCTCCGAATGGTCATTTTGGAAACGCCCAAAATCCGGGACAGATTGTCGACACTCTCGCCCTTGGATGCTTTGACAATGTCAACGATTTCCCTTCGTCTGTTTTCAACCAGTTCCTTTTCTCTCTTCATCCCCTACCTATGAGTTGAGCAAACCCATAAAAGGTTTGCTCATAATGTTTAATATGGATCGAATGACTACGCCAATCCGTTTTCAATAATTTTTTCTTCGATTTCTTTTGCGGACATAATATTTCTGAGTCCGATCACAATCTTGCCCTTTGACTTCGCATCGTCAAACATGGACACAAAATTCTGAGCGCAAAAGATCACATCGTACTGCATGGAAGCGGATTTCCCTTCCGACAAAGAGCAATGATACACCTTTCCCGGTTTGATGTCGAGTTTCTTGAGAACCTTTTCCATCGTCATCTGCATCATCAAACTGGAACCCGCACCGTTTGCGCAACAAACCAAATAATTTAAATTATCTTTCTTCATATTGCCTCCTTGTTGTTTTGCATTTACTATTTACTTTTTCAAATTCGCTCTGTGCTCCTTATACGCCTCATAGTCTTCCGTCATCAGGAAATACCCTTTCTTATCCGCAAGATATTGCAATTGCGGAATGGCAAGCAGTCCGACTACCACAAGAACAACGCCCACGATATTCAGATACTTCATAATAACCGTTGCCACCGGCCACACGGTCGCCCAGTCCCACATGCCGAGATATCCGCCGTATGCAGCCATGCCGACCCATCCTGCAATGAATGCCGATCCGAATACCTGCACGATTCCGGAGAAGAACGGCAGAATCAACGCCGCCTTCAATCCGCCCTTTTCATTGGCAAACAAACCGATGGTTGCATTGTCGAAGAATACCGGAACAAATCCGCAGATAACCAGCACCGGACTTTTCAGTACAATCAAAGCGATGATCGCCAGAATCTGTCCGAGGAATCCCATCAAAAATCCGATCGGAACCGCATTTGCCGCACCGAAACCGAATGCCACCGCACAGTCCACACCCGGTACGGAACCCGGAAGCAGCCTGTTCGCAATCCCCTGGAAAGATTGTGTCAGCTCCGCTACGAAAGTACGCACGCCAAGCTGCAAAATCGCCAGATATACCGCAAAATGCAGACAAGTATTGATCACATAGAAGAACATGCTCTTGCCCGGTGCCAGAAACGGCTTTCCACCCTCTTTGATCAGGCCGGCTGCATCGTGCGTGGTCAGATAATCATAACCGAGCAGATACAGAATGGCGCCGAAGAACACCACCATCAAAATGGAGGTACATACCATGTTTTCATTGAATATGGACATGAATCCCGGAAGCTTAAAGTCCTCAATCTTCTGCACTTTCTTTCCTTTTCCGGCAAAGAGTTTCTCCGCCAGCCAATAATTGAGCGCCACACCGAAGTTCTGCTGATGTGCCAGACAAAAACCGGCACCGTCCGTCAATTCCTGACACGGCTTGATGGTGGAGTTCGCTCCGACCGCCCAGTACGCGCCGAGAACCACTGCCATAATTCCCAGAATCATCCATCTGTTTTCACGGATACTCGGAAGTGCAAAGAGAATCAGCCAGAATGCCGTTGCGGACTGCTGCACCTGCACATGTCCCGTCGTGAACAATGCGCGAAGTTTCGTCCATTTGCTGAATCGCACCAGAAAAATATTAACCAAAAATGCAATCAGAAGCAGAATCATAACATCGCCGAACTTTTGTCCGAACACCTCTTCCACACCTGCCGTAACCGCATTTTGCCCGAAATACGGATCGATAACCATCGCATTGATATTGAAACGATCCTTCAGGCCGACCAGAACCGGACGGAAATTGCTGACAAGACCGCCGGATCCAACACCCAAAATCAGATAGCCGACAACCGCCTTAATCACACCCGCCAGAATATCATACCATTTTTTCCCCAATAAAATATAGCCGATCATTACAATCAAACCGATCATATACGCCGGTTGCTGCAATATATTGGTTGCAAAGTATTCCCATACTGTTTTTAATAGATTCATAACCCACCTCGTTCTTTAACTTTCCTGTTTTACATGCTTTTTCAAACGAACGCTTCCCCCTACGAAAACATCTCGTCGATTTTCAGTAAATCCTCATCGCACTGCACCTTGACCAGCGCCTCCAAAACCTCGTCATTCGACAACAAATCCGAGAGTCTGGAAATATTGTCGATGTGTTGATTGGGATCACAGGATGCCACGGTAAAAAACACCTTCGCATCCTTTTCCGAATCTTTTGGATCAAAACTCACGGCATCGGAAAGTTTCATAAATCCGATCGCCGTTTCATGCACCCCCACCGCATTCTCCTGACTGTGCGGCATCGCGATCATCGGGGCGATCACGATATACGGCCCGTATTTTTCCAGACAGGCGATGATGTCTTCTTTGTAATTCGCTTCCACAATCCCCGCCGCTTCCAAGGTTTCGCAGCTCATCCGCACGGACTCGCGCCAATCCGCCGCAAAATCCGCATACTTGGTCAGTTTTCGTTCCACAATTTCCCGAAGTAAACCCATCTTTCCCTCCATTTATCACAATGCATCCGCCCGGACCGAAGAACCCCGTGCAGACATTCCTGCGCCTGAACCGAAGAACCTCGTGCAGGCGTTTCTGCGCCTGATCCGGGATCCCCCCTTGCAGGCGTTCCTGTGCCTGATCCGGGATCCCCCCTTGCAGGCATTCCTCACTTCTTCACCTCCTGCCGGGAACTTCGCTCTCCTACAGCAATGACCGGAACGGAATATTCTGCGGCGCCTCAAAGCAATCCTCAAATCCCCTTCTGTAATGATATTCTCTCTTTGCCTTATCGGTCGGATAGACATACTTTCCTCCCACAGCCCAGATGAACGGATGGAATTTGTATTCAAGCTTGTGTTTTTTCATTTCATACAATGCGACAATCTCATTCGTATCCGCCTGGAAATTCGTCCAGACATCGTGATGAATCGGAATGACCACATCACATCTTGTGGCTTCCGCCATACGAAGGATGTCGATCGAAGTCATCTTATCCTGCATGCCGATCGGATTTTCTCCGTAAGAGCCGAAACTCACATCAATATCGTAGTCTTTGCCGTGTTTCGCATAGTATACGGAGTAGTGAGAATCGCCGCTGTGATAGATATTGCCTCCCGGTGTTTTGATCAGATAGTTGACCGCCTTGTCATCCATATCCGTCGGGCATTTTCCGGTCAATTCCTCTCTGTCCGGACCGGTGGAGTCCGTCGTCACAAGACAGGTTCTGTCAAAGGAATCCAGCGCCACGATTTCCAGGTCCTTGATCTTGATGACATCGCCCGGCTTTACCACGATGCATCTTTCTTTCGGAACCCCCCACTTCATCCATGTTTCCACGCTCTTAAGCGGTCCGATGAACGGCACCGGAATTTCCTTTCCGCTCTCATCCGTGGTGGTCAATCCCTTCTGAATCACATGTGCCGCAAGTTCCACACTCATATGATCCTGATGATAATGCGTGGCAAGCACCGCATCAATCTTCTGAATCGCAAACGGATCGATCACAAACGGCACCGCCCGAAGATTCGGCTGCATCGCTCTGGCTCCGACCATGTTCGCCATCTGATGACCTACCGCCATCTTTCCGTCTCCATGACTTCTCTTTCCGTTTCCGCACCAGAGATCAATGGAAATATTGGCTCCACCCGGTGTTTTGAACCAGATTCCCGTACATCCGAGCCACCACATCGCCACCGTTCCCGGTTTTACCTCTTCACTCTCAATCTCCTCATTGAGCCATGTTCCCCATTCCGGAAATGTGGAAAGAATCCACTTCTCCCTGGTCAATTCACTTACTTTGCTCATAATAACCTCCTGCTGAAAGCTTTGTTGAAATTGCCTGTTTTGTTTCTTTCATCATAGCATTTTACATCCGGAAAAACAATGATATTTTATGTTGCTTTGCATTATTAATGTTCATTTTAAATATTTCTTCATTTTTCACAATGGTAAACTGTGGTTATTGCGCCATTTTATGTTAGTTTATATGTTCTTTTTATTTCCTTGTGCACATTGTATGTTTTTCATGAAATTTTATTTTATTTATATCAGAATTTCTTTTGTTTTTTCTCTCCCGGGGAGTTTGTGGTATCGTTTCCATATTTCATGGAAGACCGTTTTCTACGCGAAGATGATGCGCTGAACCTTTATCACCCCTAAAACATATCCCATTCTCCGTTCAAACATTCGATCAGCCTCTTATATCTTATTTTCTTTCCGACAGCGGCTTTCACCCCGAACAATAGGCACGGAATTTTCGTCAACTTTACGGTATTTGATATAAATTTATTCTTTCCTTTTAACACTTGCGATGTTTTTTATCATCCTTTATAATAAAAACAGTTTGTTTGCCGGTCTGTATGCGCTTGTAAGCGGCCGGCATTCGAATAAAACGCATTTGGAACGGAGGGAATATGAGTATTTCAGAAAAGATCAGAACAAGGCACGGTTTTCTTCCAACATGGGAGAGATATCTCATTATGAGTATGATGCCGATCTACTTCATGCTGATCGGATTCACCAAACAGAAGCCGAAAGCGATCTTTGACGGCATCCTTCGCATTATTGAAGAACCGGACTTATTGATCACGGATTATTTTGTGGTCGGAGGCGTCGGAGCCAGCTTCATGAATGCCGGAATACTCACATTGCTGTGTCTGATCATCCTGTATTTTACGAAGGCCACATTCGACGGCTATTGCATCGCCTCGATGAGTCTGATGTTCGGCTTTTCACTCTTCGGGAAGAACTTATTCAACATCTGGTCCATCTTGCTCGGATATATTTTATATGCCAAAATCCACCGTATTCCGATTAAGCAATACATTCACCTCGGTTTTTACGGAACCAGCCTGTCTCCGATTATTACACATATTATGAGAATCGGAGGGCTGCCGGGCATCTGGCAGTTTTCACTGGCGCTTCTGACCGGACTTGTTATCGGTTATGTGCTGGTACCGGTTTCCTTGAACGCGAAGCACGCACACAAGGGATATTCCTTGTATAATGTCGGCTTTTCCTGCGGAATCATTGCAACGGTTGTGGTTTCACTTTTAAAATCATACGGTGTTTCCATGGAAACCCGACTGATTTGGGACAAAACAAACAATCTGTTCAGTATTACGATTCTGACCATTCTTTATATGGCAATGATCATCCCCTCCCTGGTTTTCGGAAAAAAAGAGGCCATTCGAAAGTATTTGCTGCTGCTGAAAGAAAGCGGTGTGGGAGGTGTTGATTTTCTGAGCAAATACGGCGATTGGCCCACGCTGCTGAACATCGGAATCAACGGGCTTTTCGCCACCTGGTTCGTCTATCTGATCGGTGCCGATTTGAACGGTCCGTCCATCGGTTCCATGTTCTGCATCATCGGTTTCAGCGCAACCGGCAAGCATATTCGCAACATTGCGCCGATCATGCTCGGTGTGTATCTGGCAGACTTTTTTAAAGTCTGGAATATCTCGGATCCCGGCCCGACACTGGCTCTGATTCTGTCCACCACTTTGGCACCGATTGCCGGAGAATTCGGTGTACTCTGGGGAATACTGGCAGGTTTTATCCATTCCTCCGTGGCATTGAATGTCGGTGTTATTTATCACGGTACCAATCTGTATAACAACGGATTTGCCGGAGGTATCGTCGCCATCTTTCTTGTGCCGGTTATTCAAGCCATCCGAAGCCGAAAAAAACCGTCCGACAGTTACAAATAATTCTTCCGACTTGCAAGCCGATTTGATTTACAGACAAATTCGATTCATAACCACATTCGATTTACGGCATCAAAAAACCGCCCCCGGACCGTGCGCATGCTCATCATCCCGTTTTTGTCGGGAAGCATATCGCTGTCCGTACCGTCTTGCCGCATCGGCAAAGAAAGTACATTCAAGGGGCGTTTTTTTTGATGAAAACCTCTATTTCGTCACAATTTTCGTCGGGTATCCGCTTTGCTTTTTACGGCTACTTCACCCATGCGCCATTCGCATTTACAAAGTATCCGTCCGGTGTTGTCTCATTGGAATACATCGATCCGAGCGGCCTGGAATTCGGAATTTTCTTGTAATACCACTCTCCGTCCGAATGCTTTTCCCATGTCCACATTGCGGTATACGGATTGAAATAATACCATACGCCGTCAATCTGCTGCCATTCTTTCAACATAAGTCCATCGGATAAACGCAAGTAATACCAGCGGCCGTCCTGCGGATCCAGATGCCAGCCCTTTTTCAGACTGTCTCTTGTTGTTCCCGAATAATATTTCCAGTCTTCGTTTGCCTCGTTCTCCAGTATCCATCCCTGTTTCACCGTAGAGGTCACTCTCGGTGTGACGCCTCCGCTCGATCCGCCGGTTGAAGATGATGTGGTCGGCGCAGTCGTTGCAGCCGGCGTTGTAACAGTTGCCGCAGTCGTTGCTGCGGCGGTTGTCGCTGCGGTCGTAACGGTTGCCGCGGTGGTTGTCGCAACCGGTGTCGGGGACACCACACTCGACTCCGCCGGAGCCGTAGCCGTAGGCGGCACCAGAGTGGTTGTCGGTAAAAATCCGTATGCATCCTGCTTCGGCAAAATCACCGCCACACTCGCCAGCGCCATGGTTGACAGCAAAAATGCAGCTGTTTTTTTCATACTCCCTTTGTTTTTCATCTGAACTCCTCTTCTGATCAAAAAGAATGCTCTCA
>JBHAEV010000129.1:0-16801 GCA_041855735.1 Lachnospiraceae bacterium
GGGCGGAGAAGGAGATTACGATTCCTCTGCGGGAAGGGCAGAATGAGATTCGCATCAGTACCGTGGATCTGGCGAATCAAAGGACAGAAAAAACCATATATATCTACAGAACGAAATCATAAGAAATCTTCCGGCATTTTAAATTTGGCCGGAGAGAATGAGCGACCCGAACATATAGCGAAGGTCGCTCATTTTGAAGTTGAACTATGCATTGAAATTTATCGGGATTCAGTATATAATCGAATATCAATGAGTGGAATCCACATGAAACAAAAGGAGATGCCATGTGTGCAAAAGGACAAAAGTCTGCCCCGATTTATGAGGCATTGGAAGTGCTGCGAAGAAAGCGGGTTGTGCCCTTTGATGTGCCCGGTCACAAACGTGGCAGGGGAAATCCGGAACTGGTGGAATTATTGGGAGAAAAATGCGTCGGTCTGGATGTCAACTCCATGAAACCACTGGATAATCTCTGCCATCCGGTTTCGGTCATTCGACAGGCGGAGGAACTGACCGCGGAAGCGTTTTGCGCCGAGCATGCTTTTTTGATGGTCGGAGGTACGACCAGTGCGGTACAAAGTATGATACTCTCGGTATGCAAGTACGGAGATAAGATTATTTTGCCCAGAAATGTACACAAATCCGCCATCAATGCTCTGGTGCTCTGCGGTGCGACGCCCGTTTATGTGGACATGCAGGTGCAGGAGAGAATCGGTATTGCGCTCGGCATGGACAATGCCGACCTTCTGAAAGCGATTCATAAGAATCCCGATGCCGTTGCGGTGCTGGTGAACAATCCGACCTATTACGGAATCTGCTCCGATTTGAAACTCCTGACGGAGACGGCACATCGGGCGGGGATGAAAGTGCTTGTGGATGAAGCGCACGGCACACATTTGAGTTTCAATGAGCATTTGCCGATTTCCGCCATGCAGGCGGGGGCCGATTATGCCGCAATTTCCATGCACAAATCCGGAGGGAGTCTGACACAGAGTTCCATTTTGCTGACCGGAAAGGGAGTCAATGCCGAGTATGTCCGTCAGATCATCAATTTGACACAGTCCACCTCTGCCTCCTATCTGCTGCTCTCCAGTTTGGATATTTCAAGAAGAAATCTGGCGCTTCGCGGGCGGGAAAGTTTCGAAAAGGTGATCGGCATGGCGGAATATGCGAGAAATGAAATCAATGCCATCGGCGGATACTATGCGTACGGCAGAGAATTGATCAACGGCACCAGTATCTATGATTTTGATGTGACGAAACTGAGTGTGTATACACAGGGAATCGGTCTGACCGGAATCGAAGTCTACGATTTGCTTCGCGATGAATACGACATACAGATTGAATTCGGAGACATCGGCAATATTCTGGCATATATTTCCATCGGAGACCGTATCCGCGACATCGAAAGGCTGGTCGGCGCACTCTCCGATATTCGTCGTTTGTACGAAAGAGACGGTTCGGATCTGATCAGCGGAGAATACATTCAACCGGAGGTCTGTTTGTCGCCGCAGCAGGCGTTTTATGCCAAAAGACAAAGTTTGCCGATTCGTGAAACGAAGGGCAAGATTTGCGGGGAATTTGTCATGTGTTATCCGCCCGGAATTCCGATCCTGGCTCCGGGAGAGTTGATTACCGATGAAATCATCGAATACATTCTGTTTGCGAAGGAAAAGGGTTGTTCCCTTCAGGGAACCGAGGACAGCGATGTCAACTTCCTGAATGTATTGCAAAAATAGCAGGGGGTGGGGAAATGCAAATGTGGTTTTCCGAGTTTCATACTCGAAATGTCAAGCTCTCGATTCGCACCGATAAACAGCTGTTCTCAACGGAGAGCGATTATCAGAGAATAGATGTTTTTCAGTCGCCGGAATTCGGCAAGTTTTTGACCCTGAACGGGAATATATTATTTTCGGAAGCGGATGAATTCGTTTACAATGAAATGGTGGTGCATGTTCCGATGAGCGTACATCCCCATGCGAAAAGAGTGCTGATCATCGGCGGTGTGGACGGCGGTGTGGCCAGAGAATTCCGGCATTATCCGGAGATTGAGGAAATCGATATTGTGGAGCCGGATAAGGTGTTGTTCGATGTTTGCAAGGAATATTTTCCGGAGACGAATGAGGGATTTTCCGATCCGAGGGTCAGGCTGTTTTACGAGGACGGCCTTCGGTTTTTGCGAAAATACAACAATGAATACGATATCATTATCAATGATTCCACGGATCCGTTCGGGTATACCGAAGGATTGTTTACCAAGGAGTTTTACGGAGCCTGTTATCGGGCGCTGAAGGAAGACGGCATTATGGTTTACCAGCACGGGAGTCCGTTTTACGACGAGGACGAACAGGCGTGCAGAAGCATGCATCGGAAAGTCTACAAAAGTTTTCCCATCAGTCGGGTGTACCAGGCGCATATTCCGACCGTGGCGGCCGGATATTGGCTGTTCGGATTTGCTTCCAAGAAATACCATCCGGTGAACGACTTTGACAAACAAAGGTGGAAGGACAAGAAAATCAAAACCTGGTATTATACGGCGAATTTACACATCGGAGCATTTTTGCTTCCGAAATATGTGGAAGATTTATTGGAAGAGGAGGAAAGACAATGAGCAGATTACTGGTAATCGGATGCGGAGGTGTGGCTCAGGTTGCAATTGCAAAATGTGCCCAGGTGAGCGATGTGTTTACGGAATTGTTGATTGCCACCAGAACGGTGAGCAAGGCGGATGAAATCAAAAAAAGACTGGAAGGAAAAACATCCACCGTTATTCATACGACGACCGTGGATGCGGACAATGTTTCGGAACTGGTGGAATTGATGCAAAGCTACAGACCGGATGCGGTGCTGAATGTGGCGCTTCCGTATCAGGATTTGACCATAATGGAAGCTTGTTTGCAAACGAAGATCGATTATATCGATACCGCCAATTATGAACCGGAAGACATCGACGAGCCGGTCTGGAGAGCGGCGTATGACAAAAGGGTAAAGGAACAGGGATTTTCCGCATATTTCGACTATTCCTATCAGTGGGAATATCATGAGAAGTTTCGGGAAGCGGGAATTATGGGTCTGCTCGGAACCGGCTTTGATCCGGGAGTGACCTCGGTATTTTCCGCCTATGCGTTGAAACATTATTTTGACGAGATTCACACGATCGATATTCTGGACTGCAATGGCGGAGATCACGGATATCCGTTTGCCACCAATTTCAATCCGGAAATCAATCTGCGCGAGGTGAGCGCACCGGGTTCATACTGGGAGAGCGGCAAGTGGGTGGAAGTGGAAGCCATGAGCATCAAAAGAGAGTATGATTTTGACGGCGTGGGCAGGAAGGATATGTATCTGCTGCATCACGAAGAAATCGAATCCCTTGCAAGGAATATACCCGGAGTCAAAAGGATTCGCTTTTTCATGACCTTCGGGCAAAGCTATCTGACCCATATGAAATGTCTGGAGAATGTCGGAATGCTGGGAACTTCTCCGATTGATTTCAATGGTACGCCGATTGTGCCGATTCAGTTTTTGAAAGCTCTGCTTCCGGATCCGGCGTCCCTCGGACCAAGAACCAAGGGAAAGACCAATATCGGATGCATCTTTACCGGCATGAAGGACGGAAAAGAAAAAAGCATTTATATTTACAATATCTGCGACCATCAGGAATGTTACAAAGAAGTCGGCTCTCAGGCGATTTCCTATACCACGGGCGTGCCGGCAATGATCGGAACCATGCTGGTTCTGACGAAAAAGTGGCAGGGCAAGGGCGTATTCAATGTGGAGGAGTTTGATCCGGATCCGTTTATGGACGCTCTGAATCGATACGGTTTGCCTTGGAAAGTGGAGGAGAACCCGACTTTGGTCGACTGAGGATGAATCGGTTTTGAGCCATGTGAGAGATGCTCACATGGTTCTTTTAAAGGAAAAATGATGAGACTGGATACCATTACGACTCCTGCCTATGTCATAGATGAAGCAAGGTTGGAAAAAAATTTACAGATAATTCGAAATGTCATTGACGCGACCGATTGCAGGGTGTTGCTGGCACAGAAGGCATTTTCCGCATACGATACCTATGAAATGATCGGTCGATACCTGCACGGAACAACGGCAAGCAGCCTGCACGAGGCGATGCTCGGACGGAAAATGAAGGGAGAGAATCATATTTTTTCTCCCGCATTCAGGGAAGAGGAGCTGAATGCAATTGTGGAGATCTGCGACCACATTGTGTTTAATTCCGTCAATCAGGTGGAGCGGTTTTTGGAAAAGGCGAAGAAACATGCAAAGGTGCTCGGGAAAACCATCGGCTTCGGACTGCGCATCAATCCTGAAGTCAGCACGCAGACAGAACATCCGATTTATGATCCCTGTGCTGTCGGTTCCCGTTTCGGAGTAAAGAGTTCCGATCTGAAGGCTGCCCTGCAAAAGAATCCGGATTTCCTCAACGATCTGGAAGGATTGCATTTTCATACGCTCTGCGAACAAAACTCCGATGATTTGGAGAAAACACTGGATGCGGTCGAGGAGAACTTCGGGGAGTTCCTGCGACTGCCGCAGATCAAATGGCTGAACATGGGAGGCGGGCATCACATCAGCCGGGACGATTATGATTCGGAGCGTCTGATTCGCCTGATTCGCCATATGAAATCCGAATATGAGTTGCAGGTGTATCTGGAGCCGGGAGAGGCGATCGCGTTGAATGCGGGGTATCTGGTGACCAAGGTGCTGGAAAAGGTGACCAACGGAATGGAAGTGTTGATTCTGGATACTTCGGCATCCTGCCATATGCCGGATGTATTGGAGATGCCTTATCGTCCGCCGCTTTTGGGTGCCGGATTGCCGAATGAAAAACGATACACCTATCGACTGTCGTCGGCAACCTGTTTAAGCGGAGATGTCATCGGAGATTATTCGTTTGACCGTGAGATCCAAATCGGCGATAAATTAATCTTTGAAGATATGGCGATCTACTCCATGGTGAAGAACAATACCTTCAACGGAATCAATCTGCCGGATATTTCGATACTTCGAAAGAACAATAAATTGGAAGTCCTGAAACGTTTCGGATACGAGGATTTCGAATGCAGACTGGGAGCAAAATATGAACCATCATCATAAATACCGTATGCCGGGCGAGTTTGAGCCCCATCACGGATGCATCATTGCATGGCCGGTACGGGAAGGGTCATGGAGAGAAAAGGGCAGATATGCCAAAGAGATCATGAGCCGAGTTGCAAAGGAGATTGCAAAATCCGAAAAAGTATATATCACCTGTGCTCCCTCGTATGTGGAGGAGGTGCGGGAATACCTGAAAGATGCGGACAATCCGGAGATTTTACCGATCCGATCGGATGATGCATGGACCAGGGACATCGGACCGACCTTTGTGTATTCGACATCGGACGGGACTTTGTCGGGAGTGGACTGGAAGTTTAATGCATGGGGCGGAGATGTGGACGGTCTGTATGAAGATTATGACATGGATGATGCCTATGCAAAGAGATTTTGTGAAGCCATCAAGGTTCCGATTGTGGATGCCCGTCCCTTTGTTCTGGAAGGCGGCGCCATCCATGTGGACGGAGAAGGCACGGCGATCGTAACCAAGGCGTGTCTTTTGAGCAAGGGAAGAAATCCGGATCTGTCGCAGCGAGAGATTGAAGAGCGATTGAAGCATTTTCTGGGAGTGGACAAGGTGATCTGGCTGGAAAACGGGATTTATATGGATGAAACCAATGAACATGTGGACAATATCCTTGCATTCGCATCGCCCGGAGAAGTGGTGCTGGCATGGTGTGACAATCAGGAAGATCCGCAATATGAGTTCTCCAGAGCGGCATGGGATGTGCTGATCAATGAAACCGATGCAAGAGGCAGAAGATTCGTGATTCACCGATTGCCGGTTCCGAAAATTCCGGTAACGGTGAAACGGGAAGAACTGCAAGGTTTCGTGTATTCCGAAAGCGAAGAGCAAAGATATGCGGGAGAAAGGCTGGCGGCAAGTTATGTGAATTTCTACATCGCAAACTCCGCGATCATCGTGCCGCAATTTGCGGATGAACACGATGAGCAGGCGGTCAAGATCCTGCAAAAAGTATTTCCGGACCGGGAAATCATTCCGATTATGACGAGGGAATTGTTGCTCGGCGGCGGAAACATTCATTGTTTAACACAGCAGATTCCGGCAGATGAGAGGTTTAAAGTTAAAGTATCGCAGGAAGCGGCGAAGTAAAATACGGGAGGCAGGATGGTCAAAGTTGCGGCGATTCAAATGCAGTGTACAGACATTGTGAAAGAAAATATCAAAAAAGCGGACATGCTGGTCAGGGAAGCGGCGAAAAACGGCGCGAATATCATTCTTTTGCCCGAGCTGTTCGAAAATCTGTATTTTTGTCAGGAGAGAAGGTACGAATATTATCAGCTTGCGAAATCTTTGGAAGAAAATGACGCAATTTTGCATTTTGTGAAACTTGCCGGGGAGCTGGACATTGTCCTTCCCGTCAGCTTTTATGAAAAGGAGATCAATTGCTTCTACAATTCGGTGGCTGTCATCGATGGCGAACACGGAGTTTTGGGGGTATACCGCAAAACGCATATTCCGGATGATCATTTTTATCAGGAAAAGTTTTATTTTAAACCGGGTGACACCGGATTTAAAGTCTGGGATACAAAATACGGCAGAATCGGCGTCGGAATCTGCTGGGATCAGTGGTTTCCCGAATCGGCAAGAGCAATGGCAATCATGGGAGCGGACATCCTGTTCTACCCGACGGCGATCGGAAGCGAACCGATACTCGGCACGGACAGCAAGGAGCACTGGACGCGGGTGATGCAGGGGCATGCGGCGGCAAATATTACACCGGTTGTGGCGGCGAATCGATTCGGCATGGAAATCGTAAAACCATGCGAAAGCAATAATATGCAATCTTCCCGTTTGGATTTTTACGGTTCCAGCTTTATTACGGATGAACTGGGGGAGCTGAAAGCCGTTGCGGGCAGAGATGAGGAACAGATACTGTACGGGGATTTTGACATCGGAAAGATCCGGCAGGCGAGAGAATGCTGGGGATTGTTTCGGGACAGAAGACCGAAAATGTACGAGATTCTTTCACGATAACATTGGGTCGAGAGAAACGAAAACGAATATCATAATAAAATCATAATAAACTAATATTGTTTAAGTTGTTGCAGGAAAATATCTGTGGTAAACTATCTTTGACCATAGAAAATTCAAGATTTTATCGAATAATTTTAATAATTGCGAAAAGTCGTGTTAGAGGGGATATGGTTTCATGAAACATACGAAGGTTTTGCTGTACGGAAATGTCGGCTATATTGATCGTGCATTCTTGAAAAAGGCTTTCCGTGAAGTGAACGTGTTAATTTTGGGAGAATCTCAATTAAATCAATCCTTCATTCCGGGAGTAACCATACTCCCTTTTTCGGGTGAAACCCGGGAGATTTATGAAGTGTTTGATTCTTATGAATTTGATCAGATCGTTTATTTCAGCAATTATTTGAGTTACAAACGGGAAGTTTTCGGAGAGGTGGAAAGACTGAAGACACTTCTGGAACTGTGCAGAAGTCAGGAAAATGTCCGGTTTCTCTATATTGACGGTCCCTTTGTGGACAGCGGAATCTACGAGAACACGGTCATTCAAAAAAGCATCTACAATCTGATCGAGGAGTATTCCTCGGCGTATCATGTGGATATCAAGCTGATCTACATCCCCTATCTGTATTCCTTGCATTACAAAAAGGACTATATTCATCAGATGACGGAGAATCTCACGCAATTGGATCAGTTTCAGATCCATGAGGATCCGGATCATGTGGTGCCTTTTATCAGTCTGGAAGACCTTGCGGATCTGGTGTATAAGATTCTGGACAGCTGGAAAGAGGGCAAACATATTCTGGCAGTGGAAGATCCGTTTAAAGTACCGATTCATGAGCTGGTTGAGCTGATGACGAATCAGAACCGGGATATTCGGGTTCAATACGGCGGTGAACATTTTTCCATACTCCTGCCGAAGTCGGAAGTGGATGTCCGAAAGGAATACGGCTGGTTTCCGAGGTATTCGATCCTGGCGGAATACCGCAATTTGTACAATGAATATACAAAGGTCGGTGCATTTTCTAAAAAAGTACTGAAGAAAAAAAAGGGGAAGAGCCAAGGTTTTCCGGTGTATTTTCGTAAAATGTCGGAGATATTTTTTTGGTTTCTGCTTGTCGAATTTCTGCAGTTTTTTGCGAATACCGCGGGACAATTGGAAAATCTGGATTTTCGGCTTGTGTTGGTGGCCGTTGTCAGTATTCAATACGGAGCCGCTTTCGGGATTTTGGCATCCGTATTGGCATCCGTCGGTTTTGTTTTTTCCTATTTGATTCTGGGCAACAATTGGCATACACTATTCTACAATCTGGACAGCTGGATGCCGATAGTCGTATATCTGTTTGTCGGTTCGATCTGCGGATATTTTCAGATGCGAAAGCATGACGACTTCGAATTGCTTCAGTATGAAAAAGCAAAGCTGGAGGCGAAGTATCATTTTAAAAATCAGCTTTATTCCGATATCATACTGGACAAGAAGATGATGAAGAACGAAATCACGAGTATGAGAGCCGGTATGGGGAAGATCTCTTCGGTCATCGAGAAACTGTCAAAATGCGGATTTTCGGAAATCGGTGAAGCTGTCAGGGAAATCATGAATGAGTGGTTTGAAACCAAGTCCGCAGAATTTTATGTTTTCCGAAAAATATCGGACAATCAATATGAGTTCGAACGGAATGTTGTCGATTTTAAAAAATTTCCGGAAATTGAAAAGGAGGTGTTTGAAGCCGGATTTTTCGCAAACTCGAGTGCGATACCGGATTACCCGATTTATACGAGCCTGATTCATATCGCAAAGAATCTATACGGCCTGATCTGGATTGAGCAGGTGCCGCCGGAGCATATTACACTGTATGACCGGAATACGCTCTTGCTGTTAACCAGAATCATTGAGCCGATTATGACAAAAAAATACTTCCAATCTCCGGAAGGAGATCGGGAAAATAAAGAAGATGTTATCAAAAACCATTGAATGAAAAGAAAGGATTTATCAGGGGGTTAGAGCCCTGGTAAATGATAGAGTGATTAGGATGATTCATAATTTCATAATGTTATGCTTAATGTTTGCACACGTGGCAAGCTGTATTTTTGTTTTGCTGTATTTTGCAAAATTCCGCACATATTTAAAAATGCATATGTATGTTTTTCTTGTATTTCTGCCTTATATCGGCCCGGCATGTATCTTTACATTTTTGAAGATGATAAAAGCCAAAAAATATCATTCCGAATTCAGCGGAGAAGAGGAGCCGGAAGAGATCATTGTTGCAAAAGAAAAAATCAGAGACGAGGTGAAAGAGGTCGACAAACTGGTACCTTTGACCGATGCTCTGGTGATGAATAACAGCTTTGTGCGCAGAAGAATGATACTGGATATTATCAATGACGATTCGGAAGAACATCTTCCTCTGATCCGGGAAGCCAGTCTGAATGACGATACGGAGGTGGTTCACTATGCGACTACCATTATTTCCGAGATTTCCGCAAAGTATGAAAAAGAAATCAAGTCTGCAAAAGAAGCGTATTTGTCCGATCCGGACGATGAAAAGAAACTGTATCGGTACGCTTCCCTGTTGAAACGATATCTGGAAAACCGTCTGGTGTTCGGTGAGCTTGAAAAGATGAAACGAGCGGAATACTCCGGGGTTTTGAAGGAGAAATTGAAGTTTCGATCGACCATTCAAATTCATGCCCAAATCATCGAGAACGAAATCGCTTTGCAAAATTTTGCGGAGGCGCAAAAATACCTGGATAGGATGAAGAGGGAATGGCCTTTGGACGAATGGACATGGATTTTGGAATTTAAGTTTTTCTGCAAACAGAATCAAATGGATCGGGCAAAAGAAATTGCAATCGAAGCAGGAAAAAACAATATTTATTTTTCGACGAAGTACAAATCTTTTATGAGCTTCTTCCTGGAGGAAGAAGAAGCGGCATAGCGATTGACGGATGGGGGGGATCCTTTGAATATTATCGGTTACCGATTGCGTTCCATGTTTGTGATTCTGGGCATTTTTGTGATCGTCGCAATCTTTTTGTTTGTGGAAAGGATGGGAATTCATTACAATGCATCCATTTTTCAGGATGCATATGTTGAAAACAATTCCCTGACAACGAATACGGTTTTTCAGAATATTAAAAAGACCTCATTGCTGATTGTAAATTCCGAGGAAGCCAACAGTGTTTACGCGACGATCCAATTTCGCCAGATACTGAAGGATATGAAGATCAATTACGACGAATTGGATCTTGCAACTTCCGAACTTGGCGATTTCCGAGATTATCACACCATCATCATCCTATGCCCGGATTTGAGTCTCCTCGGTGAGGATTTGTATTCTCTGGTGAGCTGGGTCAAGGACGGGGGGAGGATCCTTTTCGGAGTAACATTGTCTTTGGAAGATTATCTGAACTCGATCAAAAGCCATCTCGGCATTGAAGACGGCGGATATTCCTACAGTCCGGTGAATGAAATATACATCGAACCGGATTTTATGCTTGGCGGCGGAAGTGTTTACACCATTGACGAACCTTATGATTCCGCATGGAATGTTTCCGTTCGCAATACAACAAGAGTCTATGCCAGAACCGATGATGAGAACAAGATTCCGCTGATCTGGAGTACGGATTACGGAAGAGGGCGATTTGTCGTGGACAATTTCGGACTTTATACGAAAAATCTGCGCGGTTTGTACGCCGCATCCTACTCTCTTCTGGAAGATCAATCCGTATATCCGGTGATCAACGGACAGGTCTATTATATTGATGATTTTCCGTCGCCGGTACCGGGCGGCAACGCGACCTTTATCAAAAAGGATTTCGGCATGAATATTTCCGAGTTTTATTCCGGGATATGGTGGCCGGATATGTTGAAAATCGCCGAGGAATACGGTATGAAATATACGGGGGGGATCATCGAAAACTACGAGGACGATACCTCCGGCGATGTGGAAAGACAGAGGGATACCGATCGGTTTATTTACTATGGAAATATGCTGTTGGCTCATGAAGGAGAACTCAGTTACCATGGCTACAATCATCAGCCTTTCTCACTGACCAATGTCAATTACGACGGATTTTACGATTACAAGGTATGGAAGGATGAAGAAGCGGTTCAAAATGCGCTGACGGAACTGATGGATTTTTCGCAGACATTGTTTCCCGATGCGCATATGTCCGTCTATATCCCGCCCTCCAATGTGCTGTCAAAAGAAGGGCGCAGGATTTTGGCAAGGCAGGGGGAACGAATCAAAAGCATTGCATCCATATATTTTGAAGGCAGATTTTCCTATACACAGGAGTTTGAAGTTGCGGATGACGGCATCATCGAGCAACCGAGAATCGTGGCAGGCGGAATCATCGCCAATTATTTGAAACTGGCGGCTTTTTCCGAACTCAATATGCACTTTGTTTCCAGTCATTTTCTTCATCCGGATGATACATTGGACATTGAAAGAGGCGCCGAGCAGGGATGGAACATGATTTTCAAGGGGTATCGGAATTATGTGGACTGGGTTCACAGATCCGCTCCGAATCTGCGACATTTAACCGGATCCCAGTTTGCCGGCGCCGTGGAAAGATACGGAATCCTTGCCTATGAAAAAAAGATGGCGGGAGATATATTAACGCTGAATATTGAAAATTTCCATGACTATGCATACTTCTTTATGCGATTTAACGAGGGACAGCCGGGAAAGATTACGGGCGGTTCGTTGACAAGGTTGACCGGGGATTTGTATCTGTTGGAAGCGAAACGGGAAAATATTGAGATTGAGGTTATGAAAGAATGAGAATCTGTTTGATACTGGAAGGAAGTTATCCCTATGTGCATGGCGGAGTATCAACCTGGATGCATCAATATATCCAAAATATGCCGGAACATGAGTTTGTACTCTGGGTAATCGGTTCCAAACCGGAAATCAAAGGGAAATTTGTTTATGAGCTTCCTGAAAATGTCGTCGAAGTTGTGGAATGCTTTTTGGAAAGTCCGATACATACGAACAAAATTCCGAAATTGCGAACTCGCTTTACGGAAGAGGAAAAAGAAGCGCTGACCGGATTAATTGCCTGTGACAGGCCGGACTGGGAAATCCTGTTTGATTTGTTTGAATCGAAAAGGATGACCGCACTCGGTTTTCTGCACAGTGAGATCTTTCTGGAGCTTTACACCAAGGTATGCGAGAAGCAGTATTCGGGAGTCGGATTTGCGGATTCCTTTCATTCTCTGCGTTCCATGCTCCTGCCTTTGTTAAGCCTGCTGGAAACGAAGCCGCCGAAGGCGAAAGTGTATCACTCCATCGTCACCGGCTACGGTGGGGTTTTGGCATCATTCGGCGCCTGCATAAATCATGCGCCCCTGGTATTGACGGAGCACGGCATTTACACACGGGAAAGAGAGGAGGAAATCATCCGTTCCGATTGGGTGATTCCGGGTATGAAGGATTCCTGGATTCGTTTTTTCTATATGCTTTCGGATGTGATCTATTCGCGTGCCGATAAGATCACCAGCCTGTTTTCCAAAGCCAGAAGGACACAGATGGAAATGGGCTGTGAACCGGATAAATGTGTGGTGGTATCCAACGGAATCAGCTATGAAAGGCTGTCCAAGATTATGCCCAAAATTCAAAACGGAAATATCGATATCGGCGCGATTGTCAGAATGGCGCCGATTAAGGATATCAAGACCATGATCTATTCTTTTTTTGAACTGACCGAACGAAGAGAGGATGTGAGATTACACATTCTCGGCGGAGAGGATGATCATGAATATGCGGCGGAATGTTATGAGCTTGCCGATCAGCTCTGCAAGGACAAAATTATTTTTACCGGCAGAGTGGATATCATGAAATACATGGAGCAATTGGATTTTACAATTTTAACCAGTCTTTCCGAAGGGCAGCCGCTTTCGGTGTTGGAAAGCATGGCGGCAGGCAGGCCGTGTGTTACTACGGATGTGGGATGTTGCAGCGATTTGATCCGCGGAAGAGAGGATGACAAACTGGGAATTGCCGGATATATTGCGCCTCCCGGTCACATTGAGGGATTGACCCTTGCCTATGAGAAAATGTGCAAAAGTGAGGAAGAAAGAAGGAAAATGGGGGAGGTTGCCAAATCCCGTGTCTATCATCATTATCGATATGAGGGTATGATTAACCGATACAAATCCATATATGAGGAGGTCGTTCATGGCTGGAATCGGTCTTGAACTTAGAAGAATTTACAAGGGGAAAAAGTTCTTTTCGGAGCAGAAGATGTATTTGTATGCGGCAATGTATTACGGCGGACCGCTGTTGCTGGGAGTTTTCCTTGTGGTTTATATTTCCGCATTGTCCGACTTTGCAAAAATGGGCAAGACGGAACGGGAATTGCTCACTTCGATGTTTACCTATTCGGTGATACTGTCTTTGCTGTTTTCCAATACATTTTCGTCCATCATCGGAAGATATGTGTCGGATATGATTTATATCAAGCGATTCGATAAGATCATCCCGACCTTTTTCAGTTCCAATCTGCTGACCGTTCTGCCGGGTGAACTGCTGTACGGAGTGCTGTTGGTATCATCCGGCGTGAGTTTGACGCATGTGTTTTTGTGTCTGATGCTGTTTGCAGAATTGGTGATATTATGGAACACCGTGGGATTCATCTCGTCGATCAAGAAATACAAAATCGTATTGTACGCATATCTGACGGCAATCGGAGCGTCCGTCGTACTCGGAATGGTTTTGTTTTTCCTGAGAATCACGGATGTGTCTTCCATGTTGTTTACGGTGTGCATCGGATACGGAATCATTCTGTTTGTACTGATTCGTATTCTGTTTCAAACGCTGCCGATTTCTTCAAAGAGCATTTCCTCTTTTGAATTTCTGATATGGTTTGACAAATATCCGCAATTGCTATGGCTGGGTTTTTCTTTGTATGTAGGGGCATTTTCGCACATCGTGTCGACCTGGTTCAGTCCGGTGGGGGAACACATCCATAATATTTTTTTTCATGCTCCTTTTTATGATGTTCCCGCATTCTACGCTTTTTTGACAACACTCGTGACAACCGTGAATTTTGCGATTTTCATCGAGGTGGATTTTTACGAGAAATTCCGAATGCACTACTGGCTGTACAACAATCAGGGAACCATTTCCGAAATCAACGAAGCGAAGGACGATATGTTGCTGGTGCTGAAGCGAGAGTTGAAATATCTGGCATGGAAGCAGATGTTTGCGACAATGATTTTTTCGTTTATCGGAACGCAGATCCTTCAAGTCCTTCCCCTGGGATTTACCTCGCTGATGCTGGGATATTTTCGGATCCTTTGTATTTCCTACGGGATATTTGCCATTGCCCAAAGCATGATTTTGATTTTGCTGTACTTTGACGATGTGCGGGGGGCCACAGATTGCAGCATCATCTATGCGTTGTTGAATATCGGCGCAATGGTATTAAACCGTTTTATTCCCGTGAACTTTTACGGTTTCGGGTTTTTGGTGACCAATATCGTTTTCTATATTCTGGCAGTCTTTCGTTTGGAAAATGTCACCAAACGGTTACCGTATCTCATTTTGGGACGTCAGCCGATGATACTGTCGGAGCAAAGGGGAATGTTTTGCAAACTGAAAGATCTGTTGGAAAAGGGGGGACTTGATGAAGAAATTCATAAAGAAAACAGCTGAAAATATTCTGATGTTCGGTTTTGCACTGCTTTTGACGGCGTGTTCCGCAATACTGGACACACCGATTCTGCCCGAATCGACGCAGTCGGAAGCTTTGATTCCGGTTGAAAAACTGGAAGAAGACATCCAAACCATGAAACTCAGGGATACCAAAGAAATCTATCAAAACGATGTGGACACGGAAGTGACAACCATGTATCTGACGGTGAAAAAGGGCAATTCCACGGAGGGAACGGATCATACATGGGGGGAAGTCAATGCCTATTCCGCCTTTTATTACGAGGATTTGGGAATTGATCGCTATAAGGTGGCGGGAATACTGAAAATCGGCGATGAGAACGGTCCTCTTCCCGGAGAGTTCGGATTTACGGAAACGGCATCCAATGTCACGGTACAGATTCGCGGACAGTCTTCCTCAAGAAATGTGCAGAAGAATTATCGCATCAGTATCAAGGACAATAAGGGAATGTACAAGGAACAAAGGGTGATCAATCTCAACAAGCACATGGGGGACAGGCTTCGTTTTCGAAACAAACTGGCGTATGATTTGCTGGAGAAAATTCCGCAGCTGATGTCAGCCAGAACATCCTTTGTACATCTTTATGTGAAAGACGAAACCGAAGGTTTGGACGGTCCGTATGTGGATTACGGTTTATACACGCAGGTGGAGCAGATTAACAAAAGATATTTGAGAAATCACGGACTGGATACGAACGGACATTTGTACAAAATCAACTATTTTGAATTCTATGAATATGAGAACATCATTGTCAATGAGGATGATCCGAATTATTCCGAAAGTGAATTTAATCATTACATCGAGAGCAAAGGCAACAGCGACCACACAAAGCTGATTAATCTTTTGCAAAAAATCAATGATAAATCGGTAACCGGAGAATACATTCTGGACCATTATATCGATGAGGAGAATCTGGCATATTGGATGGCATTTATGATTCTGGTCGGGAATAAGGATACACAGAGCAGAAATGTATTCATTTACAGCCCTTACAATTCCCTGAAATGGTATTTTATTCCGTGGGACAATGACGGCTCGCTGGTTCAGACCGAGAGGGAAATCCGAAAAGCCAATTTTGCCACCGGATGGGAAAAGGGAATCTCGAATTACTGGGGCAATATGCTGTTTCGCAAACTGTTGAAAACCGAACGATTTCGAACTTCACTGGACAATGCCATCAATGACTTGAGAAACAATTATATCAAGAGCGATGTCATTGTTCCGATGGCCAATGCGTACGCCGAAATCACAAGGCCGTTTTTGGACCGAATGCCGGACATGAAAAACAGTACGCTTTCCGCCGAACAGTTTTATCAGGTGATAGCCGCATTGCCCGATGAATTACAGCTTTATTACAACGAATACAAAGAGAGTCTGAACAGTCCGATGCCGTTTTTTATCGATTCGCCCAGAAAAGAAGAAGACAAAATTCGAATCGAGTGGGAAAATTCCTTTGATTTGAAAAACAGCGATGTCACCTATGATGTGTATGTTTCGAGCAGTTTGGATTTCGAAGGTGCTTTCTATAAAAACACGGATACGGTGTTGAGGTCCGTTGCCATCGATATGCTGCCGGTCGGACAGTATTTTGTAAAAGTGACGGCCAAAAATGCTGCCGGCTTCGAACAGACCGCATTTGATTATTATCCGGTGGACGGTGTTAAAGTTTACGGTGTGAAGTCCTTTTTTGTCAATGTGGACGGAAGTATATCGGAGGAACAATATGTTGTGGAATAGGTTCAAAAAGGAAAACTTTCGCCATGAAAACAAATATCTGATCAATCGAGCGGAGAAGGAAGTGTTGAAGCTGAGACTCCGGGATGTCATCAAACTGGACAAGAATGCGAAAAACGGCGGTTACAATATTCGTAGTCTGTACTTTGACGATTACTGGAATTCCGCATACAATGAAAAAGAACAGGGAGTTCTGATGCGGAAGAAATACCGGATTCGCATCTATAATTACAGTTCCAAAACGATTCATCTGGAGCGAAAGAAGAAATTCGGTGCCCAGATCTA
>JBHAEV010000130.1:0-3631 GCA_041855735.1 Lachnospiraceae bacterium
ATATTATGTACGAGGATGTTGCAAAATTGTAGCGGATACCCAAAGGGCAGGTTGTGAGATTTTCACACCTGCTCTTTGGATTTGAAAACGGGATGTATTTTGATCATGACGATGCAAAAAGAAATCACGAACCCGTAACCGATCATACGGAATACAAAAGTCACTTCTGCTATACTTCAATCAACAGCTTGAAAGCAAGGGCTATGTTTACAATGTTGCTAAAAAAGAAGAGGAGAATCGGTATGGAGAATAAAATGTTTTGTTTTCAATGTCAAGAAACGGCAAAGAACACAGGTTGCACCGTAATGGGCGTATGCGGAAAAAATCCGGAGGTTGCGGGCTTACAGGATGCTCTGGTGTATGCAAGCAAGGGGATTTCGGTCATCACAACGCATCTCAGAAAACAGGGGAAAACCGTTTCCAAAGAGATCAATCATTTGATCACTTTGAATTTATTTATCACAATTACTAATGCAAACTTCGACGAGCAGAGCATTGAAGATCGCATTCGCATAACACTGGATGTCAAGAGAGAGCTGCTTAAGCAAGTAACGGATGTTTCCGTACTTCATCCCGCCGCACTTTGGGAGGCAAACACAAGAGCAGAGTTTTTGGATAAAGCGAAAACGGTCGGTGTGCTTTCCACAAAGGATGAGGACATCCGCAGTCTCAGAGAACTGGTGATCAACGGCTTGAAAGGACTGAGTGCGTATTCCAAGCATGCCAATGTTTTGATCAAGGACAATGAAGAAGTGGATGCATTCCTGCAACGGGCGCTTGCAGCCACTCTGGACGATTCCCTCACATTGGAGGACAATATTGCGCTTGTGCTGGAAACCGGAAAATTCGGAGTGGCAGGTATGGCGCTTTTGGATGAGGCAAACACCTCCGCTTACGGAAATCCGGAGGTGACCAAGGTAAACATCGGCGTTCGCAACAGACCGGGTATTTTGATTTCCGGACATGATCTTCGTGACATGGAGATGCTTCTGAAGCAGACCGAGGGAACCGGCGTGGACGTATATACCCACTCCGAGATGCTTCCGGCGCATTATTATCCGGCGTTCAAGAAGTATGAGCATTTTGTCGGCAACTATGGAAATGCGTGGTGGAAACAAAAGGAAGAGTTTGAATCCTTCAACGGTCCGATTCTGATGACGACAAACTGTATCGTTCCTCCGAAGGACAGCTATAAAGACCGCGTGTACACGACGGGTTGTGCAGGTTTTCCGGGTTGTAAGCACATTCCGGGAGAAATCGGAGAAGAGAAGGATTTTTCCGCGATCATCGAGCATGCGAAGCAATGCGCATCTCCGACGGAGATTGAAACCGGTGAGATTGTAGGCGGATTCGCTCATGAACAGGTATTTGCGGTAGCGGACAAAGTGGTTGAGGCGGTAAAGACCGGTGCAATCAAGAAATTCGTGGTTATGGCGGGTTGTGACGGCAGAATGAAGTCCCGTGATTACTACACGGAGTTTGCAAAAGAACTTCCGAAGGACACGGTGATCCTGACAGCCGGATGCGCGAAGTACCGGTACAACAAGCTTCCGCTCGGGGATATCGGCGGCATTCCGAGAGTCCTGGATGCGGGGCAATGCAATGACTCCTACTCTCTGGCCCTGATTGCATTGAAACTCGTCGAAGTATTCGGGGCGGAAAGCATCAATGATCTCCCGATTATATACAATATCGCATGGTATGAGCAAAAGGCGGTAATTGTATTGCTGGCACTTTTGTCCTTGGGGGTAAAGAATATTCATCTCGGACCGACCATACCGGCATTCCTTTCTCCGAATGTGCTGGATGTTCTGGTAAAGAATTTCAACATTGCGCCAAACGGCACGGTGGAAGAGGATATGAAGCTTTTCTTCGGAGATGCAATGGCATAATTAATCTGTTTCCGTTAAAAAGGGACTGTCGAAATGACAGTCCCTTTTTTAAAACTACGAATTGCGTACACTCTCCACGAACTTTTGAATCTTCTTGGTCGGGGAGAGAGAGTTGCCGATGGTCACATTGTGATTGTAGGAATTGATGATGGCAGCCAGATACTTGCTCATATTGGCTTCCAGATACCAGGGTTTTGTCAACAAATCGGGATTGCGATAATTTAAGTTGGTGGTGCATACATAGTCGATGATACCCGAATTGTGCGCGATATCGAATTGCTCAAGACCCGAGGTGAACAAGCCGAATGTGGCGCAGATCACCACTTGTTTCGCCTTGCGTTCCTTGAGTTGCTTTGCGGTGTCCAGCATTGACTCACCGGAAGCGATCATATCATCCATAATGATGACGGTCTTGCCCTCCACGCTGGAACCCAGGAATTCATGCGCAACGATCGGATTGCGACCGCCGACGACCTTTGAGTAATCCCGACGTTTATAAAACATACCCATGTCCACGCCGAGATTGTTGGCAAGATAGACCGCACGATTCATCGCACCTTCATCCGGGCTGATGACCATGAGGCTTTCCTTATCCATCTTTAAATCCGGAATGTGCCTGAATATGGTGCGAACAAACTGATAGGTCGGCATAATATTGTCAAAACCTGCCAGTGGTACGGCATTTTGCACTCTCGGATCATGCGCATCAATGGTCAGGATATTGCTGACGCCCATATTGACCAGTTCTTCCAATGCGGTCGCGCAGTCGAGCGATTCTCTCTTGATTTTCTTATGCTGACGTCCTTCATACAGGAAGGGCATAATCACATTCACACGTTTGGCGGTGGATATGGTAGCGGCAATGATTCGCTTCAAGTCCTGGAAGTGATTGTCCGGGGACATATGATTTACAAATCCGTTCAGGGAAAATGTCAGGGAATAATTGGTAACGTCCACCATCACATACACATCGGCGCCGCGAACCGATTCATGCACGATTCCTTTCGCTTCTCCGCTGCCGAAACGGGGGCAGGAAAGGCGGAGCAGATAGGAATCCGCATCGTAGCCGCGAAATTGCAGATTTTGCCGACGTTTTTGGAGTTCCTCAAGATCATGTTTGCGAAAATTGATGATATGAGAGTTGATTTCTTCCGCCAGAGGCAGACAACTGTCCAAAGCAGCCAGCTTTAGAGGGGCAAATGGTAGCGTATCTTGAAAAATAAAATCGCCGGACATGTTTTCTCCTTTAATCATTACTTTTATCTGACAACACAACAGGTGAGCGCCGAGTATCCATTGTTTTGAAGTTACAACTTATTCTAAATCCCTGCCTGCATTTCGTCAAGCCATGCAAAATATAATTGTGTTCTTTATCTTCTCTTGAAACTGTGATATGATAAAAACGAGGAAAGGAAGGGTAGAGATACCGGATGGTGGAACAAAACAATAAAGAAATGATTGAAAAAAAGACGGAGGAAGCCGGGAATCGGAGAAACTACAGAGGGCATAGAATATCCAAGGTCAGACAGGGATCCATCGCGCAGGAACTGGAGATCCGGGTCGGGGATCGATTGATTTCGATCGACGGCCATGAAATACGGGATGTTCTGGATTATCGTTTTTACGCGAATGCGGAGTCCATGACCATGCTGATTGAAAAACCGGACGGAGAAGAATGGGAGTACGAGATTGAGCATGATTATGAGGATATCGGGATCGACTTCGATTCGGGTTTGATG
>JBHAEV010000131.1:0-5012 GCA_041855735.1 Lachnospiraceae bacterium
CTGAGCATGAGCGGCAAGGAAAAGATCATTGTTCTGGATAAGGATTCACCGCTGACACAGATATTTTACGGAAGGTAGAGGCGAAATCCGGACAGAAGGAAGAAAAGATCGAATGTACGGGCGTTGACCGGATGTCATGCTCTTGCAAAAGAAAGGAGGCCGATTCGCCTCCTTTCTTTTTCGCATATTACAGACCGTCATCATTTGTTGCTACGGAATCGAATGTCGATCCGATTCTGAAATTGTCATGATAAAGAACAACTGTGCCGAGTTTTTCGGCGGCGGAACGATACTGCGTGATGCTCGGTTGGATATAACCGTCGGAAGTACCGGTCCAGTTTATGCCTTTTTGAAGCGTCGCATAGTGGAAACGGGTGGAGTTGTTCGCCAGGGTTTGCATATTGCCATTGTGCCAGATTTCGACAAACCCGACATTCGGATCGGGAGACAGCTTGAAATGCAGAATCAGATCCTGCCAGCCGGAGCCCTTGCAAATCGGAGGACTGACCCAGATCGCGCCATGTCCTCTGGCATTGAAGTGGATCTGATCGCGAATGACACTGATGTTGATGGTGGACGGACCGTTAAACGGTTCCCCGTGCATACCGAAAATCACCAGCCAATCCTTGACGGTCGGAAAGTCGCTTGGATAAAATGTCGACAATGAAATGTAAAATTCATCATTTTCATAAAAACGATACTCCGGCGTCAACTGGGCGCGAGGATCATTGTTCGGAATCATCGAGTAATTTGCTTTGGTGTCATTGTCATTGACCGAAAACTTGGCGGCATAATTACCGGAGCGAACCGGGTCATTCACAATCGTAACGGCACCCGGACGAGATTGGTTGGACGCCCACTGCGAAAGATCTCCGGTTTCAAAATCACCGAAAAAAAGCAGTCCGGGACGTGCAACGGACGAAGCTGTGTTCGTGCCTGTCACCGCGGAACCGGATGATGAAAGGACAATGCGATTCCCCGGGGTGCTGGACGTTCGGTATCGTGTGGATGACATTTGTTGTGCCGTAGCCGGCAAAAACATACCATTGGCGACATTGGTCGACAGGATTGCCTCGAATACGGATGTTTCTCTGTAATCATCCTTTCCTCCGTATGTTTCGAGGTCGGTGTACATGGTTTGAATGTTGTTTGTAAGAATAATGTCTTTCGGGTTTTGAGCTGCATCGACGATATGGCAATCGCTTGTATTGTGCGATGGATTTTTCGGGAAATCGGCTTTGCCTCCCAATAAACCGAGTGCCATTGCGGTTGCCGGTGCAAGTAATAATATGGATTTAATCATGGATCCATCATACTTCATTTGTTTCAACAAATCAATATGAACATGCGGATTTCGGCGGAATGACAACATGGCAACAAGAAGGATCCGCGTAAAATGCGATGAAATTAAGGATGAATTATCGGATTTTTAACAAGACTTGTTTCTTATCGGTGTAAAAAGTAAGATTTAGCGATATCTTTTTTAAAATTGGAAAACGGTCTTGCAAAAGAAAGTAAGCACTTGTATAATAAGAAAAAATCAGTAAACTTATCGATATCATTAATAATAATAGAAAATTAATATTATTGTTTCTAAAAACAATATAAAATAAAGAGGCTATAATATTGCGTTAATATTTATTTAAAGAAAACTTGAGATGACAGACGGAAAAAGAAATACCGTGATGATCGAATGTTTTATGAATGAATGGAACGGCTTCCTGCAAAGCAGATGAAAATCTGAGTTGTAAAATTATGAATGAAAATAAGGGAATGGAGAGTGGTAATGGAAACGGTGATGAAAAACAGTGCGGATGGCGACAGCTTGGAAATCGATTTATATGAATTGGTGTCGATACTCAGAAAACGATTTCTATGGTTGCTGCTTGCGGCATTGATCGGACTCGCCTCATTCGGAGGATTCAGTTACTTTGTGATTACGCCGCAGTACACATCCACGGCGATGATGTACATTATGTCGAAAGAAACGACAATCACATCTTTGTCGGATCTGCAAATCGGCATTCAGTTGACACAGGATTATAAGGTTATGGTAAACAGTCGTCCGGTTTTGGAGAAAGTGATTGAAGAACTTGCATTGGGGATCGATTATAAGAAACTGAGAAGAAAACTTACGATTGAGAATCCCGATGACACTCGCATACTGTTTCTGACGGTGAAGGATGAGAATCCCGAACGTGCCAAACGAATTGCGGACTGCATTGCCAAAAATGCATCCGAGTATATCGGTGATGTCATGGAGATGGTACCGCCCAAAATCATCGAGACCGGTGAGATTTCCTGGAAAAAAAGCAGTCCGAACATAACACGGAATGCGGCGCTCGGAGCTTTGATCGGCATCGCTCTGGTGATTGTTATCAGTGTGGTTCAAGTGAGCACGGATGATCGGATCCGAACAAAGGAAGCTGTGGAAAAATATTTGGGAATTGCCGTATTGGCGGAAGTGTCGAAGTACGGTGAGCAGAAGAAAAAAGGATTGGAGCGGTGACAAATCAACATGCAGAACAATTTTTTGGAATTACCGTTAGTGGGAGACGGAGAATATCATTTCCGTGAATCGATCAAAACACTGCGGACAAATATCCGCTTAAACAAGAACAATATCAAGAAAATCATGATTACCAGCACGTCTTTCCGGGAAGGAAAGACGGTCATCAGTGCCGAGTTCGCCGCATCTTTGGGCAGCATCGGGAAAAAAGTGTTGCTGATGGATGCCGATTTGAGGGGATCGAACAATTCGAGAAATGTGAAAGCAGGGATGAAAGGACTCGTCGATTATCTGAGAGGCAGAGCAAGGCCGGATGAAATCGTATACAAAACCGATGTAAAAAATGTGGATTTGCTGTATGCGGGCGTGCCGGTGCAAAACTCATCCGAACTTTTGGACGGTGAGTCCCTGAAAGAATTGATGGAATTGCTTTCCGGAGAATACGACTATCTGATTGTGGATACTCCGCCGATCGGCTGCGTCATCGATGCAGCCGTGATTGCGGCATGCTGTGACGGCATTGTTCTGGTGATTGAAAGCGGTAAGAGCGGATACAAGTTTGTCAGGGCCGCGTTGAATCAGCTGAAGTTGACCGGCTGTGAAATACTCGGCGCCGTCTTAAATAAATCGGAAAACGCAAATCGGAGCAGGAGTTCCAAAAACGATTTACTTGCAGTACATGGTTAGGTCTGCGGGCAGACGCATGATGAACGGCATTTTTTGTTAAGAGTGAAAGAGGAAAAATGTACCAGAAAACGGAAAAGTTGTTAGAGTCGAATAAGGATTTTATGGTTTCGGATATGATCGGAGTGCAGCTGGCGATGATTTTGGCGGCGCTGTTGCGCAATGATCTGAGATGGATGATTACCGAAGGGATTTTTCAGAAAGCGGCGTTGTTTGCGGCGGTATCATCGATGCTGGTTTCACTGTTTACGGACACCTATTCCGATGTTTTGAACAGAGGATATTGGAAAGAATGGAAGAAAACATTGGAATATGTTTTTCTGGTGGTGGCGGGAAAGACCGCGTTTTTGTTTTTGTTTAACCTGTCGGGCGATTATTCGAGAATTGCGATGTTTTACTTTATTATTCTGTGCTCCGTCTCGGTTTTTTCGCTGCGTTTGGTGCAAAAAAAATTCCGGATCGGATGCAGAATACGAAAACACTTCAGACAAAAGTCCATGTTTTTGATCGGAGAATCATGGAACTGGCGGGAGATGGCGGATCACATTTTGGACAATCCGTACAGTGAATTTGTACTGACGGGGATCGGCATTTGTAACAAAGCAGATCAACCGTCCGATCCGCAAACGGGTGAAACGGACTTCCCGAAGGTATATCGCAATATTCCGGTGGTTGTCAAAACGGATCGCATTTTGCAGGCGGTTTCCTATGAATGGGTGGATGAGGTGCTGATCGGCATTTCTTCCCAAAAGCGGGAAGCAAAAGACATTGTCGCCAAGTGCAAAACAATGGGAATTACGATTCATCAAAAGCTGGTCAGTCCGTTGGAGCTCAAAGACAATCTCAGTGTGGAAGAGGTGGAGGGATATACGGTTCTGACCAGCAGCATTCGCAGCATTTCCGCAAGGGAAGTGTTTGTAAAACGCATGATCGATATTGCGGTTTCCATTGTCGGATTGTCAATTACGGTGCTGTTGACCTTGATTTTGGGTCCTTTGATTTTTATTGCATCGCCCGGACCGATATTCTTTTCGCAAGTCAGAATCGGAAAGAACGGCAGGCGTTTTAAGATCTACAAGTTCCGAAGCATGTATATGGACGCGGAGTCAAGAAAAAAGGACTTGATGAAAAACAATCAGGTGGAGTCGGATCTGATGTTTAAGATGAAGGATGATCCCCGCATCATCAAGGGAATCGGAAAAATCATTCGGGAATATTCGCTGGATGAATTTCCACAGTTTTGGAATGTATTGTGCAATGATCTTTCTTTGGTCGGCACCAGACCGCCTACGGAAGAAGAGTTTAAAAAATACGATTTTCACCATCGGATGCGCATGTCGATAAAACCGGGAATCACGGGATTGTGGCAGGTGAGCGGCAGAAACGACATCAAGGATTTTGAAAAGGTCGTCGCATTGGACACGGAGTACATTCGAAACTGGAATATCGGACTGGACATCAAGATCATTCTGAAAACCGTCGGTGTGATGTTGACCAAAGAAGGCGCAAGGTAAACGGAAAATGTGAAGACAAAATTTTGAAAGGGCTGTTTCATGAAAAATCGGCAGTTAAAGATTGCAGTGGCCGGAATGGGTTATGTGGGATTATCCATGGGGGTACTGCTTTCGCAGCGTCATGAAGTTGTGATTGTGGATATCGTCCGGGAAAAAGTCGAGATGTTGAACCGACGCAAATCCCCGATACAGGACGATTACATTGAAGAGTATTTGGCAAAAGGAAGCTTGCAGCTTTCGGCAACAATGGACGCAAAGCAGGCATATTCCGAAGCGGATATCGTCATAGTCGCCACGCCCACGAA
>JBHAEV010000132.1:0-11985 GCA_041855735.1 Lachnospiraceae bacterium
ACCCCTTCCAGTGCCGTGATATACCGGGAAGCCGTGCCGTGATAATTTCCGTCCAAAGAACGTCTGGAATTCGCATTCGGTCCGATGACGCCGATGGTTCGGATTTTCGATGCGTCCAGCGGAAGCAAACCGTCATTCTTCAGCAATACAATGCCTTCCGCCGCAACCTGCTTTGCCAGATCCAAATGTTCCTTGCTTTCCACCGCGGTATATGGAATCTTGTCAAATTCACTTTCCTCAAACATCCCCAGCAGATATCTTGTGGTAAACAATCTTGTGCATGCCTGTTTGATCGTCTTTTTTGTTGTAAGATTCTTGTTCAAAGCCTCTTTCAAACACAGATACGAACATCCGCAATTCAAGTCACAGCCGGCATTGAGCGCCATCGCCGATGACTGCACCCCGTTTTTTGTCACCCCGTGATGCTCGTGAAAATCCCGGATTGCCCAGCAGTCCGACACATAATGTCCTTCGAATCCCCAGTCTTTGCGAAGAATTTCCGTCATAAGCCGATGGTTCGCGCAACAAGGCTCGCCGTTTGTGCGATTGTATGCTCCCATCACCGCCTCCACTTTCGCTTCCTTTACCGCGGCTTCAAATGCCGGAAGATAGGTTTCGTACAAATCCTTGTCATTGACCTTTGCGTCAAACGCATGACGAACGGCCTCCGGACCGGAGTGCACCGCAAAATGCTTGGCGCATGCCGCCGTCTTTAAAAACTCTCCATCTCCCTGAAGCCCGCGGATATAGGCACAGCCGAGTTTCGATGTCAAAAACGGATCCTCTCCGAATGTTTCATGCCCCCTGCCCCAGCGCGGATCACGGAATATATTGATATTCGGTGACCAAAGTGTGAGTCCTTTGTATATATCCCGATCTCCCTGCTTCACATTGGCATTGTACTTCGCCCTCGCTTCGGTGGCAACCGCATTTGCCACCTCCTTTGCCAGTTCCTCATTCCATGTTGCGGCAAGTCCGATCGCCTGCGGGAATACGGTTGCGGTTCCGGATCTTGCCACACCGTGCAGTCCTTCATTCCACCAGTTGTATTCCTCCACCCCCAATCTCTCGATTGCCGGCGCATTGTATCGAAGCTGGGAAATCATCTCATCCACCGTCATTTGTTCCACCAGTTTTGCGGCATTTTCCCATGCCTTCTTCCTGTCTCTCATCTAGCTTACCCTGATTACCCCTTTAACGATATCCACCTTATTGTTTACACACTGCGTCAATGCATCCTGTATATCATCCAACTCAAAATAATTCGTTACAATGCCTTTCACTCTGATCTTTCCGCTTGCCACGGCATTGATTGCCATCGGATAAATGTTCCGGTAGCGGAAAATACTCTTAAACGTCAGCTCCTTGTCCAGCATTGTGCCGATCGGTAAGGTCATCGTTCCCGATGCGCTGTATCCGACAAAACAAATCGATGCGCCCTTCTTGGCGGCTTGAATCAGCTGACCTGCCGTAATCTCCGATCCGGCGGTTTCAATGCCGATATCCATCCCCTTTCCGTTTGTGATTTCGCGAATCCTTTGTACCACATCCTCCTTCTTCGCATGAATCACATGCGTCGCGCCAAGCTCCTTTGCCTTTTGTAATCTGCCGTCCAATATATCCACAACAATAATCTCGGAAACTCCCATGGCTTTTACCGCCAAAAGGGACATCAGACCGATGCAGCCGGTTCCCGTAATCACCGCCGTCTGTCCCAAATGAGCCCCGACTTCGTTTGCGGCATGAATTCCGACTGCCAGCGGCTCAATGAGCGCTCCTTCCATGCTTGAAACATTTTCCGGAAGCTTAAAGCAAAGATCCGCTTCATGCGCCACATATTCGCAGAAAACGCCATCCACCGGAGGTGTCGCAAAGAAAATGACATCCTTGCACAAATTGTATTTTCCGGATTTGCAGAATTCACAGCTTCCGCAGGTTTTTCCGGGTTCGAGCGCAACCCGGTCTCCCGGCTTCAGATGTTTCACATCCGCTCCGACTTCCACCACGCTTCCGGCGGCTTCATGCCCCAAAACAAAGGGCGTTTCCACCACAAAATCTCCGATTCTTCCGTGTTCGTAATAATGCAGATCCGAACCGCAGACACCGACATATTCGATTTTCACCAGCACCTCATCGCTCTTGATCTTCGGAACTTCCCGATCCTGAATTTCCACCTTCATCCGATCCGTCATCACGGCTGTTTTGTTTTTCATCTGTTTCCTCCTTGAATCGTTTCTTTTCATGATTCCGCATCTGCCGTCTCCGATTTCCGTACGGCATTTCTCCACGAATCGCAGCATTTCTTCAGGAATCGCGGCATCCGTTTCTTTCTTCTCCATCCCGCTTTATCGGAATTCCCATATAACTTTCCTTTGGTACTCCGTCTTTATATATGCTCAGTCGAAGCAGCGCAGCCCCAGCCTCTCTGGCATGGATGCTTATGGTATTGATCCCTTTCTTCAGATCGATCGCGAGCGTCTTTCGGTGTTCTGCATTCAGCACCGCTTTCGCCCATGCTTCGCATTCCCCGTCACCGCCGCGATAGTTTTCTCCGGTGACATTGACCTCGAAAAACTCCGTATCATTGATTCCGACGCAAAAATGAATGCTTCCGTTGTATACCAATGGATTGGCGGGAGAAGTATGAAGCTGCAACAGATATCTTGAATCCTCTCTTGTATATAGTTCATACACCAAAGCCGGCGCTTCATCATTGTTCACATAGCTTCTCGTACTCGGCATCACTTTCATAGCCGTGCCGAATTTTCCGAAATTCTCCAGTTTTTTGAATTCTCCCCCATCCTTTTTGGATGCGATGCTCCTGCAATAACCGTCAGCAGGTATTGCAGTTTGATTCTCCAATAAATAGGCATGTTTCAAAATTTCTTCCGTAAACGGTTTCTTCACTTTGACCGCAATCGGTACAAACTCCGTTTCGGTTCGGATGCAAAATTCACACAGATCTTCGTCCGCATTTAATCTTTCAAAGTTTACCCGAAGTTCCAGCCTGTCGGTGTGCGATGTTTTCCCGCTTCGCCTTGACAGCACAAGCCAGTCTTTGACTTCGTCCGTAAACCACTGCACTTCATGGATTCCGCCGTTTGAAACCTCCAGAACCACATATTCCGTGTCCGAGCGGCAAAAATCTTCTATCACAAAGGTCTTCGGAAAATACCGGTTGGTAAAATATACTTCTTCATCCGCCCGGCTTACCACAAGTCTCGGCTTTGCCGCCGGTCTCATGATGTGCTTCACCGGATACCTGCAATCTTCGTCATTCCAGTCGGTAAAACCGATATGACTTGCATTTTGCATATGATTCCATTTTCCGGATTTAAAGTTTGCCCATTCTTTCTTTAAGCGCTCATCCAGATCAATGCACTCATCGATTTTTTTCGCATACTCCAGGGACAGCGTCTTCCCCTGCTTGACATACAGATGGTTCTTTCCGGCATACAGATGCATGCGATACAGATTGATCACCGCCTTCGCCGGATAGTAGATCATGCTGTAATACGCATCCCTTGCCGGTGAAATCGCATTCTCCGAAGTCACAAAATCAAAAGCCCTATCCTTTGGAGTTTCATTTTCGGAGACCGCATAGGAAAATCTTGCATATATGCATTCGTTCTTCTCTTCCAATGTATCGCAGATTTGAAGTACACGATCGCTTTCCAGATAATGCACAGGATGGAAGATTTCCGCATTCAAAGCCTCCGGTCTGCGCAAATGGGCAAGTCGAATGTATCCGTCAAGCACTTCCTCGATGTCTTTCAAAATCTCTTTGTCCGCAAAATTCCCGAACACATCCTTGACCCAGTTTTCAGTATAGTTCAGCGGCTTTGCCGCATCCGTTTGAAACCGGGATGAACCCCATGTTTCATAATCATAGGCCAGATCCATAAAGAAATTCAGGCCGAATTCCTGAAATTTGACATCACCCGCATTTACAATCCAAAGGGTTTTGATGCCGTGTTCATATGCTTCGCACATCTGCTCATGGATTTTCGAAACGGGCGTGGAGGAAACCCATTCATAGGACACCGGATCGCCATGATAATCCAGATGATAGTACATGCCGAATCCACCCCTGTGATTTCTCTCATTCTCCCCCGGAAGCGCGCGCATATTGCCGTGATTGTCATCGCACAGAAGCAGAATCACATCATCCAGTTCTTCAAATCCCTTGAGTCCGGCTTTCCCGTCGCCGAAATAATAATCCTCCACCTCTTTGTAAACCGCAAACATCTGCACGGCATTCGGCAAATGTTCCCGAATCATCTTTCTCTGCTCGGTGATGACTTCTTTCAAGACTCTGACATTTTCTTCGACGGCAGCTTCTCCCATCAATTTGGAATCATTTTCACCGCGCATTCCGATGGTGGGAAGCACATTGTGCCCGATGCTTCGCTTGATGCCGTCCTCCCAAAATCGTTTGATCCCTTCGGCATTGTTGACATAACTCCAGTCATCCCCGTATGGACTGTGGATCCCCCTCACCTTCGCATACTCGGCACCGGATCGCATGCAGGGCTCATGATGCGACATCCCGATGTAAATACCGTATTCGTCGGCAAGCTCCATATTTGCCATCCCCTCGCCATCCAGCATGAAATCGGATGCCCACATCGCCGGCCACAGATAATTTCCGTTCATTCGAAGCAGATATTCAAAAATGTGGTCGTACATTTTTGCATTGAAACCGCCGAACTTTGAAACTGTCCAGTTTCCGAAGCATGGCCATTCGTCATTGATAAAGAAACCACGGTATCGAACGGACGGTTCCTTGGACATTTTGCCGTCAACAAAAATTCGACCGGGCAGTCCGCTGTTTTCGCTCTCCAAAATCACATCTCGCTTTTGATGCGGGGCATCACCCCAATAAATCGTCGGATGTATGCCGAGGAGTCTTGAAAGGTGAAACAGGCCGTATATGGTGCCGAGTTTTTCGCTGCCATACACAATGACCGCTTTCCTTATGCCCGGAAGCGGATTTTCCGCCAGACAGAATATATAGCTTTCGACTTTCCCGCGAACATTTCTCAAATGCGGAATATTGTTTTCCAGCACCGATGCCGTTTCGCCGTCATCCGCCGTCACGGCAAGTATTGCCTGTTCAATGCCGCATTCGGGAAATAATGCAGACTCGTTTTGCCTGTCAGGTTCTTTCACGTCGCATTCTTCTGTACCGCAATCCGCATTGCATTCCGCAATATCGCAATCCGCAAGAGTCGCACGCAAAATATCCTCTTTCACCTTGCATGCCACTCTTTTTATGCCGGAATGCGTTTCGGAAGGAATCAGGATTTTGATTTTGCTTTCGTTTGTAAAAAATATATTGATCATTTCTTCTTTGTTGCGCATCCTTTTCACTTCATTTTGCTTCATATTGCAAAAATAACCACGCAAGTCTTCTAAAATCAGTGTTTCACTTGTGATAGAAGTCCTGCGTGGATACTTGTTTCGTATTTGATTACTGTTCCAACAAATTCTTGGTCTTTTGATATATTTCGTTGGCCATATCTATGTATTTCGTGCTGCCCTTTGCTTCACATTCCGATACATAGTTCGCCCAATCCGCATCGATATCTCTCTTTCCGGTGATAAACTCAAGCGCCGCCGTGTTCACATAATCCATCAGCGGAACCTGAATCAGGTTCATGTCTTCTTTCTCCAGTTCATCCGCCAGAATCGGAGGCATCACGGTCATGTCTTTTCGATTGGCATCCACTCTCTCATTCCATTCCACCTCGCCCTCCGAAAACTTGGAGTAGCGAAGATCCACGGAACCGCCGTAAGCAAAGACACCGCCGCCGAAGCCGTAATCCACATTCAGCTGCTTCGGAGCACCCGGATTGATTCCGTTGTAATAAATGTCCGGATTCAGCACAAACTTTCCGTCCGCACTCTTGGTATAGGTTTCACCCTCCACACCCCAGAGTGAAAGTGTCTGTCCCTCATCCGAATACCAGAGCCAGTCGATAAAGCGAAGCATCTTGATAAATTCCTCTTCTCCCAGTTCATCCAATGCATTCTGAGAAATCATAATTCCGTTTTCCAGCCTTCCTGCAGCACTGGAAAGCTTGATATTTCCTTCCGATCCCATCGGAGGTGTGAGGAAATACAACTCCGCTCCGTCCACTGTCATTTTTCCGTTCAATGTGTCGGAAAGAATCTGATAGTTCATGTTAATGACAAAGGAATCGCCGCGGTAAAACTTTGCCTTTGCCGTAGCGCTGTCCTGTGTAAAGGTTTCCGGATCCAGCAAACCGTCCGCATAGAATTTGCGCAGCATCTTCAAATATTCCTTATACTCGTCGGTGGTATCCGCAAAATAAAACTCGCCCTTGTCAAAATCAAACTTTACTCCGTTTTTCAGTCCCCAATCGCCGCCGTCGGTCGAATAACCTCCGGTTACACCGTAAGACGTTGCCGCCAGATTCATGGTGCTTCCAAACTGGAATTGATCCGACCACACATAATCCTTGCCCGTATGTTCTTTCACTTTCACAAGCGCCGCATAGAAATCCTCCCAGGTCCAATTCGCTTCACCGGAAAGATCCACGCCCGCAGCCTCGAACACATCCTTACGAATCGCAAGGGAATATCCGCCGGCGGTACTTTCCCACATGCCCGGCAAACGGAAATACTTGCCTTCCTGCGTCAGATTCTGGTTCAGATCCGGCTGCATGTTCCACTCTTTCACCGCCTTCTGATAATTCGGCATATACTGCACCCAATCACTGATCGGTACAATCTGACCGCCGTCCTCATAGCTTGTGGAATCATACACTTTCGGAATAATGAAAGGGGCGCTTCCGCTGTTTACGGTTGCGGAAACCTTGTCATTGTAGTCGGTTCTTGCCACTATGGTCAGATCAAACTTCACATTGGTCTTCTCTTCGATCGCCTTCCACAGCAACCAATCCTCTTTGTACGGATAATTCTCATGATCCGAATACATCATGGTATAGGTCACCGGCTCGTCGGAACGGAAGGTAACATTCTCTCCGTAAGTATATCCGACCGCATCCTGACTGCCCTCTGCAGAGCTTTCCGCGGCACTGCTTCCTGCAACGGTTGTTTCCGCGGCACTGCTTCCCGCAGCGGTCGTTTCCGTTGTGCCCGTGCTTCCTCCCGCACATCCCGCCAGAACGGCAGATGACAAAATCGCCGCAAAACCGCATATAAACATTCTTTTTTTCATTTTTGTCCTCCTTAGCCTTTTACTGCTCCTATTGTCATTCCTTTTACAAAATACTTTTGTACAAAGGGGTAAACACAGATGATCGGTAATGATGTCAGCACCATAGTCGCCGACTTTAATGTTGCCTGTACACTGCTGGCTTCCGAGGAAGCGCCCACCTCGGTATTATTCGCTCCTTCCACCAGCTGCCTTACATAGAGTGCAATCGGCCACTTGTCCTTGGAATCCAGATACAGCATCGGTGCAAACCATTCGTTCCACATCCCTACCAGATAAAACAAACACATGGTTGCGATGATCGGTTTGGACAGCGGCAAAATGATTTTTAAAAAGATCTGATAGGTGTCCATTCCGTCTATGGCTGCCGCTTCCTCCAACTCCTCCGGAAGCGTTGCGAAAAAGGATTTCATCACCAGCAGATTGAAGGTCGATACCGCAGACGGCAAAATCAATGCCCACATACTGTCCTTGAGTCCGAGCCACTGCGTAATAACGATGTAGTTCGGAATCATGCCTCCCGCAAAATACATGGTAAATACCACCATCGGAGTGATGAATTTATTGAGCCTCAGTCTGTTTTTTGACAGGGGATAGGCAAGAAGGGCCGTGGATGTCACGGACACCAGGGTTCCGACTCCCGCGTACAGAATCGTATTGGCATAATACCGAAAGAATTGATTGTCCCGTAAGATGTACCGATAGGTGTCGATATTAAAATCAATGGGATAAAATGTTACAAGTCCGGCTCCCGCCGCGGCATCCGAGCTGAAGGACTGCGCCACCAGGTACACAAACGGATACAATGTAATGAAAATGACAAAGAGCATGATCACCGTATTGAACACCATGAATACTTTGTAGCCGTTTGACACTGCTTTTTTGCCCATTTTTCTCCTTTCCGAATTTGCATTCCATTTTCCGAACCCATTATTTTTTCTTACCACAGGGAAGTTTCCGTAAATCGTTTCGACAACCAGTTGGCGGAAGACACCAAAATCAGTCCGATCACACCTTCAAAGAGTCCGACCGCCGCCGCATAGCTGAAGTTTCCTCCGGTAATACCCATGCGGTAAACCAGGGTTCCGATGATGTCCGCCCTCGACTGATTCAGCGGATTGTACAAAAGCAGGACTTTTTGCATATTTGTTGAAGTCACGATGCCGCCGATGTCCATAATCAAAAGCGTCATAACCGTCGGCAAAATCCCCGGTATGGTCACATGCCACGCCTGTTTGAATTTATTTGCTCCGTCGATGGACGCCGCCTCATACAATTCCGTGTTGATGCCCGTCATGGCCGCAAGATAGAGAATGGTTCCCCAACCGAGTGCCTGCCATACGCCAGAAAGAATGTAAATCGCATCAAACCAGCTCGCCTCCGATAAAAAAGCAATCGGCGTTCCTCCCATCGCCCGAATAAACTGGTTCACGGGACCGGTGTTTGCAAGAAGTTCCTTGATCATACCTCCGACCACCACCAGTGAAATAAAATGCGGCAGATAGGATATGGTTTGCACGCTTCGCTTCCACCATCTGAGTCGGATCTCATTCAACAGCAGAGCAAAAATCAATGTGGCAGGGAAACGCACACATAAATATCCCACACTCAGTCTTAAGGTATTCCAAAACGCCTGCCAAAACTGCGGATCGGTAATGAATTGATTGAAGTACCGAAATCCGACCCAGTATTCTCCCAAAATATTCGGACCGCCCTTATATCTTCGAAAGGCAATGATATTTCCGATGACCGGCACATATTTGAAAACTATGTAGTATACAATGGGAATCACCATCAGGGAATACAGCTTCCATTCCTTTAAAATGTGCTTCCACAGAGATTTTTGTTTTATATTGCTCATCCCGTCCGTCTCCTGACAAAAATCCGATTTTTCCTTCATTATCTTTGAATTGATGCATCCTGTGTCTATTTGTCCGTAATTTTATTATATCGATTTCCTTTGCTATTTCCATTTTTTTCTTGCGATATTTCCCGCAATATATGATTTATCGGGAAACTCGTACCTGCAAGAGGAATTTACCGCCTTTCGCTGTAAATCCGGCGGAGGAAACGTTTTCAACAGCGTTTCCCTAAAAAAACCGGGTCAAAGTATGATCTTTGACCCGGTGGCGGCTGCATCCGGCAAAGCCGGACTGCCCGCTTTCTTTTATAATTCGATTTTCTCTTCCTTTACACCGTGTTTCTCGGCATAGCCCGTCAGCATCAGTGTCAATGCGCCGTCGCCGGTTACATTACATGCCGTACCGAAGGAATCCTGAAGCGCAAAAATGGTTAACATCAAGGCCGTTCCGGTTTCATCGAATCCGAGTACGGAAATGATCAAACCGAGGGATGCCATAACGGTTCCGCCCGGAACTCCCGGAGCACCGATGGCAAATACACCGAGAAGCAGACAGAACAGAATCATCTGTGACAGGGAAGGGAATCTTCCGTACAATACCTTGGAAACCGCCATTACGAAGAATGTTTCCGTCATAACGGAACCGCAAAGGTGAATGTTTGCAAACAGAGGAATTCCGAAGTTTACCATATCCTCCCGAAGAGGCGGTTTCGATTTTCTGGCGCACCGGAGTGCCACCGCCAAAGTTGCCGCACTGGACATGGTTCCGATCGCCGTCAAATATGCGGGACCGTAATTCTTGATGATATCCCAAGGATTCTTTTTGGAATATGCGCCGGCAAGTCCGTAAAGAAGCGCCATCCAAATGTAATGTCCGATGATGACAATGATGATAATGATCAGGAACGTCGGCAAATGCTGCGTAATGCTTCCCTCATATCCCAAGGTACAGAATGTGGTCGCAATCAGTACCGGCAAAACCGGAATCACGAACCTGGTTACGATGCTGAGGACGATTTCCTGAAACTCTTCCAAAAGACTGATGACGGTTTTCGACTGATTCCATGCCGCCGCAAGACCGACCAGAATGGAAAGCACCAGTGCGGACATAACCGGCATGATCTGCGGAATCGCAAGCTGAAACGGTACCGCAGGCACTTCAACCAATGCTTCGGCATCCGAGCTGATGTTCAAAAACGGCAGAATTCCGTATCCCGCAAAAGTTGCAAACAGAGCCGCTCCGATCGAGGAAACATAGGCAAGCAAAAGCGCCAGGCGAAGCATCTTGGATGCATTTGCTCCCATACGGGTAATACTCGGCGCAATAAAACCGATAATGATGAGCGGCACGCAGAATGAAATGAACTGTCCGGCGATATATCTGAGTGTTACAATGACATTCATCGCCCCGAGTGCAAAAGCGCTTCCCGCCTGCGCATTTAATACCAAACCGAGTGTGAGCCCGATCGCAACCGCTACGACCAGTTTAAACGGCAAACTGTTAAAAAAACCACCTTTTTCCATAAATACCTCCATTATTTTTTTTATTTTAACTCAAAACCTTATCCGGAAGAAGTTACCGTTTCGGCATGAGCTTGATACGAACAGACGAAATCACACCAGATCCTTATCCGTGTCGGCTTTATCGATCATGACATTTAATATTTCGATGTCGGTGTTCTTCATGCCCACCCGGCCGATATATCCCATGTTTTTGATCGTTTCTTCGATCTCGGCTTCCACAAAACCCTCTCCGGCATCGAAAGTATTGTCGCTCATGCTCATGTGGTGTGCCAAAATCGACGCGTTTACACTGGATGCAATTTTTGCGGCACAACTCGGCTTTGCCCCGTCGCAGACAATTCCTCCGACATTTGCAAGGGTTGCCGTTATGGTTCTGCCGATGTGTTCATACGAACCGCCGTGCATGTATGTGATCGCCGCACCTGCTCCGCAGGCGGCACTCACCGCACCGCAAAATGCCGAAAGAGCACCGATGTAATATTTGATATGAATCGATACCAAATTGCTGATTGCAAGCGCACGATACATCGCTTCATCCGAAAGCTGGAGTTCTTTTGCGTACTCATATACCGGCATGGATACCGTAATTCCCTGATTGCCGCTGCCGGAATTGATCACAACCGGCAAACTGCATCCGCTCATTCTGGCATCCGAACCCGCAGCCGCTCTTGCGGTTGCTCTGGTTTTTACATCATTTCCCCATGTGGCAAGCATGGTCTTGCCGACCTTTGCGCCCCATGCCCGGTCAAATCCGTCTTGGGAAATCGCGACATTCATCCGGATCTGTCTGTCAAAAATATCCCGGACATCTTCCGGATTCAGTTCGTTTGCGAATTCCACAATCTCTTTCACGGTCAGTTCGGATTTGTCATAATCCAGAGTGGATTTTTGATTGCCGTGTTCATCCTCCCCCTGTCTTTTATCCAGAAGGATTTTTCCGTCCTTTTCGATGAGAATCACATTCGTATGCTGTTCGGCAATTACAACTCTTGCCGTCCGACCCTCTTTAAAAACCTCCACCTCAATGTAGAGATTCGGAACCCCTTTTGCCAATTCACAATCGCAATAATCCGTCATAAGCAGTTTCTTGGCTTCTTCAATCTGCTCCGGTGAAACCGTGGAGAGCACCTGCAATTCTTTCTTAGCATCTCCGCCTACGATTCCCAATATGGCGGCGGCATCGATGCCTTTCATTCCGAAAGAATTCGGTACCGTAACTCCCTTCACATTTTTAATGATATTTCCCGAGCATTTTAAAACCACTCTTTCGGGAATTTCTCCCATTACGCTTCTTGCTTTCGCCGACGCATATGCGATTGCAATCGGCTCGGTACACCCCAATGCGGGAATCAGCTCATGACGCAATATGCTCAGATAATTCTCATATTGTTTTCGG
>JBHAEV010000133.1:0-4258 GCA_041855735.1 Lachnospiraceae bacterium
AGACCGAAGAGGATTTTGGAAGTCGGCACGGCGATCGCATATTCCGCCTTGATGATGGCGGAATGCACGGATGCCGAAATTGTTACGATTGAAAAATATCCGCCGAGACTGGAACTGGCCAGAAAGAACATTGCCGCCTCGCCCTATTTTGACCGGATTGTCCTGGTGGAGGAAGATGCGTCTGCGGTGCTGGAAAGGTACGCAAACCAAAGAGAAGTTTTTGATTTCATCTTCATGGACGCCGCAAAAGCGCAATATATCCGCTGGCTGCCGAATGTCCTGAAGATTTTGAGTAAAGGCGGAGTGCTTTTTTGCGACAATGTACTTCAGGAGGGAGAACTCGCCGGCCCCAGAGTTGCGGTCTGCCGCAGGAATCGCGGCATTTACTCGCATATGCGGGAGTATCTGTATACGATCACGCATCATGAAATGCTGGAGTCCGTGGTATTGCCCGTGGGAGACGGAGTAGCCGTATCCATAAAAAAATAAGAGGGAGAGATTTTGAGAGAAATTGAGTTGCTGATTCCCGCAGGGAATTTGGAAATATTAAAGACGGCAATCGACTACGGTGCCGATGCGGTCTATATCGGCGGAGAATTTTTGGGTCTTCGGGCCAAGGCGAAAAATTTTACCATCGATGATATTGCAAACGGCATCGCATATGCGCATGCCAGGGGGAAAAAAGTATTTATTACGGCCAATATTGTGGCTCACAACGACGATCTGGCGGATGCAAGAGAGTATTTTGCAAAGATTAATGAAGTAAAGCCGGATGCCGTAATCATTTCCGATCCCGGAATTTTTATGATTGCCAAGGAGATTTTGAAAGACATCGATTTTCATATTTCCACACAGGCGAACAACACGAATTACGGAACGTATCAATTCTGGTGGAATCTCGGGGCACAAAGAGTGGTGACCGGAAGGGAACTGAGTTTTGAGGAGATCAAAGAGATTCGGGCAAATATTCCACCGAAAATGGAAATTGAAACCTTCGTACACGGTGCGATGTGCATGGCGTATTCCGGAAGATGCATGCTCAGCAATTATATGACCGGGAGAGATGCCAATCAGGGAGAGTGCACCAACCCGTGTCGCTGGAAGTACTCGATTGTGGAAGAGAAGCGGCCGGGTGAATACATGCCGGTGTACGAAGACGAAAGGGGAACCTATATCTTTAATTCCAAGGATTTGTGTATGATCGAATACATTCCCGAGTTGATCGACGCCGGTGTGGACAGTTTTAAGGTAGAGGGCAGGCAAAAGACCGCATTGTATGTCGCCACGGTTGCGAGAACTTACCGAAAAGCCATTGACGACTACATGGAGTCCAGGGACAAGTACTATGCCAATATGGAGTGGTATAAATCCGAAATCGGAAAATGTACGCAAAGAGCGTTTACCACCGGTTTCTTCTTCGGGAAGGCGGATGCGGATGCTCATGTTTACGACAATAATACCTATGTGAGCAACTATACCTATATCGGTACGGTTTTGGACGTGACCGCGGACGGTTTGGTGCGGACGGAACAAAAGAATAAATTTTGTATCGGCGATGAAATCGAAATCATGAAGAAAAACGGGGAAACCAGGTGCGTGAAAGTTGCGGGAATTTATAATGAAGACAATCAGCTTCAGGAGAGCGCACCGCATCCGTCTCAAAAGATTTTTATCGATTTTGACAGTCGGGAGATGGAAATCGGCGAGATGATGAGAATGAAAACAAAGGGTTGCGTTTCGGATCCGATGCGGTAAAGGTCAAAGACGACGGCGGAGGTAAAATGAAAGAATTTTCACTTGGCATGTCATCCGTAAGCTTTTTGTATCTGCTTTTTTTGGACGGCTATATGCCGCTCAATGCAAAGGACAGATTCATATGGATTGCGGTGGTGGTGTTTTTTCTGCTCCTTTGGTATATAAACCGGCTTTACCGGAATAAAAAAAGCATACCATTGTGGCTGGTTGTTTCAAGCAACACCATTGCCGCAGTGGCTGTTTTTGTATTGATTGTTGTTCAAATCCTTATATTCAGTGCAATGGGAAAAAAGCAAATCCGGAATGCAGATTATCTGATTGTGGTCGGGGATCGAAGCAATGAAATCGGAACGCCGTCCGTCAATACCGGAAATGTGCTGAATACGGTATTGCAGTATCTTCGCAACAACCCCGATACCTATGTCATTCTCACCGGAAATCAGGCGGAGGATCAGGTACATAATATTGTCTATGTTATGGCAAAATATCTGATGAATGAAGGGATTCAAAGAGAGTATCTGCTGACGGAGATGCAGGCAAGCAGCCTGATGGAGAACATTGTTTACAGCAATGAGATTATCCGAATGCAGGTTGTAAACAACCGGAAGGACTTCGAAGGCAGTCTGGCAATCAATGCGGGTCCGGTTTATATCGCCGATGAGGAAAAGCCGATTCGTATCGGTTTGGTGGTGTGCGACTGCTTTGCATATCGTGCGAAAGAATTGGCTAAGAAAGCCGGACTTCGGCATTTTGACATATATCCGGTGAAAAGCGATTTTGTGTTGTATCCGCATTTGTTTTTGCGGGAAGTCATTTATATTTTTAAAGATAAATTTATCGGACAGATATAGGAGAATTATGAGAAAAAACTATGACGAGGCGATGGAAATCGAAAAACTGAAAAATCTGCGGTCATACCGTTTGGTCAGTGCAAAACGAATCGATGAATGGAATGCAAATCTTTGCGTTTTGGAACACAATAAAACGAAGGCCAGGGTGATCGCGGTACCGAATAAGGATGACAATAAGGTCTTCAATATCGGTTTTCGAACGCCGTCCCCAAAATCCACCGGAGTTGCGCATATCATCGAACATACCGTGCTCTGCGGTTCCAAAAAATTTCCGGCAAAAGATCCGTTTATCGAATTGGTGAAAGGCTCGCTGAACACCTTCCTGAACGCCATGACCTTTCCGGACAGGACGATTTATCCGGTGGCAAGCGTGAATTCCAAGGATTTTCAAAATCTGACGGAAGTGTATCTGGATGCGGTGTTCTTTCCGAATATCTATAAGGAGCCGAAGTTCTTTTTGCAGGAAGGATGGCGATATCATCTGAAGCATGTGGATGACGATCTGGAATACACCGGGGTGGTTTACAATGAAATGAAGGGAGTGTATTCGGGAATAGACGGCATACTGGAAAATGCGGTGAATTCGACATTGTATGAAGGTTCCGTCTACGGCGAAGATTCCGGCGGGAATCCGGATTTTATTCCGGATTTGACCTATGAAGAATTTCTGGATTTTCATCGAAAATACTATCATCCGTCCAATTCCTTTTTATATCTGTACGGCGACATGGATATGGCAAAAAAACTGGAATGGATCGATAAAGAGTATCTTTCCCGTTTTGATTATCTGGAGGTGGACTCCGAGATTGCGAGTGTCCGAAGATTTGACAGACCGAGGGAGTTCGTCTTCGATTATCCGATTTCCGAGAACGAGGATGAAGAGAATGCAAGCTGTTTGTCAATCAATGTATTGACAGGAAACGCATTTGATCCGATTCGAACCAAAGCATTGGAGATTCTGGGCTATGTTCTCATCAACAAGCCGGGGGCAAAGCTGAAAGAGGCTTTGATTGATGCGGGAATCGGTGAGGATATTGAGAGCAATTTTTACAACGGCATCAAGGAACCGTCCTTTTCCATCGTGGCAAAGAATGTAAAAAAGGGGAAGAAAGCGGAATTTCTGACCGTTATCAAAGGGACATTGCAAAAAATATGCAATGAAGGTTTGGATAAGGAAGAACTGCTTGCCACCATCAATGTCAATGAATTCCGTGCAAGAGAGGCGGATTTCGGATCCTATCCGAGAGGACTGATATATCTGCTGGGAATCATGGAGACATGGACCTACGGAGAGGACCCCGCTTTGAATCTGCGTTATGAAAAGGAGATGGCAGAACTTCGAAATCTCGCGGATCGCGGATATTTTGAGGATTTGATACGGGAAGTGTTCCTTGACAATCCTCATGAAGTGATGCTGACTTTGAATCCGGTCAGGGGGCTTGCGTTTTTGCAGGAAGAAAAACTCCGGGAAAAGCTGGCGAACATCAAGGCAAATATGAGCCGGGAAGAATTGGAAGCCCTGGTTTTGCAGACTGCGGAACTGGAGATTTTTCAGGAAACACCTTCCACCGAAGAGGAGAGGAATGCGATTCCGCTTCTGAACATCGAGGACATCGACAGGGAAATGCAGTTGCCGGATTACACGGTGCAGG
>JBHAEV010000134.1:0-13194 GCA_041855735.1 Lachnospiraceae bacterium
AAACCCATGGCAGGATTGTCTTCTTTCTTCATATCCATGTAATCCACCTGTTTGTCCGCGCCGATGTCACAGGTACGAATAATCACCTGCTTCGGAGCCAGTGACTCCACCGCATGTCGATATGCCTGAAACTGCTCATCCTCGGTCGGATAGATATTGGAGTTCAGGTATACAAACTCGGAGCGGAACAATCCCACGCCGCTGGCATCATTGGTCTGCACCAGACCGATATCCGACGGGCCTCCGATGTTGGCATACACTTTGATGCTTGTTCCGTCAATCGTCGTATTCGGCTTTCCTTTGAGTTCCTGCAGCAAAGCTCTTTGCTTCACATCCTCGTCTCTTCTCTTCTTCAAAGACTTCATCAGGTCCGCGGTCGGCTCCACATAAACACAGGAATTGTATCCGTCGACAATCGCCTCCATGCCGTCCCATTCCTCGCTGACATCCTTGCATTGCACAATGGCCGGAATTCCCATGGAACGCGCCAGAATCGCCGTATGACTGTTCAGAGAACCTTCCTTTGTGATGATTCCGAGCATCAGGCTCTTGTCCAGTTTTACGGTCTCGGACGGAGTCAGATCCTGTGCCGCCAATATCGCCGGTTCGCTGCCCTGCATGGATTCATCGTCCATTCCGAACAAATACGTCAATACCGAGTTCTGGATATCGTGGACATCCGCCGCCCTCTCTCTCATATACGGGTCATCCATCACGGAGAAAACCTTCGCCTGATTGTCGAACGCCACCTTTACCGCATACTCCGCCGTATGCTTTTGCGATACGATGATTTCCTTGGTCGCATCGATCAAATCGTCATCCTCCAGCATCATCGCATGAACTTCAAATACTTCCGCGCTTTCTTCCCCCGCATCCACAACCGCTTTTTCATACAGCATATTTTGCTGCTGAATCGCTTTCAATCTGGCATCTTCAAATCTTGCAAGCTCCGCCTTTGTATCTTCCACAAATCGGTCATCAATATCATATGACGGCGGTCTGAAAAATTTTATCTTACCGATTGCAATGCCGTTTAATACACTTTTTCCAGTTGTAACCTGCATACCAACCTCCATGAGTTTTTCTAAAAAAAGTTGTCATAAAGAATTCCAACGCTTTATGAAATCAATTACATCATCACATAGTAATCCCTTTCATTTCGTCGCACTCAATATGACAACCTCAACATAATATTATAAATTCTCTCCCAGGAACTTTACAAGCGCATCCGTGCAGGCATCCTCATCCTCGCCTTCGACTTTTACGGTAATGGAATCGCCCTGCTTGATTCCAAGCCCCATCAGTTTGAACAGCTTGCTCATATCCGCACTCTTGTCACCTTTAAAAACCGTAACCGTCGATGCAAATCCCTTAATCAGTTTAATCACCTCTCCTGCCGGACGTGCATGGATTCCGTTCGGATCCTTGATTTCATAGGTAAATTCTCTCATCGTAAAACCTCCTTCTATATGCCCAACTTTGTTGGAAAATTATTTCAATGTTTTTACATCCTGATAATCATCGGCGTTGGTCAACAGAACAACCACCACATCCGACAGATTCGCCGCACGAATCTTCTCTTTGCTGAACTTCAGGATCGGCTGTCCGCAAACCACCTTCTGATCCTCCGTTACAAGCACCTCAAATCCGTTTCCGTTCATGGACACCGTGTCCACACCCACATGGATCAAAATTTCCATATCCGCAGGCCCCGTAATTCCTACGGCATGCCTGGAATCCGCAACGGAGGAAATCACGCCGTCAACCGGTGCATAAACCACTTCATCTTCCGGTGCAATTCCGACGCCCCGTCCGAGAACACCCTTTGCAAAGGTTTCATCCGGAATCTCCGTCTGAGTCACCACCTGTCCCTTAACCGGAGCCAGAATCTTTCCCGCTTCCGTTGTGATAATCTCCTCCGCTTCAAATGCTTCCTTCGCATCTTTCACCGCGGAATTTGCTTTTGCTCCGATATCGCCCGGTTCTTCTTCATTCTTCTTAACATCTTCTTTCCAGAACATCCATGTCAGTACAAATGCAAGACCGCCCGACACCAGCAACAAAATGGTATATTGGAAAATCTTATCCGTCTGAATCGCCAAAAATCCCGGAATACCGGTCACGCCGTACGCCGTTGCCCCCAATCCCATGAAACTGGACAGCAATGCACCGACCGCACCGCCTGCCATACCGAATACAAACGGCTTAAACATTCTAAGATTGACACCGAAGATCGCCGGCTCCGTAATACCAAGCGCCGCTGACATAGAGGACGGAATGGCAATTGCCTTCGTCTTTTTATTCACTGCCTTCAAACCAACCGCAAGACATGCACCGAACTGTGCAAAATTCGCTGCCGAAGCAATCGGCATCCATGTGTTCAAACCGTCCACCACGGAAAGCATACTGCTTTCTATAACATTATACATGTGATGAAGTCCCATGACAACCGTAATCGGGTAAATTCCACCCATAATCATGGCGCCGATCGGATTTTTTACCAAAATCTGTGCACCGCTCAATACATAATTTTCCAAAGTTGCAAAAATCGGTCCGATCACCGTAAATGTCACTGTCGCCGTAAGCAGCAAGGTGCAAAGCGGTGTTAAGAACAGATCCAGGATCTCCGGCACGATCTTTCGAATGGATTTCTCAATCTTTGCCATCACATAAATCGATAAAATTACCGGAATTACATGTCCCTGGTATCCCATTCTCGGAACCGGCAAAACAGGTCCGAAGATATTCCATGTCGGAATTACACCGTCGGTCACGCCGAAGAACGCATTGATAGCATCCGTACTGCCGGCATTCCAACCGTTCAACAGCGCCGGATGGATCATCATCAGACCCATAACTGCCGCAAGGAATGTATTTGCCCCGAATACTCTGGACGCACTCACCGCCACCAACGCCGGCAGGAACACGAATGCCGTATTCGAAACCAAGCCTAAGAATCCTGCCCATGCACTGCCTTCGAAACCGAGTCCCGGAACTTTCATCAGCGCTTCAACCAGTCCCATCAAAAGACCGGTCGCCACGATTGCCGGCAAAATCGGAACAAATACATCACCGATCGGTTTCAACAGTCTTTGCCAAAGCGGAGCTTTCGCCGCCGCAGCCGCTTTTACATCGTCCTTGGTCGCCGCCGTCATACCGGTCAGGCTCAAAAACTCTTCATATACTTTATTTACCGTACCGGTACCGATGATCAATTGCAGCTGACCGTTGGACTCGAACAAACCCTTAACACCGTCCACCTCTTCCAGGGCTTCTTTTTTCACCTTGCCATTGTCCTTGATTACCAGACGCAATCTGGTTGCACAATGTGCCGCTTGGGCTACGTTTTCTCTGCCGCCGATCAAATCGATGATTTCCTGCGCGCATTTTCTGTAATTTAATGCCATATTTCTCCCCTTTCCACTTGAAACAATTTATCTTCAAATAATTTTATCTTCGAATTATATCTTATATTCGAGTAAATTTATTTAAATCAAGCCCAGCATCTCAAACCCCTTGTACAGACCATCCTCTTCCACACTCGGGCAGATGATATCAGAAATCGCCTTTAAACTTTCCGATCCGTTTTCCATGCAAACCGCCGTATGAACCACTTCCGCCATTTCCATGTCGTTCATACTGTCGCCGAATCCGATGGTGTCCTCCATGGTCATGCCCAGATAATCCACGATGCATTTTATTCCGGTGCCCTTGTCAAAATCCTTGCCCAGAAGCTCTCCGTTTGCAAGTCCGCGATTCGGCGCATCCTGAAGCATAATGTTGAATTTCTCCGACAATTCCTCCCTGGAGCGACGCAATTTTTCAATATCGTTCGCCATCATTACGATCTTATAAATCGGCTGACCGTCGTAGTCTTCCATCTTTTTGATATTCAGATTTTCTTCCAATGCCTTGCGCCAGCGAAGGATTTCGGAATTTCCGCCCTCACTGTCCCCCAAAAGATTTTTCATATCCGAGTCGGAAAAGGACCCGTCCCTTCCCTCAATCGTACAGAAAACATCATTTTTATGCAGTACATCCATCGCCGTTTGCAGCTCTTCCCTGCTCATCGGTTTGTCCACCAGAATCTTTTCCCCGCAGGTCACATATCCGCCGGAGCTTCCCACGATCCCGTCAAAATCATATTGAAGCAAAGGCTTCAGCATTCCGAGATTGCGTCCCGTGCTTAAAAAGATCTTATGCCCGTTTTCTCTTGCTCTCACCATGGCATCCTGCGCACTCTTCGGCGGAACATTGCTGCCCGGAGCCACCAGAGTCCCGTCAATATCCAAAAAAATCAATTTCGCCATACTTTTCCTTTCCTGTGTACAACCACCCATTCGGATTTTGCACAATGCACCTTATCCATCGATTTCATGAACTTCGCAAGCATCCGTCCACTCCCGTCACTCCGACTTCACAAGCATCCGCACATTACTTAAACTTCGTAATCATCCACTTAAAGCCGTATCCCTCTACCAAAACTCCCTTTGCCGATGTTTTGGCGCCGGAAATCAAATCTTTATATTCTTCGACTTCATTGATCCAGGCCATTTGCTCAAACGGTGAAAAGTTAAAGAGGGCAATGAGCTTCTCTCCCTTATAATACCTTCCGATACCGAGCACATGCTGATTGTAGGTTTCAATCACCCATGCATCCGCACCGCTTTCAAACACCTTGTACTTTGCCCGGATTTTCTCCAGCTTTCGAAGAGCCTTAAAAACCCTGCCTTCCTTGGATTTGACGGATTTCCGCTTTGTTGCCGCAGTCCAGTCAAACCTGCCCCGATGCAAATACCGCGAATCCGCATTCTTCACTTCATCCTCATGATAGCTGTAATCATTGAGCATCGCAATCTCGTCTCCGGAATAAATCACCGGTATGCCGGATTGGGTGAATAAAAACGCATGGAGCATGATATGCAGTGCGATCGCATCGTTTAATTTCGCCTCATTCTTTTCGAACTCCGCGGCTTCGATCCCGCAAAGCGATGCTGTGGTACCGCAAAGTCTGGCATCCCGAAGTTTCGGATCGTCATTGTACAACTCTCCCCTTGCGTCGGAATACGGAGCATATCCCCGGAAATAGTCGTTCAAAAATTTCTTATGTTCGGCTTCATCCATTCCGAATGATTTCAAGAATTCATAGTCCAGGCCCCAGCCGATATCGTCATGACAGCGCAGATAATTCAAAAATGTATACTCTTTCGGGAGCGCAAAAACCTGCGCCAATTGATGCTTCATCAAACGTACATCCCTGGTCGCAACGGTATGCCATGTGGTAGCCATCGTCGTCACATTGTAAAGCACCTGACATTCCGGCTTCTCCACGCTTCCGAAATACGGCACGACCTTGGACGGCTCCATCACCACCTCTCCCAGAAGCAAGGTTCCCGGACATACGATTTCACAGGCAATCCGCATCATCCGGACCAGGGTGTGAACCTGCAAAAGATTTCTGCACGGTGTGCCGAGCGATTTCCAGATATACGGCACGGCATCCAGTCGAATGACATCCACCCCGTGATTGCACAGATTCAGCATATTGGCGGTCATATCATTGAAAACCGTCGGATTCGCATAGTTCAAATCCCATTGATAAGGATAAAACGTTGTCATGACGAACTTTTTCGCTTCCTCACACCATGTGAAATTCCCCGGTGCCGTGGTCGGAAAAACCTGCGGAACCGTTTTTTCAAACTGATCCGGAATCTGCCGGTTTTCGAAGAAGAAATAGCGGTTTTGGTACTCCGTTTCACCCGATTTTGCCCGAAGGGCCCACTCATGCTCCTCCGAAGTATGATTCATCACAAAATCGATACAAAGGCTCATGCCGCTCTGATGACATTCTTTCGCCAGATTTTCCAAATCCTCCATGGTTCCGAGTTTCGGATCCACATTTCGAAAATCGGATACCGCATAGCCGCCGTCAGATTTTTCTCTCGGACTCTGCAAAAGAGGCATCAGATGAACATAATTCACACCCGCATCTTTGATGTAGTCCAGTTTCTCTCTTACTCCGTTGATAGTGCCCGCAAAACAGTCCACATACATCAGCATCCCGAGCATCTCGTTCTTTCGATACCAGTTTGTATCCTTCGTGCGCAATGCATCCATGGCTTTCAAATCTTCGCTTCGCTCATTGTAATAGGATTCCAGCACCTGCAAAAAATAGTCGAAGGCTTTCTCGTCACTGTGATACAACTCAAAATACAACCACCTCAACTCGTCCATGTACTGTGTTAATCTGTCCTGAAATACTTTGCTTTCTTCGTTCCTTTTCATCTGACCCGCTTTCCGATCCGTATTTTTTAATGAAAGTATGGCGCAAAGAAATCCATCCTTTTCCAAGAATGCATTATGCGCAAAAATCGATTTCGCATCCTCCCGGGAAAATCAGCTGTTTCGGATTCGGAACAGTTTTCTGTGAAATCGATTTCAGTTATGGGTATCAAAAAAACTTCTTTAAATAATAATAACTAATCTATGAAGACAGTATAAAATTATTCTTACATACCGTCAATTGAATTCGTCACATAATATTTCACAAAGATATGCCCTCGATTTTGTAGCATATCATGAGCGTGGCGATAACTTAAGTCATTTTTACCAAAGAAGACAAACTTATACTATGCACTTCGACATATTTATCCGGAATTCTCTCCCGTCCATGCTATTCTCTTGTACTGTTTCTCTTTACGACGGCGCAGGAGAGCATCTGTTCCTTTTGAATTTCCTTTTCTCCGGCCATGATTTTCAATAATAACCGGGCGGCTTCCTCACCGCCTTCTTTGTAGCGATAGTGAACGCTCGTCAGGCTCGGACTCAGCACTTCACCGAAACGATTGTTCCCCATTCCGACAATCTGCACATCATTCGGCACTTGTCTTCCGGCTTCTTTCAGTTTCTTGATTGCACCGAATGCGATCGCATCCGTTGCACAAAATACCGAATCGACATCCGGGACATTTTGCAGGATTTCTTCCATGCAGCGGTATCCGGAGTCCATGTCAAAATCCCCCTCGGTAAAAAAGATATTGTCATAATCGATTTTTGCCGCCTTGCATGCCTCCAAAAATCCTTCCGCCCGACTGTGCCCGGCGGCAATATCCTCATTCGATACTCCGATGTATGCGATCTTTTGGGACGTGTTTGCCATCAGCGACGTAACCGATTTGGCGGCTTCATAGTCGTCAAAGTACACACAGGAACCGTTTTCGATGCGCTGCGCCAAAACCACGATCGGAATTTTTCCGGAAGAAATCAATTCCTTATGTTCCTCCGACAGCACCGTGCCGAGCAGGATAATGCCGTCCACATTGTACTCGCACAGCGCTTTCATAAATAAAATCTCTTCCCGATCATCGTTGAATGTATTCGCCAATAAAAGCTTGTATCCGTCTTTGGTAAGCACGGAAGAGATGCCCTCCACCATTCTGCTGACCGATTCGGAACTGATTTTCGGGATAATCGCTCCCACCATCCCCGTTTTTCTGGTTCTCAATGTTCTTGCATGACTGGAAGGCTTAAAGTCCGTTTCTTTAATGACCTGACCGATTCTTTTTTTCTTATCTTCGCTGACATATCCATCGTTGAGGTATCTGGAAACCGTCGCCTTCGATACCCCTGCCATCCTGGCAATGTCACCTATATTCATTCCCCCTCCTCCAAACGCACCTCATTGTATTTTTCGATAATGCTGTTATGTACCTTTTCTCTCGCCCGCGCATGAATCGGGTGAGCAACATCACGAAATTCCCCTTCCGCGATTTTTCTGCACGGCATTGCCACAAAAAGACCTTCCTCCCCTTCAATCACTTTAATATTGTGAATTGCGAATTCATCATCCAGCGTAATGGAAGCAAGCGCTCTGAGACGACTGCCCGCCTCGGTATTTTTTACCAATTTGATTCTTACATTTGTAATTTGCATTGTATGACTCCTTTATTCTCTCCAAGTTGTTCCATTATACCATTTTTTCATGTAAGTGTTTATAAAATATTTTTTATATCACATGAATATTCTCTTGAACTTTCCCGATTATTCGTCATAAATCACCATGTTTTTTCCGGTTCTCGAAGAATTTCTGCATGAAATCGTATAGCGCTTCGGCGAAAAAGAAAGGCCGGAAAAAATGAATTCAAGCTGTAATTATGCCGGATTTTATGTTATAATTGTTTCTGATTATGAAGAGCGTTCCAGCTTGTAATACAAATGGGGGGAAGAACATGCAATTAGTAACAATTCGGGAAATATATAAAGCAAGAGAACAATACCTTGACAGCGTGATTCAAATCGGCGGTTGGGTTCGTTCCAATCGCGATTCCAAATCGCTCGGTTTCTTGTCGATCAGCGACGGTACCTGTTTCGAACAGCTTCAGGTCGTATATACCGATGCACTGTCGAACTTTTCGGAAATAACCAAATACAATGTCGGCGCCGCTTTGATCATCACCGGCAAACTCATTGCCACGCCGGATGCGAAGCAGCCGTTTGAGATTCAGGCAAGCACCGTGGAACTCGAAGGTGCATCCACACCGGAATATCCGCTGCAAAAAAAGCGGCACACCAATGAGTACCTGCGTTCGATTTCACATCTGCGCCCGAGGACCAATACGTTTCAAGCCGTATTTCGAGTACGCTCCCTCATCGCCTACGCCATTCATCAGTTCTTCCAAGAGAGAGATTTCGTTTATGTACACACTCCGATTATTACAGGAAGCGATGCCGAGGGTGCGGGCGAGATGTTCAAGGTTACAACCTTCGACCTGGCGGATGTGCCCCGTACCGAGAGCGGAGAGATCGATTTTTCACGGGACTTTTTCGGAAAAAGCACCAATCTGACCGTAAGCGGTCAGTTGAACGGCGAAACATTTGCCATGGCATTCCGGAATATCTATACTTTCGGTCCGACATTTCGGGCGGAAAACTCCAATACCACAAGGCATGCGGCGGAATTTTGGATGATCGAGCCGGAGATCGCATTTGCCGATTTGGAAGACGACATGAACCTGGCGGAATCCATGCTGAAATACATCATTCGCTATGTTTTGGAACATGCTCCGGCAGAGATGAATTTCTTCAATCAATTCATCGACAAGGGCCTGATCGAACGTTTAAACGGTGTTTTGAACTCCGATTTCGGCCGCGTGACCTACACCGAGGCCATCGAGATTCTGGAGAAAAACAATGCCAACTTTGCCTACAAAGTGAGCTGGGGCTGCGACTTACAGACCGAGCATGAGCGCTATCTCACCGAGGAATACTTCAAAAAGCCGATTTTTGTCACGAATTACCCGAAAGAGATCAAGGCTTTTTATATGAAATTGAACGAGGATCAGAAAACCGTAGCCGCGATGGACTGTTTGGTTCCGGGCATCGGGGAAATCATCGGAGGAAGTCAGAGAGAGGATGATTACGACAAACTCCTTTCCCGCATCAAAGAACTGGGGCTTCACGAAGAGGACTACGACTTTTATCTGGATCTTCGAAAGTACGGTTCCGCGCGCCATGCCGGATTCGGACTCGGTTTCGAAAGATGCGTGATGTATCTTACCGGCATGGGCAATATCCGCGATGTCCTGCCTTTTCCGAGAACAAGCGGCAGCGCGGAATTGTAATGTCCATACCATTGCTGCAAACCCGATTCAAAGAATACACAGAAAGGAGGCAATATGAAATTCATCCATACTTCGGATATCCACTACGGAATGCAGCCGGATTCCGACAAGTCCTGGGCGAGCGAAAGGCAAAGAGCCATCAAACAATCCATATCCACGATTGTTGATGAATGCAAAAAACGCGAAGTGGATTGCCTCTTTATTTCCGGCAATCTCTTCCATCGTCAGCCGTTCATCAAGGATTTAAAAGCGGTAAATTCCCTGTTTGCGAAAATCCCGAGCGTGAAAATCTTTATCATAGCAGGCGTGAACGATCGCATACGGCAGACTTCGGCTGTACTGAACTTTCCCTGGGCGGACAATGTCCGCTATATCACAAGTTCCTCGCTTACCAGTATCTATGACGAGGAATTGAATATGGATGTGTACGGTTTTTCCTATTATTCGCAGGAGATCTTCGACAATCGCCTGAAGGGAATCAAGGTTCCGGACAACGGGCGCATCAATATTCTTCTTGCACACGGAGGAGATGCCAAGCATCTTCCCCTTGACAAAAAAGAACTGGAGAAAGCGAATTTTTCCTATGTTGCCCTCGGTTATCAGCACAAACCGCAGATTATTGCCGGCTCCCATGTGGTTTACTCCGGAAGCCCGGAACCCTTGGAAACGAATGACTGGGGCGAGCACGGTTGTTTCTACGGCGAGATCAATCCTGTATCCAGAAAACTGGTGGAACTCGAGTTCATTCCGGTTTCGTCCACCCAATACATCTCTCTGGTGGTAAAGGTTTCCACCTCTTCCACCAACACGGAGCTTTTGATGAGCATCTCCAATGAGATCAACAGAAAAGGCTCGAAAAATATTTATAAGATAAAAATTCAAGGTACCAGAGATCCGAATGTCGACTTTGATCTGGATGTTTTACAGACTCGTATGCGCATTGCCGAGATTGTGGACGAGTCCGAACCGGAGTATGATTTTGTCGGTTTGTATTCCGAACATCCTTCCGACATCATCGGTTTCTTTATTCGGGAGCTTGCGAAACCGAATATGAGCGCATTGGACAAAAAAGCGCTGTATTACGGCATCAACGCCCTTCTTCGTACCTCGGATGAAAGGAGCTCAACATGAAGCTTCTCGAACTGAATATCAAAGGATTCGGATTGCTCCGCAATCAGCAAATCCGCTTTCAAGACGGCATCAATATTATTTACGGCAGGAATGAAGCCGGGAAATCCACCATTCACACATTCATCAAATCCATGATTTACGGAATGGATCGTTCCAGAGGGATTGCCGGCTTGACCGACACATGGTCCAGATATGAGCCTTGGTTTGACAAAGGCTGCTATGAAGGCATGATGAAACTGGAATACAATGGCGAAATCTATACGATTGAACGAAGCTTCGTCAAAGATGCCAAGGAACCTCTGATTATTTTCAACGAAACGAAACGAGTGCATATCGACCCGGCTTCGGATTTTATCGATACGGTGATGTGCGGTCTGACCGAAAGCGGTTTCTCCAACACCATCAGCATCGGTCAGCTGAAGTCCGCAGGAGACGAAGGCATGCGCAAAGAACTGCGCCGCTACATCTCCAATATGAACAACACCGCCAATATGCAGATTGATACCTCCAAAGCGATGAACTATCTGCAGGATCAAAAAAAATCCTTTACGGAACAGCTTGTACCCGAAGCTGCCAAATCCTACACTTCGAATCTTTCCGAGATTCGAAAACTGGAAAACGATATCTCTTCCCCGGAATACGGAGAAAAATTAACCACAATCAAAGAAAAGACTTCCGCCACGCAGAAACAAACCGAGGAGCTGCAGGCCCAAAAGGAAAGCCTGATCGAAAAAATATCCGGCACCAGACAGAACCTGCTCAATTCCGGTTTCCGTTCAAAAGAAGACATTCAAAATTTCCGGGAAGAATACGAATCCGCTCTGGGCGACTATCGGACGGCGGCAGCCAAAAAGATTCCTGCCTCCTATCGTCTGCTCGGTCTGCTCTTCAATGTTTCGGGTGTGATCTTCTGCTTATGTGCACTCTATATGATATTGGGCGGTGAGCAAAACCTGCTTTCGACTGCTCTCGGCGTTGTCCGATCGGCGGCCGTCGCCGTCAGCCTTGCCATTGCCGCCATCTCCTTCCTGATTGCGTATTACCTGAGCTCACAGCAAAATTCCGTCGCGAAGGAATTGACGATCGCACAGGATGCACTCGCCGAACTGTATTCGGATAAGCTCGCCGATGCGGAAATTTCCGAAGAAAATGAAACTTTCATGGAGAAAAAGCTGAACGATTGCCTTCATATGTGCGATGTGATTTCGGAAGGCGAAAAGGAAATCGCTTCCATAACGGAAGAAATCAAAAAATTAAACGATGAGAGAAATAACATTACAAAGAGTCTGGAGGAACACCAGATCAGCCAATGGGAACTCGAAAAACAATTGGAGCATCTCGGAAATCTGAAAGACGAAACCGCCGTACTCAAGAAAGTGATTGCCGAAAATGATCGCCTTCAATTTGAGATTGACGCGATTACGATTGCGCAGGATGTCATCAACCAGCTTTCTCTCTCCATCAAAAACAGTTTCGGAACCTATCTGAACAAGGAAGCTTCCGTTCTGGTCGGCGGAATCACCGGAGGGATCTACGACTCCATGTTTATCGATGATGAACTGAATATTTTCATGAATACCCGCGCCAAGCTTGTGCCGATCGATCAAATCAGCCGCGGTACCATGGATCAGATTTATCTGGCACTTCGGCTTGCCGCCGCAAATTTTATGGCGAAAAACGGTGAGAATCTGCCTCTGCTGTTTGATGACAGCTTTGCCAATTATGATGAAAAGCGGCTTCGCTCCGCGCTTCGTTGGCTCCATCAAACCTACAAACACAAACAGATTCTGCTCTTTTGCTGTCACAAGAGAGAGGCTCAGATGTTGACATCGCAGCTCATCGATTACAATCTGATTGATCTTGCATAGTAGTATTCAGCCTTGCATCATACTCCGTACTTGCGCCCGACTTTGTCGGGTGCAAGTACAATTTTCTGCTTTTATTCGGAAGGAGAGCTTTATGAAATACATGAAACAGTTTTTGATCATCGCCGCCATCTGCTTTGTCGCCGAATTCATCAAATCCAAAATCGCTCTGCCGATCCCCGCAAGCATCATCGGTTTGCTGATTCTTCTGATTCTCCTGCAGAGCAAGATCTTGCGCGTGGATCAGATACGGGAATGTGCCATGTTTCTGATTGAAATCATGCCTTTGATGTTTATTGCGCCGGCAGCCGGGCTGATTAAAGTCTGGCCGAATCTGTCACCGGTTGTACTGCCGTACGCATTCATCACCCTGACCTCCACCGTTTTGGTCATGGTTGTTTCCGGAAAACTGACACAATGGATCAAAGGGAGTGACAAAGATTGAAAATGAAAAGTAGAGGATATCCATTCTCTTAATCGCAGCATAAACAAGCCATCTTTCGGTGGCTACTTTAAAAATTGAATATTAAAAGTTAAGGCTATGCAGTTGCTGACTTGATTTTATAACCTTGATTTCT
>JBHAEV010000135.1:0-2790 GCA_041855735.1 Lachnospiraceae bacterium
CTGCCGAGTGTATACAATAAAGAAATCAGCCTCGATATTGAAAACATCATTTTGAAATGCGTACAGAAACGAAAGGCGATGCGCTATCAAAATACCACCGAATTGATCAAAGATTTGATTGCGACCCTGCCATCGCAGCAAAAGCAAAACGCGAAAGAGGATAAACCGCCGGCAAGTGAGGGAACGAGGCAGTTTTCCTCCGAAGAAATCGGCGTGATCAATGCCAGAGCGAAAAGCAGCCATGCCGTAACGGAAGTGGAAGATTTATTCGAAGAAGAGCCGGACGAGACACCGGAATCGGAGGAAGGGAAAGAGGAGATTTTCGTCAGGGAAAGAAACAACCGGATGGAAAAAATCCTGGCGATTGCAGGCGTTATCATGGCGCTGGTGATCATCTTCGTGCTTGCCTTTTTGTTCTTTAAACTCGGCGACGCCCTCGGACTGTCCGGCGGCAGAAACGGAACCACGGAATCCACCCTGGCATCGAATCAGGTTCCGGTTCCGGATATCGTCGGACTGGATGAGGAATTGGCGGAAGAAAAATTAAAAGAGAGCAATCTGCAGATTTACATTGAAAAAGAAGAATACAGCGACACTTACGAAAAAGGAAATGTCATATCGCAAAATCCGAAGCCGGATGAGGTGGTTTCCAAATACACAAAGGTCAATGTGGTCATCAGTCTGGGAAGCAATAAGGTGGATATCACGAAACTGGGACTGGAAAGGATGAAAGCCGTTGATGCGAAGTCCGCCCTCGAGAGCGCAGGTTTCAGCGTACACATCGTGGAAGAGGCGAGCGAGACCGTTCTGTCGGAGTATGTGATTCGATTTACTCCGGAGAATCCGGAAAGGGGCAGTCTGGTGACACTGTACAAGAGTACGGGAAAGCCGATTGTGAAGGTAATTGTTCCGGATCTGAGAAATCAGAACGAAGAATATGCCAAGCAGATTCTGAAAGAAGAGAGCCTGGCGGTCGGAACCGTTCGCCGGCAGTATGACGACACCATGGACAAGGATCGGGTTATCAGTCAGGACGTGGAGCCGGGAAGCGAGGTGGACAGCGGTACCGCCATCGGATTTGTGGTGAGCGACGGTGCGGATCCGGAGGTTTTGCCGTCGGAAAGCACCCAGGAGAGCACGCATGCCACGCTTACGGCGGAAACAACGGCGCAGACACAGACAAAGGTTCGATACACCGCATCCATCGATGAGAGATACAATTTAAAGAACCAAATCGGACCGGGCGCCAGCAATGTGAATTTCAGCGTTACCATCCGCCTGAAGCAGTATGTCAACGGAAATACCGTGTATACCACATTGATGGAGCCGAGAAAAATACCCGGCGATACGATTCTCCCGGTGCGCTTTTCCGTGATTGAAGGGGCGGAAGGAGTGGAAACCGGCATTGTGGAAATTGTGAAAATCGAAAATGACAATTCCATGGAAGTCATACAATCCTATGATGTATTATTCTTTCCGGGACGATGATATGCAGGGAAAGATCATAAAAGGAATTGCGGGTTTTTACTATGTACATGCCGGCTCCAAAGTGTATGAGTGCAAGGCGAAAGGCGTATTTCGCAATCATGGCGTCAAACCTCTGGTCGGGGATGATGTGGATTTTGAAGTGGTGGACGATGGCAAAAGCATCGGGAATCTGACAAGGATTTGTCCGCGCAAATCAAAGCTGATTCGTCCGGCGGTTGCCAATGTCGATGCGGTGCTGCTGGTATCCAGCATTGCCATGCCGCAGCCGGTGTCCCTGATGTTGGACAAGTGTCTGATCAGCTTCATGATGCAGAATGTGCCGGTGGCGATCCTTTGGAACAAGACGGATCTGGAAGCGGACGAGAGCATCATCGAAATTTATGAAAAAGCCGGCTTTGAAACCTTGCGGGTATCCGCGATTTCCAAAGCCGGAATGCCGAAACTGTATGAATTTCTGCAAGGAAAAACAACCGTTCTCGCGGGTGCGTCGGGAGTCGGGAAATCTTCCCTGACGAATCTGCTTTGCAGACGGGCGGAGATGGAAACGGGAAATTTGAGCAAAAAGATCGAGCGTGGCAGACATACGACCAGACATTCGGAATTGTTTGCCGTCAACCGTCAAAGTTATATCTGCGACACACCGGGATTTACGTTTGTCTGCATCGATGCGTTGAAAAAAGAGGAACTGAAACATTTCTATCCGGAGTTTTACGACTGTGAGGGAGAGTGCCGGTTTCACGGCTGCATGCATGTCAGGGAGCCGGATTGTGCCGTAAAAATGCAGATCGGATCGACCATTGCTAAAATACGGTATGAAAACTATGTGAAATTGTATCAGGAAATCGAGAATGCTCGAAGATATTAGGAGGCAGTATGATTTTATCACCGTCATTATTATCCTGCGATTTTTATCACGTAAAATCGCAACTGATTCCATTGTATGAAGCCGGAATCCGAAACCTGCATCTGGATGTTATGGACGGGGCATTTGTTCCGAATATCAGCTTCGGTCCGCCCGTGATTTCGACCATCAAAAAAGGCTGCGAAAAGGACGGACTGCATTTTCATTTCGATGTCCACCTGATGGTGGAGGAACCGGCAAGGTTTATCGCGGATTATGTCAAGGCGGGTGCTGACAGCATTACGGTGCATTTCGAAGCATGCAGACATTTGGATTCGTGTTTGAACATGATAAAAAAAACCGGATCCAAATGCGGAGTGTCGCTGAATCCGTCGACACCGCTTTGTGTGCTGGAGGAAATTCTTCCGATGACGGACATGGTGCTGTTGATGAGTGTAAAC
>JBHAEV010000136.1:0-19387 GCA_041855735.1 Lachnospiraceae bacterium
AAGATTGCGGGTGTTTTGCATGAATTTTCATCCATTCCGGGTGTAAAAGAAGATGTGACTGAAATTATTATGAACATCAAGAACCTTGCAATCAAGAATACAAGTTCCACGAATGAAGCGAAAACAGCTTACATCAGTTTCTCGGGCGAGGGAGTTGTTACCGCTGCGGATATTCAATGCGATTCCGACATTGAGATTGTCAATAAAGACCAGGTCATTGCGACATTGAGCGAGGGAAAGCTTGAGATGGAATTGACCATTACCAAGGGTCACGGCTATGTAGGTGCAGACAAGAATAAGACCGAGGATATGCCGATCGGCACATTGGCGATCGATTCCCAATATTCTCCGGTATCCAGAGTCAATATCAATATTGAAAACACCCGTGTGGGGCAGGTTACGGATTTTGACCGGCTTACACTGGATGTATTTACCGACGGTACGCTCAATCCGGACGAGGCGGTGAGCCTGGCGGCGAAGGTATTGAGCGCACATTTGAACTCCTTTATCGATTTATCCGAGAATGCCAAAACCGCGGAAGTTATGGTAGAGAAGGAAGAAGACGGTAAGGAAAAAGTTCTCGAGATGAATATCGATGAGCTGGAATTGTCCGTGCGTTCTTACAACTGTTTAAAGAGAGCCGGAATCAATACCGTGGAAGAACTTTGCAACAAGACTCCGGAAGATATGATGAAGGTACGGAATCTGGGACGCAAATCATTGGAAGAGGTGCTGGCGAAGCTTAAGGAGCTCGGTTTGCAGCTGAATCCGAGTGAGGAAGCGGTATAAAACGAAACTGCGCCGAATGTATATTCCATGAGGCTGCAGTATCGAAGTTATGAAATATTGTGCGACGGATCGCATGATGGAACAATAAAGCAATATTATTATCGACATATGCAATAAGACCAAAGATGCATGCATATGTTCAGACAAAGGAGAAAAACCATGGCAATGTATAGAAAGCTTTCAAGAACATCCAGTCAGAGAAAGGCATTACTCAGAAACCAGGTGTCGGAGCTGATTAAACATGGCAAGATTATTACAACCGAGGCAAGAGCAAAAGAAGTAAGAAAGTTTGTAGAGCCTCTGATCGCAATGGCGGCAAAGGAAAAGGACAACTTTGAAACCGTAACCGTGAAGGCGAAGGTTGCACGCAAGGATAAGGACGGCAAGAGAGTTAAGGAAGTGGTAAACGGAAAGAAAGTAACCGTTTATGATGAGGTGGACAAGGAAATCAGAAAAGACCTTCCGTCCAGAGCACATGCAAGAAGAAAGATTGCAGCGGTTCTTTACAACTACACCGATGTTCCGGCAAAGGGTGCAGGCAAAAAGAAAAATACCAAGGAAGTGGATTTGACCGCAAAGCTTTTGGATGAGGTGGCTTTGAAGTATGCAACAAGAAACGGAGGATATACCAGAATCGTGAAGATCGGTCCGCGTAAGGGCGATGCGGCGATGGAAGTATTGTTTGAACTGGTATAATCCCCGCAGTTCGGGATTGGTCCGGCAGAGAGTTCGATTCGGTCGGACTCTTTTTTTTGTCCGGAAAAAAGCACCCTTTCACCGGATGATCCGGCGAAAAGGTGCTTCGTTCTAATTGATCTTAATCATGCGGCCTTGACTGTCAACTTCGTAATTGTCGACCATGGAATCCGTCACGAGCGCTCCGGTATCCTCATCCAGGTAGTACCAGTTCTTTCCTTCCTTCAACCAACCTGTCTCCATCACTCCGTCTTCATTGAGATAATAAATTTCATCTTCATAGATAATCCAACCGGTGACGGCAACGCCATATCTATTGTAACAACTCCATTCACCATCTGCATACTCCCAAGTGTACCGACCGGACTTCGCATCCTTGGGTGCAGCAAAGACAGAAAATACAGACATGATGGAAAGGAATAATGTTACACAAATGATCTTCACTCTCATAATCTCCCCTCCTTATCTGAACTTTAGTTTCATTATAGCACGTTTTTTCCATAAGAAAAGTACCTTTTTATGAAGTAAGAACATTGTAAGAAATAAGAAAAGTTTATGACGCTGTTTCGATTTTTTTTAGAAAATACAGATTTATTTTATGCGGACGGGGATCATTTGGAAGACAAAGCGGCGATCTTGCCGAATCGGTTTTTATATTTCAAACTTGGCTTATTTATGATATAATCACCATATATTTTACCGAAAACTGAGGGGAGATCCATGATAAAGCTTAGCAATTATCTATCCGCGAAACTGGTTGAACACGGAATCAGGAGAGTATTCTCCGTAACCGGCGGCGGTGCGATGCATCTTAACGACAGCCTGGGGCATCAGGACGGACTTTGTGTAACCTACAATCATCACGAGCAGGCATGCGCCATCGCGGCGGAGTGCTACGCAAGAATCCACAATCGTATGGCGGCGCTTTGCGTGACCACGGGGCCGGGCGGAACCAATGCGATCACCGGCGTGGTGGGGGCATGGCTGGATTCCATTCCGATGTTTGTGGTTTCCGGACAGGTGCGCTACGACTGGACGGCAAGGAGTTCGGGGGTCGGGATTCGGGCGATGGGCGATCAGGAGTTTGATATTTGCAAGAGCATCGACTGCATGACCAAGTATTCCGAAATGGTGATTGAGCCGAAGCGGATTCGCTATTGTCTGGAAAAGGCATTGTATCTGGCGAATGCGGGCAGACCCGGTCCCGTGTGGCTGGACATCCCTTTGGATGTACAGGCTGCCATGCTGGATGAGGAGAGTTTGATCGGCTTTGACAAAGAGGACTATGAAGCGGGCGGTGACGGCTGGGGCAGGGATGCCGACAATAAAAAGCCGGTGCATCTGATTTTGCCGGAGGACGGTCATGGCAAAAGGAGCGCATTGCCGAAGAAGGTGACAAAGGAACTGGCAAAAGAGATCATCGAAAAGATACGCGCTTCCAAACGACCGGTGTTCAATGCAGGCAACGGAATCCGCATCGGAAATGCGCACGAGGAGTTTTTACAGGTGGCAGAGAAGCTCGGGATACCGGTGGTGACGGGATGGAACTCGGAGGACTGTATTTGGGACACGCATCCGCTCTATGTCGGCAGACCGGGGAATTTCGGAGATCGTCCGGGGAATTTTGCCGTGCAGAACTCGGACCTGGTTTTTTCCGTCGGTTCGAGATTAAGCCTTCGTCAAGTCGGTTTCAATGCCAAGGGTTGGGCAAGAGAAGCCTATACGATTATCAATGACATTGATGCGGAGGAGCTGAAAAAACCGACCTTGCATGTGGATATGCCGGTACATGCGGATTGCAGGGATCTGTTGACGGTGATGCTGGATGTGCTGCGGGAGGAAACAGTACCGGTCTGGAGCGGAGGCGAGGGCATCAAGGGCATGAACTGGGAGGAAACCTGTCATTACTGGAAGGAAAAGTATCCGGTGTGCAAGGCCGAGTACCTGCTTGCGAATCCGCAAGAGAATGCCAATGTCTATGCCTTTATTCACCACATCAGCAAGAGTTTGAAAGAAAATCAGATTACGGTGGTGGGAAACGGATCGGCATGTGTGGTGGGAGGACACTCCTATATCATGAAAAAAGGGCAGAGATTCATCTCCAATTCCGCGGTTGCGAGCATGGGGTATGATTTGCCTGCCGCCATCGGTGCGCATCTGGCAAATACGGATGATGTTAGCTATGAGAAAGACATTATTCTGGTGACGGGAGACGGAAGCATTCAGATGAATCTGCAGGAATTGCAGACCATCATTCACCATCGTATGCCGATTAAGATTTTTTTGATCAATAATGACGGATACCACAGCATACGTCAGACGCAGTCCAAATTCTTCGGGGATAAACCGCTTTGCGGAATCGGTTCGCAGAGCAGGGATTTGTCATTCCCGGATATGGAAAAGCTGGCCCATGCCTACGGATACGAATATGTTCGGGCAAAACACAATGAAGAGCTGGAGGAAGCGGTGCAAAAAACGCTTCATATTGACGGGCCGGTGATTTGTGAGGCATTTGTGACAATCACGCAGAATTTTGAACCGAAATCCTCCGGCAAGCAATTGCCGGACGGACGCATGGTCAGCCCGCCGCTGGAGGACTTAACCCCGTTTCTTTCGGAAGAAGAGATGGATGAAAATATGATTGTAGAAAGAATGAAAGTATAATGAATGTATTGATTACCGGAGTAACGAGTTTTTTGGGGCGCGGGATTGCGCGGGAGCTGCTTGACAGAGGGGATACGGTATATGGCCTGATTCGCAGCGAATCCAAAAATCATAAGGATCTGGATGTCGGAATTGTCAGAATTATATGCAATTTTTGCAATATCGAAAGACTGCATACACTTCGGAATTTTCATGTGGATGTGTTGATTCATCTGGCATGGGACGGCGTCGGCAAAGAAGGACGGATGAATCCCGAAATCCAGGAGTTGAATATCCAAAACACACTGAGAACCATCGAGGTGGTAAAGCAGCTCGGATGCAGAAGGGTTCTGTTTGCCGGCTCCCAGGCGGAATATGGTTTTGTTCTGGAGGAGTACAGGGAGCAACTGCTACAGAATCAATTTCGGAAAACATTCGAAGATTCCTATCTGCGTTTTTTGAATCTGAATGCGGATGCATCGGTGTTGGCAGATTTGCCGGCGAATACTTCCGGGGAGGATACCGTTCGGGTGCAAAATTCCGACACGATCACCCAGCTGGATCAGCTGGTAAGGGCGACGATGACGGATGAAGATTATCCCTGCAACCCGAAATCGCAGTACGGCATGGCAAAACTGGAGGTATGGAAGAGGGCATCCGCACGATGCAGGGAGCTTTCGATGGAATACATTCATCTTCGCATCTTCAGCGTATACGGCGCATGCGATCACGAAACCTCCCTGATCAAGACGATCCTGAGGGCGAAAAAAAGCGGGGGACCGGTAACGCTGTCCGCCTGCAACCAGCTGTGGAACTATCTCTATATACAGGATTGCGCCGATGCGATTGCGGATTTGTCCGCCTGCAGTCTGGAGGGTTGTGAAAAGGAACTGATTGTCAATGTCGCAAGCAGGGATACCCGAATTATGCGCGCTTTTGCGGATGCGGTCGACAAAGGTCGGGGACTGGTTCGCTATGAAGAACGGGAGGCCGCATCGGAGGGGACTCCGTTTTTATCACCAAGTATCGAGCGTCTGCAAAACCTGATAAATTTTCGGGAGCAGTATACTTTTGAGGAGGGAATCAAAGAAATTGAGCGTTTGTATAATATGTAAATCCGAACTGCACAAATTGATGAGCATTGAAAACATGCCGGCAAGCGCACAGAATATTCCGACGAAGGAAGAGCTGGAAGGGGAGCACGGATTGACATTGAACCTGTGTGAGTGTACGCATTGCCATTTGGTACAACTGGACTGTGAGCCGGTGGATTATTACAGGGATGTCATTCGTGCCGGCGGTTATTCCACGACCATGGAAGAACTCCGCCGTACACAGTATGAGGAGTTTATGGATCGATGCCGGTTGCGGGACAAAAAGATTCTGGAAGTCGGATGCGGACAGGGAGAATTTCTGCGTATTCTGGCGAGCTATCCCGTCCAAGCCTACGGCATCGAACATCGTGCGACTCTGGCAAAGACGGCAAAGCAATCCGGCTTAAATGTCGAGGAGGATTTTCCGGAAAGCGAAAACCATGTGTTTTTGCATGGACCGTTTGACGCGTTTACTTCTTTCAATTTTCTGGAACATCAGCCGGATCCTTTGATGTATCTTCGTGCGATCCGTCATAATTTGACAAAGGACGGTTTCGGTTTGATTACCGTGCCGAGTTTTGAATATATATTGGAACATTCCGGCTTCTATGAAATCATTCGGGATCACATCGCCTATTACACACATGAAAGTCTGGAATTCCTGCTCAATCTGGCAGGATTTGAAGTATTGAAGAAAGACCGGGTGAACCGGGACACACTGGCTGTGATCGTGCAAAAGACAAAAGAAGATGGGTTTCCAAATCCGGCATTTCTTGCGGATTCGGATTCGTTTACGGACATAAGCGGATTGCAAAAGGTTCGAAATGACATTCAAAAAGAGGTGGACGATCTGGTGGCGTCCTCTCAAAAGGGAAACCGTACCATTGCCATCTGGGGGGCAAGTCATCAGGGTTTTACCCTTTGCTCGACAACCGGGTTGAGGGGTAAGGTGGAGTACATCATCGATTCGGCGCCGTTTAAGCAGGGGAAATTCGCTCCGGCATCTCATATCCCTATTTTGTCGCCGCAAGACGCATTGCAAAGAAAGCCGGACCGTATTATTATTGTGGCGCCGGGCTATACGGATGAGATAGCGGGCGTGATACGCCGGGATTTCGGTGCACAAACCGAGATCTACAGTTTGATGAGCGATCGACTGACCGTGATCCGGACGGGGGAATCAAAATGATGAAAGCATTTGCCATGACAGGTCGGGGGGAAGCCGGCATCATCGAGGTGCCGAAACCCGCCATAAAAAGTCCGTACAATGCCATACTCCGGCCGGTTTCCATGTCGGTCTGTACCTCCGATGTGAACACCGTTTACGGCACAGGCTCCAAAAAGCCGGACAATCTGATTCTGGGGCATGAATGTGTGGCAGAGGTGGTGCAGGTCGGAGAGGAAGTGTTTGATTTTAAAGCGGGAGATATCGTGGCGGTGCCGGCGATGACTCCGGACTGGCGACAGGTTGCCATACAGGAGGGGAATACTTTGCATGCCGGTGCACCGTTTTCGGCGAATGCGCTCGGCAGGAGCATTCCCGGCGAGTTTGCGGAGTATTTTCGGATCGAGGATGCGGATACGACTTTGGCGAAAGTGCCCGAACATGTGAGCATCAAGGATGCTTTGATGTGTACGGACATGGTGACCACCGGATTTACGGGGGTGGAAGCGGCGGACATCCGTTTCGGGGATGTGGTTGCGGTGATCGGAATCGGAGCCGTCGGGCTGATGGCGGTGCAAGGGGCGGTGCTCCGGGGGGCATCGCGTGTCATTGCCGTCGGCGGCAGAGAAATCTGCAAAAATCTGGCAATCCAATACGGAGCGACAGATATTCTTGATTACAAAGAGGAGGACTGTATTGCCAAAGTAAAGTCCTTGACGAACGGAATCGGCGCCGATGCGGTGCTGATTTGCGGCGGCGGTGACGAAAGTTTCCCGGCTGCCGTGGAAATGGTGCGATACGGCATCGGAAGAGTGGTGAATCTGAATCACTATAAGGGCGAGGGCAGCCTTGCGATTCCGAAATTTTCGGGTGGCCGGGGCATGAGCGGAAAGAGCATTTACATGGAACTCGGAAAGGGCGGAAGAGCGAGAATGGAGCGCCTTTTGCGCCTTGTGGAAACCGGGAGAATCATACCGGGAGATCTGATCACGCATCGATTGTTCGGATTTGACAAATTGCCGCAGGCACTCGAAATGATGAGAAAGAAAGGGGATGATCTGATAAAAATCGAGATTATTCCGGAATGGGCGAGATATGAAGACAATTAGCATTATTATTCCGTGTTACAATGAGGAAGAGAATGTCAGACCGCTGTATGAGGCAATCCTCCGGGAATTTCGGAGCAGTTTGCCGAATTACGCTTATGAACTGATTTACATTGACAATGATTCAAGGGACAAAACCCGAGAGAAACTCCGTGAACTGTGCCGGGAAGATGCGCAGGTGAAGGCGATTTTTAATGCCAAAAATTTCGGGCAGTTCAATTCGCCCTATTACGCGATGCTGCAATCGACCGGAGATGCCACCATGCTGATGGCGGCGGATTTTCAGGACCCGGTGGAGATGATTCCGAAATATGTCAAGGCATGGGAAGACGGGTACAAGATTGCCATCGGCATCAAAAAATCCAGTTCCGAGAACGGACTGATGTACTCTCTGCGCAGTCTGTATTATAAGACCATCAAGAAATTTTCCGATGTGGAACAGATCGAACATTTTACGGGTTTCGGTCTGTACGACAGGGAATTCATCGAAGTTTTGAAAAAGCTGGAGGATCCGACCCCGTTTCTTCGCGGCATTGTGGCGGAACTCGGATTTCGCAGACTGGAAATTCCGTATGAACAGCCCAAACGCAGAGCCGGCGTGACGAGCAACAATTTCTATCGTCTGTATGATGCCGCCATGCTGAGCGTAACATCCTATACCAAGGTCGGACTTCGCTTTGCAACCTTTATCGGAGCGATTTCCTCCGCGATAAGTCTGATTGCGGCATTGGTGTATCTGGTATTGAAACTTTTGTATTGGGATCGGTTTCCGGCAGGCATGGCGCCGATTCTGATCGGCATGCTGTTCCTCGGATCGGTCCAGATTTTCTTCATCGGCATGATCGGGGAGTATGTGCTGACGATTAATCAGCGAATCATGAAGCGTCCGCTGGTGGTCGAAGAAGAACGAATCAATTTTTAAGCGGTTCGAGAAACATCCTTATGTTCATCAAAGTCTTACCAAGGATGTGTGGAAAGGACAAACATTAAGATATGAAACATAAAGTAGACATTGTACGAATTCGTGAAAACAATATCACACTCAATGGTTGGGTAATCGGAAAAACACCGCAAAGCGAAGTGAAATTTGCAATTCTGGATCAGAATAAAAAGCCGATCGAACATAAACTGGTACGGACGCGCAGAGATGATGTGAGCCGTATCTATTTCAAGCGGATTCTGGACATGGATTTCGGGTTCGACATTCAATTTCCCTACGAAAGAGGAGCGGACTATTATCTGGAAATCTGCTGTGACGGGGGAAAAAGACGAATCCGGTACAATGAGGAACTGATCGCGAAAAGAGCGAGCGTGGCACATAAGCGCCTCGAAAAAATCCGGGATCTCTGCAATATGGAAACTCTGAAGGTGGCGATGGATTTCCTGAAGAAACACGGATTGCGGGAGCTGATTCGCAAGTCGAGGAATAAAATCCGGGGATTGGACAGCGATTACGAGTATGCCGAGTGGGCAAAAAAAACCGGGCCGACAAAGGAAGAACTGGAGTTGCAGAGAAATCACGGATTTGCCTATGAGCCGGTATTTTCAATTGTGATTCCGCTGTATCAGACACCGGATATTTATTTAAGGGAACTTCTGGATTCGATTTTGAATCAGACCTACTCGAAGTTCGAGATCTGTTTTGCGGACGGAAGTCCGAAAGGAAAGGACAAGGCCAAACTGATTGCGGAGTACGATGACCGGCGGATTCTCTACAAAAGACTGGATGACAATCTGGGAATCGCGGGCAATACCAATGAGGCGATTGAAATGGCAAGCGGGGATTACATCGTGCTTTGCGATCATGATGACACGCTTTCGGAGGATGCACTGTTTGAATGCGCAAAAGCCGTCAATGAGCATGAAAATGCGGACTGTCTGTACTCCGACGAGGACAAGCTGGATATGGACGGGGGAGCATTGTTCGATCCGCATTTTAAGCCGGATTTCAATATCGATTTGCTGCACAGCGTCAATTATATCTGCCATTTGTTCGTCGTAAAAAAAGAACTGATCGAACATTACGGCATGATGAAATCCGAATTCGACGGGGCACAGGATTATGATTTTATTTTCCGCATGACGGAAAATGCAAGGAATGTGGTGCATATTCCGAAAGTTCTGTACCATTGGCGCTGTCATATGAATTCCACCGCCTCCGATCCGAAAAGCAAGCTCTATGCCTTTGAGGCGGGAGAACGTGCGATTTCGGCGCATTTTCAAAGGACATATCCCGACATTTCCATCGAAAAGATCGAAAAAGGAGTGGACTACGGCATCTATCATATTCTGTTTCGGATAAAGGACGAACCATTGGTAAGCGTCATCATTCCGAACAAAGATCATGCAGGGGATCTGGATACGGCAATCCGCTCACTGTATGAAAAGGGGAATTACAAGAATCTGGAATTTATCGTGGTGGAGAACAATTCCACATCAGAGGAAACCTTTCAATACTACGAAGCAATTCAAAAAGAGTATCCCTTTGTCAAGGTGGTACACTGGGAGAGAGAATTCAACTATTCCGCCATCAACAATTTCGGAGCGAAGTTTGCAAAGGGAGAGTATCTCTTTTTCTTAAACAATGATGTGGAGCTGATCAATCCGGATACGGTAAAGGAACTGCTCGGCTATGTGCAGCGGGAGGATGTCGGCATTGCCGGCTGTCGTCTGCTGTATGCGGACGATACCTGCCAGCATGCCGGGGTGGTCGTGGGATTCGGCGGAATTGCGGGACATACTTTTATCGGTCTGCATGAGGCGGACAACAGCTATTTCCACCGGATGATGACGGCACAAAACTACTCCGCGGTGACGGCTGCGGCAATGATGACCAAAAAAACGGTGTTTGAAGAGGCGGGCGGATTTACGGAGGAACTTGCCGTGGCATTCAATGATATCGACTTTTGTATGAAAGTTCGTTCACTCGGCAAACTGGTGGTGTACAATCCGTATGCACTGTTTCATCATTACGAATCCAAGTCCAGAGGACTGGAAGATACGCCCGAAAAGGTGGAGAGATTTAATCGCGAGATTGCGACATTTATGAAACGATGGCCGGATATTTTGCAAAACGGAGATCCGTATTACAATCCGAATCTGACCCTTAGAAAATCGAATTTCGCGCTGCGGGATTTGCTGAAGGAAAAAATCGGGGAGCCGTACAAAATCGAAGGCATAGAAAAGTATTTATAAGCAGGTGTTTATGAAAAAAGTTACAATCATTATCCCGAACTACAATGGACTGCGTTTTATGGAGGACTGTTTTCAGGCGCTGGATGCACAGACTTACAAAGATTTTGATGTGCTCGTGGTGGACAATGCCTCAACGGACGGCAGTGTCGAGTGGCTCGAACAAAAGGGCATTACAACTTTGAAACTGGAAAAAAATATGGGTTTTGCGGGCGGAGTCAATGCAGGACTTCGCATGGTGACTTCGGATTATGTGATTTTACTCAACAATGACACTGCGGTTTTTCCGGATTATGTAAAAGAACTGGTCAATGCCTTGGAACGATCCGGGAAGATTTTTTCCGTGAATCCGATGATGATCAATATGAATGCTCCCGAGCTTATGGATGACGGAGGAGACGGAATGTGCATTCTGGGTTGGCCCTACCAGATCGGAGTCGGTGAGAAGACGAAGTATTACGGGAAACGGAAAATGATCTTTTCCGCCTGTGCCGGAGCATCCATATACCGCAAATCGATTCTGGATGAAATCGGTTATTTCGATGAAATGCATTTTGCATATCTGGAGGACATCGACCTCGGGTACCGTGCCAGGCTGGTCGGTTACATCAATGTTTATGAGCCGAAAGCCAAGGTGTATCACTACGGCAGCGGTACGTCCGGATCGAAATACAATGCCTTTAAGGTGAAACTGGCTGCCAGAAATCATATTTTTCTGCACTATAAAAATCAGTGCAATCTGCAGCTGCTTGTCAATTCTCTCCCATTATTGCTGGGGATTTTCATAAAACTGCTGTTTTTTTGCAAAAAGGGGTTCGGAAGAGAATATATTGAAGGAATCCAAGAAGGTATGCGGCAATATAAAAAATGCCGTCGTGTGAAACATGTTCCCGCAATGCGTTATCTTGCCGTGGAATTCGAAATGATACTCGGAATGTTGGATTACACGCTGCATTTTATCAACAGGAGGCTTCGTAAATGATTAAAGGCAATCAAAGTCAACTGAACCGAATGCATGTGGTACTGGATGCCTTGGTCATTGCATTCAGCTATGCAATGTCCTGGTTTATTTTATTCGGTATTACAAAATCGGAAAATACCACGCTTCCGGCATCGTTTTATTTCAGCGTGCTGTTGATCATCCTGCCGCTGTACATGCTGTTGAACTCGATTTTTGAACTGTATGTGCCGAAACGCGTGACATCCCGCAGGCGGGAGTTTGCCAATATTTTCAAAGCCAATACCATCGGCTTTATGATTTTTACGCTTGTGCTGTTTTTGGGCGGAAAGAATCCGTATCTGTACCATTTTTCCAGGCGATTGACCCTTTTGTTCTATATTTCCAGTATGATTCTGATGTTCATCGAGAGAAATTCCATACGGATTTTTCTGCGGGGACTGCGAAAAAGAGGGTTCAATCTCAAACATGTGTTGCTGATCGGATACAGCCGGGCCGCGGAAGGATTCATCGACCGCATCAAAAACAATCCCGAATGGGGGTACAATCTGGTCGGAATTCTGGATGACAACAAAGATCTGGGATATGCGTACCGGAATATCCGCATCATCGGCAGGGTGGAGGAGCTGAATGCGATACTTGCGATGAATATGCTGGATGAGATTGCCATTACCCTGAGTCTGAACGACTATGACCATCTGGAAAAGATTGTAAAGGAATGCGAAAAGTCCGGCGTCCACACAAAGTTTATTCCGGACTACAACAAGGTTGTGCCGACGGTTCCGTATACCGAGGATCTGCTGGGACTGCCGGTCATCAATATCCGGCATGTTCCGCTTACGGAGTTTTGGAATGCCTTTATCAAAAGGACGATGGACATCTTCGGTGCAATGGTAGCCATTGTGATTTTCTCGCCGGTAATGCTGATTACGGCAATCATCATCAAGCTGACCAGCAAGGGACCGGTTATCTTCTCTCAGGAGCGGGTCGGACTGCACAACAAACCGTTCAAGATGTACAAATTCCGATCGATGGAAGTGCAGGACAAGCAAAAGGAACAGGGAAAGTGGACCACAAAGAATGACCCTCGGGTCACGCCGATCGGACGGATTATCCGAAAGACCAGCATTGATGAAACACCGCAGTTTTTCAATGTGCTGCTGGGGCAGATGAGTTTGTCCGGGCCAAGACCGGAACGACCGTTTTTTGTGGACAAATTCAAGGAAGAGATTCCGCATTATATGATCAAACATCAAGTGCGTCCGGGACTTACCGGATGGGCTCAGGTCAACGGCTATCGCGGGGATACCTCGATCGAAAAGAGGATTGAGCACGATCTGTACTATATCGAGAACTGGACCCTGGGTCTGGACATCAAGATTTTGTTTTTGACGGTGTTTAAGGGATTTATCAATAAGAATGCCTATTAGCGGGGCTTCTGTGCAAATATTTATAAAAAATTCGGTTTACAACCAAATATGTTCAGAGTATATTGGATGGAGCTGAAGTTATCAATCACGGGAAGGAAAAGTATGAGTCAGGACATTCATGAAACGCGCGAAAGGCTGAAGGGAAGAAGCAGAAGATATGACGAAAGAACGCGGCAAGCTCATGCGCCTCAAGCGAAAAAACAAAAAAAAGCACCGCTATGGGTGAAAATTCTGGTGTTTGCCGTTGCGGAAGTATTTGCATTGAGTCTGATTTTCGGTTATGCCTATGCATTGAAGCAGTACAACAAAATTCAAAGGCCGGAAATCAATGTGGACAATGTAAAGAATCAGGAACTGAGCATTGAGAAAATCCGTCAGATGGAGGAGGGATACTGGAATATTGCCGTATTCGGTTTGGACTCCAGAGATAATTCTGTGGATGCGGGATGGAATTCGGATGTGAACATCGTGGTCAGTATCAACAAAGGTACGGGCGAGATCCGCATGACCAGCGTATTTCGCGATACCTATATGGACACTGGATACGGAAAGTACAATAAAATCAACAATGCCTATGCGACGGGCGGCCCGGAACAGGCACTCAAAGCCATCAACAAAAATCTGGATTTGAATATTACGGACTATGTGACATTCAACTGGAAGGCGGTTGCCACAGCCATCAACATCCTGGGCGGTCTGGACGTGGAGATTACAAAGGCGGAGTTCAAATATCTCAATTCCTATATTACCGATACGGTAAAGGGGACGGGAATCGGTTCCGTGCATTTAAAGCAGGCGGGCATGAATCATCTGGACGGAGTTCAGGCGGTGGCGTATGCCAGACTTCGTTACATGGACAGCGACTTCGAGAGAACCGAGCGCCAGCGAAAGATCATTCAACTGGCATTTGACAAGGCGAAGAAGGCGGATTTAAAGACGAAAAACGATCTCCTCGGAAATATGCTCTCCATGGTTGCCACGAATATGACATGGCAGGACGGTCTGGATTTCATCGCCAAGGCGGATCTGTATCACATCGGGGAAACCAACGGCTTCCCGTACACCAAATTCGGCGCCAATGTGCGCGGGAAAGGCGACTGTGTCGTTCCGAAGACCCTGGCAACCAATGTTGCGGAGCTGCATCGATTCCTGTTTGACGAGTCGGATTATAAGGTTTCCAAAACGGTGAGCGATATCAGTTATCGCATTCAAAGCGATGTGTCGTCGACTAAAAACTACGATTATGACAGCACGAAAAAAGCGGAAACAACCGTGAAAGAATCGGGAACCGGTGAATCCGAACAAAAGTCTTCCAAGGCTTTGGAAACGTCAACCGATGAATACGGTCGGACTTATGAAACCGATCAGTACGGAAATATCATCTGGCTGGATGAGCCGGAGGTGGATACGGACTTCGGCACCGATGCGCCGACCAATCCGAGCAATCGCGGACCGGGTGTTTCCACTTCGGAGAGCACTTCGGCATCGGAAAGCACGACAAAATCCAATTCGGGCACATCGGCTACGATTGCACCGTCCGGCAGCTCATCTTCATCCGCAGCACCGACATCGTCCGCAGCGCCGACTTCATCCGCGGCAGCGCCGACGACGCAAAGCACCGCAGCACCGACGATTGCGCCGCAGACCACTTCGGCAGCACCCGGACCGACCGTAACCGTGGAACCGGAACCGACCGTACAGGAAATCGGACCGGGAGTGGGGAACTGAAACAAGGCTTTGCACGCTATTCATCGGAAAGCCGGAACAATATAAGGAGGCGGTATGATTAAACCGAGACATTTGCAAAAAGGAGATAAAGTGGCGATTGTCAGCTTGTCGAACGGATTGCTCGGCGAAGCGATGTTTCTTCATAAGTATGAACTTGCCAAAAAAAGGCTGGAAGAAGACTTCGGCCTTGAGGTTGTGACGATGGAGAATGCTTTGAAGGGGATGGACTATCTGTATCATCATCCCGAAGCCAGGGCAAAGGATCTGATGGATGCTTTTATGGATGAGAGCATCAAGGGAATTATCTGTGCCATCGGCGGGAATGATACCATCCGCCTGCTTCCGTACATCGACTTTGACGTGATAAAGAACAATCCGAAAGTCTTTACCGGTTTTTCGGATACCACAAGCAATCATTTCATGCTCTACAAGGCGGGATTGATGTCCTATTACGGGGCAAGTGCGATGACCAATTTTGCGGAATATGTAAAGATAAATGACTATACGTACCAAAAAATTGTGGACACTTTGTTTGAGCCGAAGGAGGAACTGGAAATCGAAAGTGCGCCGTACTGGTATGACGATGAGGACGAGAAAATCTGGTGGAGTGAGGAAAACATGAATCTTCTCAAACCATACCATAAAGAGGAAATCGGCTATGAGGTGATTCAGGGAAGCGGCGTGGTGGAGGGCAGACTCCTCGGAGGATGCTTTGATGTATTTTTGATGCTGATCGGAACGAGCATTTGGCCGAGCCTTGAGGAGTGGAGAGATAAGATCATGTTCATCGAAACATCCGAAGAGGATATGTCCGAGAACGTATTTACGGAGCTGTTTCGAAATCTTGCGGCACAGGGGATTCTCGGTGTGATAAAGGGAATCATCATGGGAAAACCGGCAAGAAGAAGCAAGTATCATGTATACAATGAAGCGCTGAAAAAGGTCTTAAAAGAGGTGGGACGCGAGGACATGCCGGTGCTGTGCAATGTGAATTTCGGCCATGCGGAGCCGATCGGCGTGATTCCGTACGGAGCGATGGCAAGGCTGGATGCGGATCATAAAAGGCTGATTCTGCTGGAGAAGGCGACATCGTAAGATGCACGTCTGCAATCTTTTTCCGACACGATATTTTGCGCGGTATTGCTTTTTCCTATACCCCGGCATATGATTTCAATATGAACAATGAACCCGCTTTCCCTTGTAGGAAGGCGGATTTTTTCTTATAATGGTTGCATTGACCGAAACAGCGAGGAACGATATGGAAATAAGACTTACGGAATCGGATAAGCCGGAGATTTTGAGATACTTGGAATATCACAATCAGGAGATGGATCAGAGTCTGAATCGACAGATTGAGGAGTGCATGGAAATGGTGAATCGGGCTGCAAACCCGAGATGCATACTGCGGGAGTTTGAACGGGAGGATGATGCATTTCCGAAGGAAATCGACTTTTTAACCGGGGAGGACATCAGAAAGCATCTTCAAGGATGCCGGAGGATTGTGCTGTTTGCTGCGACCCTGGGCGCCAATGTGGAGCTGGCAATAAGACGGGCGGGAGTCAAAAATGTTGCAAATGCGGTGATTATGGATTCCTGTGCGAGTACATTGATCGAGGCCTATTGCGATATGATTGACTCCGATTTGAGGAAGAAATATGCCGACAAGTATTTGACCACAAGATTCTCTCCGGGCTACGGAGATTTGCCGATTTCGGCGCAGGTGCCGTTTACCTCTCTGTTGGACACCTCCAGAAAAATCGGACTGGGAGTGAGCGGCAGCAATATTATGATTCCGAGGAAATCCGTAACCGCCGTCATCGGGGTATCGGACAGCGAGATAACAAAGAAAAAAAACGGATGCAAGGGATGCAATGTGATCAAGGCATGCAGATTTTTGAGAAGAGGAGTGACCTGTGGACGATAGAGTGTTGATTTTGGACGGTGCAATGGGAACCATGCTGCAAAAAAGAGGTCTGGGTGCGGGGGAACATCCGGAGAGTTTCGGCATGGAACATCAAAGAGAAGTCATCGATGTGCATTTGGAATATCTGGGATCCGGTTCCGATGTGCTGTACACAAATACATTCGGGGCAAATCAGAGAAAGCTGGCGGATTGCGAGTTGGATGTAGACACCGCCGTTCGAAATGCAATCAACTGTGCCAAGGCGGCGAGAGAAGAATACAGCAAAGAACTTGGCGGATCACAGGGACTTCGACCGATATCGATTGCGCTGGATGTCGGACCGATCGGAGAACTTCTGGAACCTCTCGGAAGTTTGAAATTCGAAGAGGCGTATGAAATCTACAAAGAAGTCGTGAAAGCCGGTCAGGAATACGGCGCGGACATCATTGCATTCGAAACATTTACGGATCTCTATGACCTAAAGGCGGCGGTACTGGCGGCAAAGGAGAACACCGGTTTGAAAATATTCGCCACGATGAGTTTTGAGGCGAGCGGCAGAACCTTTACCGGAACCGCGATCGAAAGCATGGCGGTGACCTTGGACGGACTTGGTGTGGATGCGCTCGGCTTCAACTGTTCTTTGGGACCGAAGGAAATCCTGGAGTTTGTGAAGGAACTTCGAACATGGACAAATCTTCCGATGATTGTAAAGCCGAATGCCGGGCTTCCGGATCCGAAGACCGGAGAATACGATCTTTCGGCACCGGATTTCGGGAAAGAAATGAAGGCTTTTCTGGAATTCGGCGTACGGATTTTCGGAGGATGCTGCGGAACGACGCCGGAGTATATTGTTGAGTTGTCAAAAAATCTGCCGCAATCCGGACTTTGTCCGGATGAGATCATGCCGGGGAAGCGAATCCTTCGGCACGGGGTATGCTCCGCTTCCAAAATGTGTGAGCTGGGCAAGGTTCGTGTGGTCGGGGAGCGATTGAATCCGACCGGAAAAAAACGTTTTGCGCAGGCACTGCTGGAATCCGATTTTGAACACATTGAAAAAGTCGCCATCGAAGAAGAGGAAGCCGGAGCGGATATTCTGGATGTGAATGTCGGAGTTCCGGGCGCGGACGAGGTAGAGCTGATGGTGAAAACGGTAAAGGCGGTACAGGGAATTGTGAGTCTGCCTTTGCAAATCGACTCCTCAAATCCGCGCGCCATCGAGGCGGGGTTGCGAGTGTGCAATGGACGGGCGATTGTCAACTCGGTCAATGCGGATGAAGAAAAATTGGCACAGATCCTGCCGATCGCAAAAAAATACGGCGCTGCCGTTGTCGGCCTTACCATGGATGAGGGCGGACTGCCGAATTCCTGCGAGGAGAGGGTGGAGTTTGCAAAAAAAATCCTGGATGCGGCGCAAAGATACGGTTTGAAAAAAGAAGATGTCATTATCGACTGTTTGACACTGACGGTGTCCGCACAGCAGGATCAGGCGAAAGAAACGCTGGAGGCGGTACGCAGGGTCAGCAAAGAACTCGGTTTACACACAACTCTGGGAGTCAGCAACATTTCCTTCGGACTGCCTGCCAGAAAACAGATCAATGAAAGTTTTTTGACGCAGGCGATGCATTGCGGTTTGGATTTGCCGATTATGAATCCCTGCACAACGGGCATGATGGATGCGGTGGCGGCCTTTCGCGTGCTTTCCGGGGAGGATTCGGATGCGATGCGCTATATTGAACGATTTGCCGATTTGAATGCGAATCCGGGGAATTTGCCGGATCCTGCGCCCTCATTCCAAAACGAGAGTGACGGGCAAAAAAACAAAGAAAAAACACGAAACACAGCGGATGCGGATGACAACAAGGATGCCATGGAAGAGGCAATCCTGAAGGGACTTCGGGAGGAAACCGGACGCTTGACGATGCAATATCTGGAAACGATGTCGGAGCTGGATGTCATCAACAAGTTGCTGATACCGGCGCTGGATGTCGTGGGAGACCGGTATGAAAAGCAGAGTATTTTCCTGCCGCAGTTAATCAATGCCGCAAATGCGGCATGCGCGGGATTCGATCTGATCAAAGAACGGATTGCGAACAGAGGCGGGGAGAGCCTGAGCAAGGGGAAGATTGTCATTGCCACGGTAAGAGGGGATATTCATGACATCGGAAAAAACATTGTAAAGGTGATTCTGGAAAACTACGGCTATCGCATGATCGACCTCGGGCGGGATGTTCCCGTCGAGGAGGTGGTCAGCACCGTATTGAAAGAAGATGTCGGTCTGGTCGGCCTGTCGGCACTGATGACCACGACATTGCCGTCCATGGCAAAGACCATACAAGAAATCAAAAAAGTGAAGCCGGATTGCAAAGTATGGGTCGGAGGTGCGGTGCTGACAAAGGACTATGCCATGGAAATCGGAGCGGATTATTATGCGAAAGATGCCAGGGCTTCGGTGGATATTGCAAAGCAGGTCTTGGGGTAAATCGCATTGTTTCGGAATGTACTAGCCATTTGAACGGAAATCGTTTATGATAGATACATCAATATAGTCTCTCGGAATCTTGAGACTAAATCTCGGCCGAAGCCGATGGAACAGCACTTTGACAAGTGAATACTATCAGATATCCAGAGAATTGAAGACAGAACGGAAAAAAGACGTACTTTAACACACATAACCGCAGAAATG
>JBHAEV010000137.1:0-3808 GCA_041855735.1 Lachnospiraceae bacterium
AGTCAGAGACTGGGCTGGTTTTCGCTCAACCCGCCGAAGAACATCATGCAGACTTATGAAAACGAGGTGGAATGGTTTTACTTCGACAATAACGGAGTGCCGAAGGCAAGCGCGGACACATTGCTTCGTACGACGGATTTTGTAAAGATTCAGGACAAAACTTTTCTTTTTGCAAACAATGGTGTGCCGGTATACGGTCTGGTAAGGATTTACAACGGAAAGCATTATGACATTTATTATTTCGGGAATGCAAACCAGAGAAATTTACAAAAGGGAATGATTGAGATCATGGAACCGATCGGAGATGTCGTACAATATTATTTTGACAACAAAGGCAAGGGCTTTACCGGAGTGAAGGATGACAAATTATTCTATATGGGTAAGCTGCAGGCTTCGAATGAGGAGGGAAAATACCGTGTGATTTCCCTGAGTCTTTCGGGCACCATCCGAAACTATGTGGTGAATCGTCAGGGCAAGCTTGTGAAAAATACCAAGGTAAAGAGTGAGGACAGGACGGAATACAAAACCAATGCAAGCGGTATTCTGGTCAGCGTTAACGGAGTGAATGTCGAAGCCGGCGAACGTTTTGAGAATCCGACGGAACCGGACATCGATTGACACGGCATCCGGTTCTGCGGCGGTGTCACGGCTTTACGGAGCCGGAGTTTTATGCGGCTTTGGAGGAGATGTTTGCCGTACGCATTGTAGAAGGTTGACAACTTCCAAAAATCGTTTTATAATCCCAATAGTTATATTTTTGGCAAATGTTTAAAAGGAGATAAAAATGGCCACAAAGAAAGTGTTAAATGTTGAGGAAGCAAATCAAGCGGTAATCACCAAGGATGCAACAGAGAGCGCTCAGACAAAGGCTGCAAAGAAGCCGGTTGCCAAGAAGCCAACAACGAAAAAGGAAATCAAGTCCAGTGTAACCGTTCAGATCGAAGGAAGAGATATTTCCACCGGAGATCTGGTGAAGAGAGCACAGAAAGAATTCAAGAAGTTACGCAAGGGCGTGGACATCAAGACATTGGAAGTCTATGTGAATGTGTACGAGTCCAAGGCATACTATGTTGTCAACAAAGAGTCGGCACCGGAGTTTTGCCTGGATATCTGAGAAAGCACAAAGTAGGAAGTGTAAACGATTATAAAGTCCTCCAGGATCGATTTCCCTGGAGGACTTTTCATTATTGCACAAAAGTATGCTTTGAATTATAATGAAATTGTTATGTTTTATACGAGCTTCAGACAGTGCGGCAACATCTCGTCAAGGACAAAATCGCCGCATGCAAGGAAATAAAATAGGAGGCATTATGTTTTTCGAGAATAAAATCTGGATTGGCAACACCTTGGTGAGCGAGGGAGAAATCGCATCGCCGGTCAATATTTTACTGAACAAATCAAACCGTCACGGATTGATCGCCGGTGCGACCGGTACCGGTAAGACCGTTACCTTAAAAGTTCTGGCGGAAAGTTATTCCGATGCGGGGGTTCCGGTTGTACTTGCGGATGTAAAGGGAGACATTTCCGGTATGGCGAAGCCGGGGCAAAGCAGTGAGGGGATTATCAAACGAATCGAAAAATATGATCTGGTGTCCAGGGGCTTTGACTACAAATCCTTCCCTGTGGAATTTTGGGATATATTCGGAGAGAAAGGGCTTCCGCTTCGCACCACCATTTCCGAATTCGGTCCCCTGCTTTTGGCAAGACTGCTCGGATTAAATCAGATCCAAACCGATATATTGAACATTGTATTTAAAATTGCGGATGATGAGGACTTGCTTTTGATCGATGTCAAGGATTTGAAGTCGCTTCTGAACTATGTTTCCGAAAATTCCGCACTGTATAAAGAAAAGTACGGTAATCTGGCACCTCAGAGTATCTTTGCAATCATGAGAGGACTGGTGTCGCTGGGCGACCGCGGCGGCGATATCTATTTCGGGGAACCGGCGCTGAATATTATGGATTGGTTTGCCTGTGCCGATGACGGCAGAGGGAAGATTCATATTTTGGATTCTTCCAGTCTGATCCATGATCCTACGGCATATGCGTCCTTTATGCTGTGGATGTTGGCGGAATTGTTTGAGAATCTTCCGGAAGTCGGGGATCCGGAAAAACCGAAGATGGTATTTTTCTTCGACGAGGCGCATTTGCTCTTTGACGGCGCTTTGAAGCCTCTGATGGACAAGATGGAGCAGGTTATCAAACTGATTCGTTCAAAGGGAGTCGGTATTTTCTTTATCACGCAAAATCCGGCGGACATTCCGGACGCGATACTGGCACAGCTTGGCAATAAAGTGCAGCATGCGCTGAGAGCATACACTCCGAGTGAACAAAAGGGAATTCGTGCGGCGGCGGCATCGTATCGGGCAAATCCGAAGTTTAATACCGGGGACACCATTATGGAGCTGGGAATCGGTGAGGCGATCGTGAGTTTTCTTATGGAAGACGGAACTCCGTCCGTGGTGGAGAAGGTTGCAATCATGCCGCCGCAGTCCTTGATGGGGCCGGTGGATGAGTCGACTCGCCAAACCGTGATGATGCAAAGTGCCTATGCCGGGAAATACGGCGATTCGGTGGATCGGGATTCCGCTTACGAATTCCTGCAAAGGAAGAAACTGGAGCTTGAGGAAGAGAGGCAAAAAAGCGAAGCCAAAGCACAGGAAGCCAAAGCACAGGCGGAAAAGGAACGGGAAGAGGCAAAGGCGGCGGAAAAAGAAAACAAGAGAAAGAAACGGATTGCAAACAGCGTAGCCGGAACGGTAGCCGGAACGGTGGGAAGAGAAGTGGGAAATACTCTCGGAAAAACCGTCGGCGGCAAATTCGGAAAACGTCTGGGAGGAAATCTGGGCGCAAGTCTAGGGCGCGGAATTCTCAAAAATCTGTTTAAACTCTAGACCGGCATTCGGCGATAAATACATCTTTTGGAGAGGGAGCAGGCCTTTTTCCGACAAAAAAGGTCCGTTCCAAAGCACGCAAAAGGGAAAAGAAAACGGAACAAGTATGGAGACGAATATGAAGATCAGAACAAGATATGCACCGAGTCCTACGGGCAGAATGCATGTGGGGAATCTCAGAACCGCATTGTATGCGTTTTTGATTGCAAAACACGAAGGCGGGGATTTCCTGCTTCGTATTGAAGATACGGATCAGGAGAGATTTGTGGAAGGCGCCACACAGATCATTTACAATACATTGGCGGGAACCGGATTGATTCACGATGAAGGTCCGGACAAGGACAAGGGTTTCGGCCCGTATATACAAAGCGAACGAATGGCAAGCGGCATCTACCTGGAGTATGCCAAAAAGCTGATTGATCGGGGAGAGGCATACTATTGCTTTTGTGATGAAGAGAGACTTTCCACCCTCAAGAGAAAGGTGGGAAGCGAAGAAATCATGAGCTATGACAAGCACTGTCTGAGTCTTACAAAGGACGAAGTGGATGCAAAATTAAATGCCGGCTTGGCCTATGTGATTCGACAGAACAATCCTGTCACCGGAACGACCACCTTCCACGATGAGCTGTACGGGGATATCACAGTGGACAATTCCGAATTGGACGATATGGTTTTGATAAAATCGGACGGCTACCCGACCTACAATTTTGCAAATGTGGTGGACGATCATTTGATGGGAATCACCCATGTGGTTCGCGGAAACGAATATTTGAGTTCTTCTCCGAAGTACAATCGTCTGTACGAAGCTTTCGGCTGGGAGGTGCCTGCCTATGTGCATTGTCCCCTGATTACCAATGAGGAACATAAAAAACTGTCCAAACGAAGCGGACACTCCTCGTACGAGGATTTGATCG
>JBHAEV010000138.1:0-16977 GCA_041855735.1 Lachnospiraceae bacterium
AGGGCATGTTCAGTGCTTCCTTACTCCGGCTTAGCCCCAAAGGGGGCTTGCTGGTTTGCTTTGACTCCCTACGGACTCTTAAGAGTCTTACTTCTTGTTCTTTTTCACCGGCTCACCCGTAAACGGGTCAATATACTCTACTAACGACATCTGGTCATATTCCAAGTCCTCTTTTATCTGATTTTGAATGTATGCCTTTATGGCCGCCGTATTCTTTCCTGCTGTGTCCATGTAATATCCGTGGCACCAGAAATGGCAGTTTCCGTACTTATATTTTAGGTTCGCATGCTTCTCGAATATTATGAGCGAGCTTTTTCCTTTGAGATATCCCACCACCTCTGACACTGAATATTTGGGCGGTATGCTTACCAGCATATGGATATGATCCGGCATGCAATGTGCCTCGATGATCTCAATTCCTTTTCTTCGGCATAAGGTCCCTGGTATTTGGCCTACATCTGCCTTGATATCTTTATATATTACCTGCCTGCGATATTTTGGTGCAAAAACCAAATGATACTTGCAATGCCATTTTGTATGAGCTAAACTATTATTGTCCATTTTGGACCTCCTGTGCTTTTTTATTTGTGGTTTGCAGACCTACTTCTATTTTTGCACAGGAGATGCTTTAATCTAAAGAGATTCCCTCCCCCTGCATAGCAGGGGGTTTATTTTTACTGTGACACAAAGAAAGAAACGGAGCCTTGCAAGGCTCCGTTTCTTTCTTTTTAAGTGGCAAACTCGGGGTTTAACACCATAGCACTATATAATCAATATTAAAATAAAGCATTTGTCAAGTTTTTAAAAATAAAAAAAGACAAGAAGTTATGCTGGTTCCAAGAACATGCCCTCCGAAGAAGGCCCTAAACTTTTATAGTGCTAAATTCAAAAGACGGGTGAGGTACTGATTTCCGAGTGGAAAAAATCCACGAAAAATGCTATAATATACTGAAATATATGCCAAAATCTTCCATCCTGTTTGAAGGACACGGATCATCTGATTGTGGTACTCTGATATCAGAGCAAGGAGAAAATGTATGTTTAATTTTGATTATTTCACTCCGACCAAAGTGGTTTTCGGCAGAGGAACCGAAGACCGGGTTGCCGATCTTGTGAAAGAGTTTGGCGGAAAGAAAGTTCTCATCCACTTCGGAGGTGGAAGCGCAATTCGCAGCGGACTGATGAAGAAAGTTACCGATTTGTTTGATGCAAAGGGCATTCCGTATATATCCCTGGGCGGGGTGGTGCCGAACCCGAGGCTTTGTCTTGTTTATGAGGGCATCGAGCTTTGCAGAAAAGAAGGCGTGGATTTCATACTTGCCATCGGAGGAGGCAGTGTGATCGATTCCGCAAAAGCAATCGGATATGGTGTGACAAACGAAGGGGATGTTTGGGATTTTTTTGAAAACAAAAGAAAAGCATCGTCCTGCCTTCCGGTCGGCGTCATTTTGACATTGCCGGCGTCCGGGAGTGAGATGAGCAATTCCGCCGTAATCACAAAGGAAGACGGACTTCTTAAAAGGGGATATAAAAGCGATTATGGGCGTCCGAAATTTGCAATTATGAATCCGGAGCTGACCATGTCTCTTCCCGACTTCCAGACGGCAGGCGGATGCACGGATATGATGATGCATACCATGGAAAGATATTTTACGAACAATGGCAACATGGAGCTGACAGATACGCTTGCAGAAGGTATTCTTCGTACGATTATCAAATATGCAAAGATTTTGGTGAAGGAGCCGAAAAATTATGACGCAAGAGCGGAAGTCATGTGGGCGGGCAGCCTTGCACACAATGGACTGACCGGATGCGGAACTGATGGAGGCGACTGGGCGGCACACAAGCTGGAGCATGAGCTGAGTGCGATGTTTGATGTGGCGCACGGTGCCGGACTTGCGGCCGTATGGGGAAGCTGGGCGAAGTATGTGTATAAAGACTGTCTTCCTCGATTCAGAAAATTTGCAATATATGTGATGGGCGTGGAGGATGCCGGCACGGATGAAGAGATTGCATTAAAGGGAATCGAAGCCATGGAGGATTTTTTTCGCGAGATCAATATGCCGACAAGTCTTTGTGAACTGGGCATCAACGCAACGGATGAGCAGCTGACGGAAATGGCGCACAAATGTGCGCTGGGTGTCGGCAAAAGTGTGGGAACTGCGAAAAAGCTGGTTGAAGAGGACATGCTTGCGATTTACAAGGCATGCAGATAGGAGAACCATATGAACGGACAAAGTTTCGATGAGAAGATCATCCGGCTGAATCAAATGATAAAACAAGCGTCTCGTATCGTATTTCTTGGCGGAGCCGGTGTTTCCACGGAGAGCGGCATTCCGGATTTTCGCAGTGCAAAAGGATTGTACCATCAAAAGAGCGAGCTTCCTTCTCGCGAACCGGAATACATGCTCAGCAATGACTGCCTGCAGAAGCATCCCGAAGAGTTCTTTGCGTATTATCGCAAACATCTGGATGCGCGATCCGCACAGCCCAATGCAGCGCATCGGAAACTTGCCGAAATGGAAAAAGCCGGAAAGCTGGAAGGCATTATCACCCAGAACATTGACGGTCTGCATCAGAAGGCCGGAAGCAGGAAAGTAATCGAAATACATGGCAGTACATTGCAAAATGTTTGCGTGTCCTGCCACAAAACATTTGAAAAGGACTTTATTTTTGACAGCAAAGAATCCGTACCGCGTTGCACCTTTTGCGGAAGAATGGTGCGTCCGGACGTTGTCCTGTACGGAGAACTTCTTCCGGATTGTTACAACGAAGCCATCGCACTGGTTCAAAGTGCCGATCTTTTGATCATTGGCGGGACTTCATTGGCTGTGGGTTCCGCCGCACAGTTGGCATATATTTATCGGGGCTTGCATCTTGTGATCATTAACATGGGACAGACAAGTATGGATCATAGAGCGGATCTTGTTTTTCATGACGCGATCGGAACGATTATGCAAGAAATTGACGTGCATCATACAGCCTGATGGGAACACAGTTACTTTGCCCACGGACTGAATGCGGCGTGAATCAATAAGCGCGGGAATTACGTTCTTTCTCAAGATATCTCTATTATACAGCAAGTAAACGATTTGGGTTTGTATTTACTGCAAAATATATGAACTTTTCAAGGTGATGATAGAGAGGTTATCGATACAGACATTATGTCATTTGATTTTTGAAATAATTACAACAAAAAGTCGTTTGATTTTTTGCTGTAAAACTACTATAATAGTATTAAAATTTCCGGGAGGTGATGCTCTGTGATTCGATCAGCAATGGAACAACTTCAAAAATGGAAGAATAAAACGCAGCGCAAGCCACTCATTATTCGAGGTGCACGGCAGGTAGGCAAGACGTGGCTTATGAAAGAGTTTGGTCGCAATTTTTATAAAGAAACGGTTTATATTAATTTCGACAACAATACTCGCCTGCAAGCATTGTTCGAAGGAGATCTGAATATTGAGCGGATTATTATCGGACTTGAACTTTACAGCGGCTGTAAAATTGACGCATACAACACGCTCCTGATTTTCGATGAGGTGCAGGAGGTTCCCAAAGCACTGACGGCGTTGAAATATTTCAACGAGAATGCACCGCAGTATCAGCTTGTTTGTGCAGGCTCACTCTTGGGTATTGCACTGCACCGGGGCACATCTTTCCCCGTAGGAAAGGTGGAATTTCTCGACCTATACCCAATGTCGTTCTTGGAGTTCATGGTTGCTATGGGCAAAGAGCAATATGTGGAACTTCTGAAAAAAGGCGATTTCGAAATGGCAACCACTTTCAAGCAAGAGTATGCCGACCTGCTCAAACAATACTATTTTTTGGGTGGTATGCCGGAGGTGGTGCAGGCATTTGTTGATAATCGCGACTTTAACGAGGCACGGGAGATACAGCAGCGTATTTTGGCAGCTTATGAGCAAGATTTCTCAAAGCATGCACCGAATGAGATCGTGCCGCGCATCAGGATGCTTTGGGACAGCATTCCCGCCCAGCTTACCAAGGAGAATAAAAAATTTATATATGGTCTTATTAAAGAGGGTTCTCGCGCCAAGGAATATGAGCTTGCCATGCTCTGGCTTACCGACTGTGGGCTTATCCATAAGGTACATCGGGTGACCACGCCCAACCTGCCACTGAAATCGTACGAGGATCTGAAGGCTTTCAAGTTGTTTTTGGTGGATATAGGTTTGTTGTCCTGCATGGTGGGACTGCGGCAAGATGTGTTGTTGGATGGCAATGAACTGTTTAAGGAGTTCAAAGGCGCACTGACTGAACAACATGTTCTCCAGCAGCTCAAAACGCTCAAGGGTGTCAGAACTTGCTATTGGAGTGCGGAACGCGCTACTGCAGAGGTGGATTTCGTTATCGACAACGGCATCGATGTGATCCCCATTGAGGTCAAGGCAGAAACAAACCTCCAAGCCAAAAGCCTGAAAGTCTATCATGAGAAGTTCAAACCAAGATTGTCGATTCGTACATCCATGGCGGATTATAAAAAGGAAGATTGGCTGCTGAATCTGCCGCTGTGGGCAGTGGGGATCACATCTGTAGAATACAAAATTGAAACATTGGACAATTACTACGGCTAGAGAATGTCATGCCGAAAAAACAAGACTTGACGCATTTTCGTCCCTATGGTAAGATATACGGGACAGAGCGAGTGTTGGGTCTTTTTTTTTGACCTTAATTTTCACGTTTCTGCAATCGACGATTATTCAAATAATCGCTTCAACGATATTCTTATGGTTGGTTCTTTCCTGATTCTCCTTAGGGTTAAGCTGCCGTAAGGAAGTGTTTTTCGCAGGACGACGAAAGCGACGGCGCGGGACGGTTTTCCCCGTATCATTGACGGACGTTGTTACTAATCAAGGGGATGGAGGTAATACAATGCGTACAAGAATCACATTGGCATGTACAGAGTGCAAGCAGAGAAACTACAATACGACAAAGGATAAGAAGAATCATCCGGACCGTATGGAAACCAGCAAATATTGCCGTTTCTGCAAGAAGCATACCGCTCATAAAGAAACGAAGTAAGGGGGAGCATATGGCGGACGAAAACAAAAAAGACAAAGGCGGAATCGGTGCATTCTTCAAGTCTGTTAAAATAGAATTTAAGAAGATTACCTGGCCGAAAAGAGAAAGGGTTATCAGTGAGACCATTGCGGTGTTGTGCATTTCCGTAGTATTGGGTGCCATGATTGCCGCACTGGACTTTGCATTCTACTCGGGACTTGGTATGATTATTAAATAAAAGCAGGTGAAGATATGTCTGAAGCGAAATGGTATGTAGCCCATACATATTCGGGTTATGAGAACAAAGTCAAACTGGATATTGAGAAGACGGTGGAGAACAGAGGGCTTCAGGATCAGATTTTTGAAGTGAGTGTTCCGCTTGAGTCGGTTCTTGAAATCAACAAGGACGGCAAGGAAGTGACGGCGAAGAAAAAGCTGTTTCCGGGATATGTCCTTGTCAATATGATTATGAATGATGAAACCTGGTATATTGTAAGAAATACCAGAGGAGTGACCGGTTTTGTCGGACCGGGCAGCAAACCGGTGGCTTTGACGCCGGATGAAATCCGGGCGCTCGGATTTGCCTTCGAGGATTCACAGGAAGAAAAAGAAGCCAAGTTCGTTCATAATTTCCATGTCGGCGACATGGTTAAGGTAAAGCAGGGTGTATGGAAGGGTTCGGTTGCCGCGATTGCCGCCATCAATGAGAACCAAAAGACCATTACCGTAAAATTGGATATGTTCGACAGAGAATCCAAGGTTGAGATGAGTTTTTCAGATGTAGAAAAAGCATAAGATTCTCAGAAAAGGAGAGTTTGAGGATTTTATCAAAATAACGTGGGAGGGATTTCCCGCATTACCACTAGGAGGTGCCAAATGGCAAAGAAAGTTACAGGTTATATTAAGTTGCAGATTACTGCAGGTAAGGCTACACCGGCTCCGCCTGTTGGTCCGGCTCTCGGTCAACACGGAGTAAATATCGTTGAGTTTACAAAGCAATTCAATGCAAGAACTGCTGATCAGGGGGATCTGGTGATTCCGGTTGTGATTACAGTTTATGCGGACAAGAGCTTTACATTTATTACAAAGACACCGCCTGCGGCTGTTCTGATCAAGAAAGCATGCAAGATCAGCAGCGGATCCGGTGTTCCGAATAAGACAAAGGTTGCCAAGCTCAGCAAGGCGGACCTTCAAAAGATTGCAGAAACAAAGTTACAGGATTTGAATGCGGCAAGCCTAGAAGCGGCGATGTCCATGATCGCGGGTACCGCTCGTTCCATGGGCGTTACGGTGGAAGACTGATTTAGGAGGAGATAAAGATGAAGCGTGGAAAGAGATATATCGAGGCTGCTAAATTAGTTGACAGAGCGAATTTATACGATGTTGCGGAAGCAGTTTCTTTGGTAAAGAAGACGGCTGTGGCAAAGTTTGATGAGACGGTGGAATTGCATATCCGTACCGGTTGTGACGGACGTCATGCGGATCAACAGATTCGCGGTGCGGTGGTACTGCCGCACGGAACCGGTAAGACCGTTCGTATTTTGGTGTTTGCCAAAGGCGCGAAGGTGGATGAGGCGCTTGCGGCAGGTGCAGACCATGTCGGCGGCGAGGAGTTGATCCCGAAGATTCAGAACGATGGATGGTTGGATTTTGATGTGGTAGTGGCTACGCCGGATATGATGGGTGTGGTTGGTCGTCTCGGTAAGGTTCTCGGACCGAAGGGACTCATGCCGAACCCGAAGGCGGGAACCGTTACCATGGATGTGACCAAGGCGATTGCCGATATCAAGGCCGGTAAAGTGGAGTATCGTCTGGATAAGACCAATATCATCCATGTTCCGGTAGGAAAGGCTTCCTTTACCGAAACCCAATTGCAGGAGAATTTCCAGACGATCATGGATGCGGTTGTGAAAGCAAAGCCGAGTGTTTTAAAAGGAACCTATTTGAAGAGTGTTATTTTAAGCACGACCATGGGACCGGGAATCCGACTGAACGCAAGCAAGGTAATGGCGTAAAATAAAAGATATTGACATTCGCATTATCGAATGTTATCATAACCGAAGATACTGCCTGAGACAGTAGGTGCGAAAGCATAAATCCTACCGAGGACATTTAAAGATACGGATATTTTTAAATACTACAATCGTAGTCCTCTTGTCTTGCAAAGATAAGGGGACTTTTTTGGCAGTAAATAAAAATAGGAGGGAAATATGGCAAAGATTGAATTAAAGCAGCCGGTTGTTAAGGAAATTGCGGATCTTTTTGACGGTGCGGCTTCCATCGTTTTGGCGGACTATCGCGGCCTGACGGTTGAGCAGGATACCCAGCTTCGTAAAAAGCTGAGAGAAGCCGGAGTGACTTACAAGGTATACAAGAATACCATGGTTCACTTGGCAATCGCAGGCACCGCAAACGAATCATTGGATGGCGTTTTGGAAGGTCCTACCGCCGTTGCGGTTTCCAAGACCGATGCAACCGCGCCTGCAAGGATTTTGCAAACTTTTGCAAAGACCGCACCGAAGCTTGAGCTGAAGGCGGGTATTGTGGAAGGCACATTCTATGATGCGGCAGGCATCAAGCAGATTGCAGAGATTCCGTCAAGAGAAGAATTGCTCGGAAGATTGCTTGGAAGTATGCAATCACCGATCACGAACTTCGCTCGTGTTCTGAATCAGATTGCAGAGAAGAATGGTGAGGCTTAATTGCCGAAATGAAAACGCGGCATGACCGCAAATAACGAAGCCGGTTTCGGCTGAAACTAATAAAATGGAGGAATTAAAAATGGCAAAGTTGACAACAGCTGAGTTTATCGAGGCGATCAAGGAATTATCGGTTTTAGAGTTGAATGAGCTTGTGAAGGCTTGTGAAGAAGAGTTCGGCGTATCCGCTGCAGCGGGTGTTGTGGTAGCGGCTGCAGGTGCAGGTGCTGCGGCAGTTGAGGAGAAGACGGAGTTCGATGTAGAGCTTACGGAAGTGGGATCCGAGAAAGTTAAAGTTATCAAGGCGGTTCGTGAGGCTACCGGACTTGGACTGAAGGAAGCAAAGGATCTCGTTGACGGTGCTCCGAAGATGGTTAAGACCGAAGTTTCCAAGGCAGAGGCTGAGGCGCTTAAGAAATCTCTGGAAGATGTCGGAGCTAAGGTTACTCTTAAGTAATTCTGCGATGATTTTGAAGGGCTGTCGCACGAATGTGCGATGTGCTGCCTGAGACAGATGAAAAAATTCCATCTCCGGTCGTAGTTGTACGGTCGGAGATCTTTTTATTGGAAATTTATATGAAATTATTAGACATGAGTGGCTTATAAGATAAAATGTCTTATAAAGTAAGAAAATACCAAGAAAAATACAATGTAAAAATGAAAAAAAATAAATAAATGCTTGACTATTTCGGCATATGGACGTATACTTATCTTGTAATTCGGTTGAGCTTTAGATTCACATATTTTTGTAAATTTTGCGAGGCGACATGATTTACAAAAGTATGTGATTTTTTAGTTTCAATGAATGCAGAATATTTTTTTATGGAGGGTACCAAGAATGCACAACGGTACAGTTAAGTGGTTTAACGCAGCAAAGGGATATGGATTTATTACGGATGACGCGGATCAGAGCGAAATCTTCGTTCATTTCTCAGGAATCAACACAGAAGGATACAAGTCTTTGGAGGACGGTCAGAAGGTTACTTTTGATACCGCAGAAGGAAACAGAGGTATTCAGGCAGTTAATGTTACGGTTGTTTCATAATCAGTATTGACTTAACGTAAACACTTAAAAGCAAACTCCCGAGCTTTAGCTCGGGAGTTTGCTTTATCAATTTTCAAATTCATTGATCAGTGCGGATACGGTTTGTTTTGCATCACCGTAGATCATATAGGTATTGTCATTGGTAAAGAGCGGATTTTCGATTCCGGAGAAACCGGCGCCCTTACCACGCTTGAGAACAAATACGGTTCTTGCCTCAAATGCGTTGATGATCGGCATACCGTAGATCGGAGAGGTTTCATCATGCAATGCCGAAGGGTTCACAACATCGTTTGCACCGATGATAATCGCGACATCGGTCATCGGCATTTGCGGATTCATTTCATCCCCGGTCTTAAGCTGCTCATACGGTACATCCGCCTCCGCGAGCAATACATTCATGTGACCCGGCATACGACCGGCTACGGAGTGGATTGCGAAATTTACTTCCGTACCGTTTTCCTCAAGCTTTGCGGCAAGTTCCTTCACTCCATGCTGTGCCTGGGCAACCGCCATTCCGTAACCCGGAATGAATACGACGCTGTTGGCTGCTTCGAGGATCATATAGGCGTCCTCCACACTCATGGCATTCGGCTCTTTCTCTTCTTTGGAGCTCTTCTTTGCACCGCCTCCGAAACTTCCGAAGATCAGACTGTACAGAGTGCGGTTCATGGCCTTACACATGATGAGAGTCAGAATCACGCCGGAAGCACCCACCAGACATCCGGATACAACCAAAACGGTATTGTTCAAGGTGAATCCTGCAAATGCACCGGCAAGACCGGAGAAGGCATTCAGGAAGGAGATGATAACCGGCATATCGCCGCCGCCGATGGAGATCACCATGGTGTAGCCGACTACCAGGTATGCCACGGATACCATCCAGATTCCCAGATGTGAGACAAATCCGTCTCCGAGTGCATACATCAGGATTCCGATGAGACCTCCGAAAACAAGAATCATGTTAACGGTATTCTTTGCCGGAATGACAATCTTTTTCGTGAACAAAGAATTGCCGGCAAGTTTGCCCCAGGCGACTACGGAACCGGTAAAGGCAATGGCGCCGATGGCAATGGTAAGTCCGAGGTTGATATCGGTAAAAATCTCGGTTTTTCCGGTAAGAAGATATTGAGATATCGCAACCAGAAAAGAGGAAAGACCTCCGAATCCGTTAAAGAGTGCAACCAATTCCGGCATCCCCGTCATTTCGACCTTAGCGGACCAGATGGCGCCGATCACGGAACCGAGCAGGATGGCCGCAATGACATAGACATAGCCGTTGAGAAGCAAATTTCCGGACCATGAGTGTATTACTTCCTTTTCAAACAAAACGGTAATTACGGCAAGCAGCATACCGATCGAAGAAATTTGATTTCCCTTTCGTGCGGTTTCTGCTTTTCCAAGTAATTTTATACCGCGAATAAAGAAGATACACGCAACCATGTACAGGATTTGAATGATGGTGGAATGCATTATCGATCTCCTTTCTTCTTAAACATGCCGAGCATACGGTCGGTAACCAGATATCCGCCAACCACATTGATGGTGGCTAAGACAATGGCTAAAAAACCGAGAACAAGTCCGACAGTGCCGCCGACATTTGCGGCGGTTACGGTAATGGCACCGACAATGGTGATGCCGGAAATGGCATTTGTACCCGACATAAGCGGGGTGTGAAGCTGAGACGGAACTTTGGAGATCAGCTCATTTCCCAAATATACGGAAAGTACAAATACAAAAATTAACATGATATTCATAGTTTCTCCTTTCCCCAAGGGGCTGTGTTATTGAAAGCGCTCATGAACAATGGCGCCGTTGTCGGTAAGCAAACATCCGCGAATGATTTCGTCATCCATTCGCAGCTCCAATTCTTTGCGTTCTTTATTGTAAAAGTGAGTAATAAACGCAAAAATATTGCCGGAAAGCATCTTGGATGCATCATAAGGAACCTGACGCTCCAGCATATCACCGCTCATGATGGTTACGCCGTTTGATGTCACCACATTTTCAAACAATTTCGAACCTTCCACATTTCCTCCGGTGGATACTGCCATGTCCACTACGATGGATCCGGGCTGCATGCGATCCAATACATCCTTTTTGATTAAAACCGGCGCCTTGCGTCCGAATACTTTTGCGGTTGTGATAACAATATTGGATTTTTCACAAACCTTTGCCTGCGCTTCCTGCTGAATGGCAATCTGTTCCGGTGTCAGTTCTTTCGCATAACCCTGCTCCGTCTGTCCGGTATCGCCAAGATCAATTTTCACAAAGTTTGCACCGAGGGATTTAACCTGTTCGGCAACCACCGGTCGGGTGTCGAATGCGTCCACTCTTGCGCCGAGTCTTTTGGCGGTTGCGATGGCCTGCAAACCGGCAACACCCACACCGATGATAAAGACTTTGGCAGGATTGATGGTTCCCGACGGCGTCATCATCATCGGGAATATCTTCGGCAATTTTGCTGCGGCATTGAGTACGGCGACATATCCCGCAAGGGAAGTTTGCGAGGACTGCACATCCATCTTTTGCGCCAGAGTAGTTCGAGGTATCATTTCCAGTGAAACGGCTTTTACTCCCGCTTTTGCAAAATTATTCAACAATTCTTTTTCGTTGAACGGGTCGAGATAACTCAAATGCAGGCTTCCTGCCTCAATGCCGCTCGCGGAATCGGGCTTCATCAAGCGAACGATGATATCGGAACCGGGATACCCCGCTTCATTATTGTCTGCCAAACTTGCTCCTGCCGCTTCGTAATCCGAATCGGCAAAACCGGATTTTTTACCGGCATCCTTTACGACCTTTACCTCGAAGCCGAGAGAAATCAACTTCTTAATATCGTCAGGGATGAGAGCAACTCTAGTCTCTAAAGCATCGTTTTCTTTACAAACTAAAATATTTTTCATACCTTCTCCTTTGCTTGTTTTATATAGGCGTACACATGTATGCTCCAGAAATACAAAATTGTGTATACTTCTATTAGTCTACTATTTTAGTATGTTTGGGTTTTACTTTCAATCATCATTAAATAACAAAGTTTGAGTTTACAAAAGTAAAAACTTTGTGAAAAATATCTTTCAAAAAAGATAATTGCAAACAATTAATTTGAGGATATAGGTAAAATATTCCGAATTCGAAAAAAATGGATGTGTGAAAGGACGGTGGGGTTCCAAAAGAGAAAAAAATCGGAAACGAAAATTCCGATCTTGACATGGCGGCAAAGACGATGTATCATATAAAAGAATATGTGAACAACTAATCAATTAATAAAACAAGACAAAAATGAGAGGAGAAATCATGCCGGAATTTAAAAAAAGACCGGAACTGAACGAAGGATGCATTGAAGCGATGTCTTCGTTTTTGAAGGCGCTGTCGGATCCGACCAGAATAAAGATTCTGTTTCTTTTGGAGGAGTATGAAGAACTGAGTGTCGGGGAAATTGTTGCCAAAATCAATATGACGGATTCGGCGATATCCCATCAGCTGAAGACATTAAGACAGGTGAATTTGGTAAAAAACCGAAGAGAGGGAAAGACGATTTATTATTCGCTTTCGGATAATCATGTAAGAACGGTTTTGGAACAGACAATCGAACATGTAATGGAATAGCGTTTCTATTATGAAATCGGAAAGAGAGGCAAAGATGAAAAGAATTTATCGTTTGGAAAATTTGGATTGTGCAAATTGTGCCGCTAAAATGGAAGCGGAATTGGAGCAGACAGCGGGTGTAACCGGTGCAAGTGTGAACTTTCTGACCACGAAACTGATACTGGAATACGATGAAAGGGTTTTGCAGGATGTGGAGGATACGGTCGGACGGATTGTCCACAGGTATGAGAGTCAGGTGATTGTTAAGAGAATCGGCTGAGGAGGTATGAAAAATCGCGCTGAGAAAGCATGAAGAATGCTGTTATTTCAGAAACATTTTTTAGATTGCACGAATTTACAAAGTGAGTTACGATAAAGTGAAGGAAGGGTCAGATGAAAAAGGAAGTAAGAAAAACGGGATTATCCATTGCGCTGTTTATTGCGGCAATCCTGATTCCGAAGCATATGGTTTTTTGGAAGACGGCGATGTATGGCATTGCCTATTTGATTGCCGGATACGATGTGATTTTGAAGGCATGGAAGGATATCCGAAACAAGGAACCTTTCGGAGAATGTCTGTTGATGACGATTGCCACTTTGGGGGCATTCGGGGCGGGTTTTTACCATCTTACGCACACGAACGAAGTTTTTCCGGAAGAGTTTTCCGAGGGAGTGGCGGTGATGCTCTTTTATCAAATCGGCGAAATGTTCCAAAGTTATGCCGTCAGGCGCTCCAGAAAATCCATTTCGGATTTGATGGATATCCGACCGGATTATGCCGTGATCAAGCGGGAAACGGAAGCGGTGAAGGTCGATCCGTTCGAAGTGCAGGTCGGAGAAATCATCATCGTGCGTCCGGGAGAAAAAGTGCCGCTGGACGGTGTGGTGGTTTTCGGAAGTGCAAGCTTCGATACATCGGCATTGACCGGAGAATCGTTGCCGAAACGGGTTGCAGCGGGAGATGAAATTCTTTCGGGCTACATCAATAAGGACGGTCTGGTGGAAGTTCGGGTCGAAAAAGAGTTTTCGGAATCCACGGCAAGCAAGATTCTGGATTTGGTGGAGAATGCGGCAGCGAACAAGGCAAAGACCGAGAGATTTATTACGAAATTTGCCCGAGTGTATACTCCGATTGTGGTATTTTTGGCGCTGGGTCTGTTTTTGATTCCGGGCATGCTGACCGGCGAATGGATCAAGTGGACAATGCGCGCATTAAACTTTTTAATCGTATCCTGCCCATGCGCTCTGGTTGTATCGGTTCCTCTGAGCTTTTTCGGCGGAATCGGCGGTGCGAGCAAGAGAGGAATCCTGGTAAAGGGAAGCAATTATTTCGAATTGCTGGCAAATGCGGGTGCGGTTGTTTTCGACAAAACGGGTACACTGACCGAAGGAAAATTCAAGGTACAAACCATTCGCAGTTTCGATATGGAGGAAACAAAGCTGCTTTATCTGACAAGTCTGGCGGAAAGCCATTCCTCGCATCCGATTTCCGTTTCCGTCAAAGAGGCTTACGAGGCACGCAAAGAAGAGGAATTGCCGGCGATGTATGTGAGTGAGGTTTTAGAGATCGCGGGAAAGGGCATTTCGGCAATGGTAGGGGAGTATCATGTTTTGGCGGGGAATCTCGGACTGATGAAAGAACATAAAATCCGTATCCGGGAGGAGGATTTTGCGGGAACCGTCGTCTATGTCGCCGTCGACGGGGTGCATCGCGGCAATATCGTGATTGCCGACAAGATCAAACCGGATTCCGGGTCGGCGATTCGTCAGCTGCACGGGATGGGGATCCAAAATACGGTGATGCTGACCGGAGATCGCGAAGAAATCGCAAAAAAAGTGGCAAAGGAGCTGGGAATTGACGAGGTATATGCACAGCTGCTGCCGTCCGAAAAGGTCGCAAAGGTGGAGGAGATCTGCCGAACCATCGGGGGAAAGAGTCTGCTGTTTGTCGGGGACGGAATCAATGACGCTCCGGTTCTGGCAAGGGCGGATGTCGGCATCGCCATGGGAGGAATCGGGTCGGATGCCGCGATTGAAGCTGCGGATGTGGTGATTATGCAGGACGAACCGAGTAAGATCGGACTTGCCATAAAGATCGCAAGGTATACGATGGGCATTGCCAGACAAAACATCTGGGGAGCGATTGGTGTCAAGATTGCGATTTTGATTTTGAGTGCATTCGGCTTGGCAAATATGTGGATGGCTGTTTTCGGAGATGTGGGGGTGACGGTTGTGGCAATTCTCAACTCTTTTCGTGCGCTTTATACGGAAAAGTTATAGAGAACATTCACGGGCGGATTTGTGTGGGGAGCTTATCATGCCGGCAGATAACGGGGGGATGACAATGAATGTGAAAAAACTGTGCTTGATCGGAGGAATTGTGCTGGTTCTTGGCTATATCTCGGGTGCGGTGTACTATTATGAACGTTTTTTTTACAACACCGAAGTATACGGAATCGATATCTCCAATATGAAAATGGAAGCTGCCAAGGCTGTTGTACAGGATAAATTGTCGCATTACACCCTGAGAATCCGCGCAAGGGAGCACGAGGATGTGTGGATCGGCACATCCGACATCCATCTGCACTACGATTTCGGATCCGCTTTTGAAGATTTAAAATCGGCGCAGCCGATGTGGAACTGGCCGGTCGGATACTTGCGCCGAAGCCGCCGTGACGGTGATTTTCCGATTGTTTTTGATGAGAAAATGCTGAACGATGTTTTGGAAACGTTTTCTTTTTTGCAGGAGGAAAAACATGAGGAAACCGAGGGATGCATATATATCGGAGTATCAGGTCGATACAGGTTACAAAATCATTGAGCAAGATTACGGAACCGAGTTTATGCCTCAGGCGGCGGTGGATAAAATAAAGGAAAGCTTATATGGATTACAGCCGTCACTGGACTTGGAAAGTACGGGAATCTATGAGCAGCCGTTGATTTTATCGGACAATCCGGCTTTGCAACGGGCGGCGGAACGTATGAATGCACTGGTATCGACGACCATATATTATGCCGGAAATACAACGGTGGACGGTAGCATCATTTCCGGATGGATTCGTTTGGACGGCAATGAGGTTGTTGTTGAAGATGACAGAATCCGTGAATTTGTCATTGCATTGGCTGAAAAATACGATACGCTCGGGAAACCCAGAACATTTATGACTTCCGCCGTCGGAGAGGTCGAGATCCCGGCATCGAAAAAAATCGGTTGGCAGGTGGATCGGGAGGCGGAGTTTCATCGGATCAAGGAGGATTTGGAAGTGGGACAGATTGTGGAAAGAGAACCGGTGTTTGTATCCAGAGGAATCGGTTTTGGCAAAGAGGAATTCGGGAATACCTATGTTGAAATTGATTTGACGAATCAGCATATGTATTATTACGAGGAAGGGCAGATGATTTTGGACAGTCCGATCGTAACCGGAAATGTTTCGAGAGGTCAAAGAACTCCTCCAGGTATCTTTTTGCTTCGTGCAAAAATGAGAAACGCGGTGCTCCGAGGCAGGGATTATGCGGCTCCGGTGTCCTACTGGATGCCGTTTAACGGGGGAATCGGCTTGCATGATGCCTCATGGAGAGGAAGTTTCGGAGGGGAAATATATCGATACGGCGGATCCCACGGCTGTGTCAATATGCCGAGAAAAAACGCGAAAGTACTTTATGAGAATATCGAAATCGGTTGTCCGGTGATCTGTTACAACAGCAATGTTCGTGCCAAAACAAATGTCGCGCAATTTCAGGAAAAACAGGCGGAAGCATCCGCACAGGAAGAGGGTGCTCAATAATAACGTGATTGGTGTTCCTCAAACATCTTTTTGATTTCATACCGATATGAATAAAGTGCGGTCCCATGTCCCGGGAACGCACTTTATTCGATGTCTGCTTAGGGAAACAAGTGTTTACGATTATGGAATCCATCAATCGTTGTAATCAATATCTTTGCTGTAAACGGTTCCGGTTTTGGCATCAATATCATAATCGTATTCCGTTTGATTATGATAGAATTCAATTTCGTATACCTGAATATTGTTTTCCCAATCCAATTTTTCTTTCGTGATTACAACGGAGCTCGCGTCAAGACCGGCATCGGCGAGAGCGACGGATTTTGCCTTGTCAACTCCAACAAGTTCACCGGCAGCTGCGGCGGTTGTACTTTTCGCCGAACCGTTTGACTTCGTTGCGGAAGCGGATTTTTGAGTTGATTGTGCGGTTGTGGAGTTTGATCTTGCTGTTCTGATATCGTGATCTCTTTCCAGGATGCGATAATCCGTCGCGGAAATTTCATACTCATATTCATTATTTCCATGATAAAAATCGATATCATAGATCTGAACTCCGTCATCCATTTTCTGAACGGTTTTGGTGAATCGCACCTCTGAAGCGGTGAGATTGGCATCTTTCAATGCTGCCGCCTTGGCCTGTTCGATTCCGGAAACGCCGGATGCATTGGCAGTGATGCCGAACATTGTGAGAGGACTTAAGAGGGCTGCAAGTGCAAAGGTGCCGATGGCAAGGGATTTGCCGGAAATGTTCATTTTTTTCATGGTATTCTCCTGTTCTTTTGTAATGTGAATCTTGTTTTGTTGTTACATCACATATCATAAATCCGGAGCATTAAATGAACAT
>JBHAEV010000139.1:0-4179 GCA_041855735.1 Lachnospiraceae bacterium
AAAGTCGGAACGCCGAGCGGATATGCGACCATCATTGTGCTGATGTGCTTTATGTTTTCGGTATTGTTTACGATTGTGGGGATACTCGGAGAATATATTTCGATCTTATTTGCCGAGATGAAGGACAGACCGATTTACATTATCGAAGAAACAAAAAATCTGGAAGATTCCAAAAATGCCGCGACTCGATGATCCGCTTTTACGCAAAGGCAGGGAGAGCCAGAGCATATTTGAAATAAGACAAAGTCCCGACTCGAACGAACGGATCGGGACTTTGTTTTATTTTCCTTTCAGATAGGCATCGGCATCTTTGAAAAAGCTGATGATAATCAAAAACAGTATCACGCCCAGCGGAAAAGCCGCGATAATGCTCACCGTCTGCAAATTGTTCATGGAATTGTGCGAGAACAGCAATGCAATCGGTAGCAGGATGAGAAGTATGGACCAGAACAGCTTGATGCGTTTGTCCGGTTCCTCATGGCTCTCCAGATTTTTATAGGAATACGAACATGCAACCAATGTCAGAGAGTCAAATGTCGTGGCGTAAAAAGCAATCATGGCAAGTGCCAGCAATACCAGAACAATGCCGGGAAACGGCAGAGTGTTGATGACGGAAATGATGGTGGTATACAAATCGCCCGTTGCCTTATATATGCCGATGAAGTCAAAACCGCCCTTCATTTGTTTGGCAAGACCGTAATTTCCCAAGGTGATAAAAGAAATGAAGGTGCCGGCAATGCCGTAAAAATATCCGCCCAGTATGACCTGCCGAATGGTGCGACCTTTGGAAATGCTTCCGATGAAAAACGGAGTCGCCACACACCAGACCATCCAGTAAGCCCAATAAAAAATCGTCCAGTTCTGCGGAAATCCGCTTTCTCGAAGCGGGTCGGTTGCGCTTGCCAGAGTAAGGAACTGATTGATCATGATGCCGACCGAGGAGATGCCGGTTTCCAGAATGTATTTGGATTCACCTCCGAGAAGAAAAACATAGAGCAATAAAGCAAAAAAGATATAACTGCAGATATCCGCCAGTTTTGACACTCCTTTGATTCCCAGATATGCGCAAAGCGTGTAGATTACGCAGATAATAAGCAAAATGACGATGGTCAAAGTCACGCTCTGTCCAATTCCGGTCACTTCGCTGACGGCATAGGACAAAAGCGGAGTGGCCAGGGAAAATGTAGTGGCGGTTCCGGCAATCAGGGCAAAGATGGCGGTCAGATCCACCATTTTGCCGAACAAACCGTCCACTCTGCTGCCGAAAAGCGGGCGAAGACTTTCCGAAAACTTTTGTTTGCTTTTCTTTCGAACATGCAGCATAAATCCGAAGGCAGTGGCAAGACACATATAAAAGCTCCACGGAATCGGACCCCAGTGAAAGAGGGGGAAGACCGGCGCATAGTCCTGAATACTGCCAAATTTTTCGATATAGCTTTCATTGGCATACAGGACCCATTCGCAAAGGGAATAAAACAAGATATCGGCCGCCAGACCGGCGGTGAACATCATACTGCCCCATGCGAAACTGCCGTATTCGGGTTTACGGACCTGTCCGAGCACGATATTGCCGTATTTCGAAAAAGCGATATAAAGGGATGCCAGCAAGGTGAACAGGCCCATCAGCAGATAAAAACTGCCCAGACTGTCACCGAAAAAATAGCGGATTTTCGCGAGGATCCGTGTGGAGGAAACCGGATATACCGTAAACAGGATGCAAAGTAAACTGACGATGGAAAACGGGAGAATCATGGAAGAAAGATCGACTCGTTCGGACAATTTCTGTTTCATAGAACCTCCTTTTGAATGCGCAGGCCGGAAAAGCAGAGCTTGCATGATGTTCAAAAATGAAAAAAATATTTAAATTATGAACATGATACCATTTTTCAGGGAAACTTTCAATCGATATTTTTTCATCCGTTTTGGTCGGAGAGAAAAAGCGGATCAATTTTATGATTATTTTCCAATCTTTCGAATTATTAAAAAAGAATTTGGGACTGTAAAAATATGGGGATATGCTATATAATCAAGAAAGCTCTGCAAAACATGATAAAAAAGCGGTCCGAAGCACCATCGGTGCAGACATCGTGAACATCACCGCAATCCGGCACGGAGCCGGTAAAGACACGGATTGCGCGTCCGGTGTATGCATCCGGTACCGGTAAGAAGGACCGCCGGGAATTTAGGAGAAAATATGAAAACCATTAAATTAGGAATTATTTTGACAATTTCAAGTGCCATGATGCTTGTCGCATGTAAAAGCGGCGGCGCGGAAGTTTTTAAGTCGGAAACCACGGCTACCCAAACACAAAATTCAACCTATGTGGAACCGCCGAACGGTGCCATTGCCGTGACGGACGGGTATAATTGGGAACAGGTGATGGAAAGCGTGGGAGAGATTTTAAACAAAGACGATTACCCGTTGGGAGAGTATCTGGATTACTATGTGGACGAAGAAACGAAGACCATCGGACTGATTTGGCCGTTGGGCGATGAAGCGGATATCGATGTGGCGTTTGAGTATATGGCGGCATATATCAAGGCATTTAATGACAGTGCGCAGACACAGAATTTTTCCATTGAATTGTCGTCGGATACAAGCTACGGTTCACTTTGGAATGAATACAATTTGTATTTGGAGGCCTTTCGAAACAGCGAAATTCTGGCACCGGAAAAAAATCTGATCAGCCAGACCATCCCGGCGGGAAGTCCGATTATTATTGAGGAATATGTGCATGAAGGGGGAGGAGCGGCGCTTGAAATTCCGCTGAATGAAAGCGAAAGCAGTTCGGAAAGTTCCAACTAGGGGAAGATGCCCGGATGTCGGATGAGCCGACCGGCGGTATGTACGAAAAAAAGCGTGTCCATGCAAATGCGATGGATACGCCCTTTTTTTATGAAAGCTCATGAATCGATTCCGTGCAAATCCGGATCAATCTGTGCAACGGACGAAACGAGCGATGCGGTCGGCTCATGGAATCGGATTATGTTTTCCCGGATCCGTTTCCAAATCTCGGAAATGAAAGGACCTGGTGCCGAGAGCATAGTCCGATACAATATCCCCGTTTCCGAACAATTTGTATTTGTAGGTACACAATCCGTCCAGACCGACCGGTCCCCTGGCATGCAGTTTTCCGGTACTGATTCCGACTTCCGCGCCGAAACCGTAGCGAAAGCCGTCGGCAAAACGTGTGGAACAATTGTGATAGACACCGGCAGAATCCACAAGTCGCATAAAGCGATCCCGGCGGTCAGGGTCTTCGGTAATGATGCAGTCGGTATGATGGGAGCCGTAGGTGTTGATGTGGGAAATTGCGTCATCGATCCCCTTTACCGATTTGACGGAAAGAATCATATCCAGATATTCGGTGGAATCGTCTTCGGGAGATGCCGTCTTCAGTTTTTCGTGTTCCGTTTCGACATACCCGGACAAAATCGGATCCAGACGGACCTCCACTCCGGCCAAAAGCAGCGCTTTCACGATGTGATGCATATGTTCCTTTGCAATCTCCTCGTGGACAAGCAGGGTTTCCACGGCATTGCAGGCGGCGGTATACTGCGTTTTTCCGTCGATCAGAATCCGGACGGCTTTTTGCATATCCGCAAATTTGTCGATGTACATATGACAGATTCCGTCCGAATGTCCCATAACCGGGATTTGGGTGTTTTGCATAATATATTGCACAAAGGCATTGGACCCCCTCGGGATCAACAGATCGATCGTGTCATGACAATCAAGCAGGAGTTGAATTTCCTCTCTGGCCTCGATCTGATGCAGGGAATATTCCGGCAATCCGGCATCCGTTACGGCTTTGTGAATCCGATCGAACAATGCCTTATTGGTTTGCATGGTTTCGGTACCGCCTTTTAAGACGGCACAGTTTCCGCTTTTGATGCAAAGAGCGGAAATCTGAACAAGGGCATCGGGTCTTGCTTCGAAAATGATGCCGATGACCCCGATCGGAACGCTCTCGCGAATCAAGGTCAGACCGGCATCCAGTTCTCGTTTTAATGTCTGCTTTCCGAGGGGATCTTCGAGGGAGATCAAGCCGTTTATCCCCGCGATGACATCCTGTAGCTTGTGCTCGTCAAAACGCAATCGTTTGATGACGGAATCCGGCAGGTTTTGCGATTTGGCACGGTCAAGGTCGATACGATTCGCCCGGAAAATTTCATTCT
>JBHAEV010000140.1:0-3195 GCA_041855735.1 Lachnospiraceae bacterium
CGGTTGCGCAAATGCAGTCGGAAGGCAATGCGGATTTCGACAGATTGGGAGAATAATATGCACATGGATCGAGAAGAAGCAAAAAAGAACGGTGAGAGTCTGAAACGAATACTGAAGGTCATTTTCATGAATTATCCGTTTCATATCATCATATCCGTCATCGGTATTTTTATTTCATCCTTTGCCACGGTTCAGGGTACGGCGTTTACCAGAACTCTGGTGGATCAATACATTACCCCCATGATCGGCAGTACGAATCCGGATTTCGGACCGCTGTTTTCGGCGATTCTGAAAGTCGCGGGGATTTATCTGATCGGCATCATTGCGAGCACGGCAATGGTAAGAGCCATGGTGTATGTAAGCCAGGGTTCCATGCGAAAGATTCGGAGCGAGCTCTTTGCACATATGCAAAGACTCCCGATCTGCTATTTCGACACACATGCACACGGGGATATTATGAGTGTATATACGAATGACATCGATACACTCCGGGATATGATCGGGCAGAGTCTGCCGCAGGGCTTGCAGGCGGCTACGCAGATAGTATCGGTTTTTGTCACCATGCTTATGCTGAATATTCCGATGACGATTCTGGCATTTGCGATGGTCGGAGTGATGCTGGTGTCCAGCCGCTATGTCATGGGATTTTCCGGAACGTATTTTATGAAACAGCAAAACAGCATCGGCAAATTAAACGGGTATGTGGAAGAAATGATCAGCGGACAGAAGGTCATCAAAGTGTTTACGCATGAGAAACAGGCAATCGAAGAGTTTGAAAAGTGGAATGAGGAATTGCGCGAGAACGCGTTTCAGGCAAATAATTTTGCAAATATACTGATGCCGATCATTGCGCAAATCGGAAATATCAGCTATGTCATTTGCGCGATTGCAGGAGGAATGCTTGCGTTAAACGGCAGTTTCGGAATTACGGTCGGCACCATGATTGCATTTTTGACTTTGTTGCGCGGATTCAATCAGCCGTTTGCGCAGGTTTCCCAGCAATTGAATGCCATTGTGCGTGCTTCCGCCGGTGCAAGGAGAATTTACGAACTGCACGACGCAATGCCGGAGGAAGATGACGGCTATGTGACTCTGGTCAATTGTCGGGAAGAGAACGGAGTGATTATTGAATGCGAAGAGCGGACGGGAATTTGGGCATGGAAGCATTTCCATGCTTCGGATAACAGCGTCACATATACGAGGCTGGAGGGAAATATCGTATTTGAAGATGTGGACTTCGGCTATGTACCGGAAAAGACCGTTTTGCATGAGATCAATCTCTATGCCGATAAAGGGCAAAAGGTTGCGTTTGTGGGAAGTACCGGAGCGGGAAAGACGACCATCACCAATTTGATCAATCGATTTTACGACATTTCGGCGGGAAAGATTCGCTATGACGGGATTAATATCGGCAAGATCAAAAAAGACGATCTTCGCAAGAGTCTGGGTGTGGTATTGCAGGAAACCCATCTGTTTACCGGCACGGTTCTTGAAAATATCCGCTACGGCAGAGAAAGCGCCACGGATGAGGAGTGCATGGCGGCGGCAAAACTTGCCAATGCCAACGGCTTTATCGAACGATTGCCGAACGGCTATCACACCGTGATTTCGGCGGACGGAGGCAAGCTTTCTCAGGGGCAGCGCCAGCTCATCGCCATTGCCAGAGCCGCGGTGGCGGATCCTCCGGTTTTGATTCTGGATGAGGCGACCTCCTCTATAGATACGCGTACGGAGCAATTGGTCCAAAGAGGCATGGATGCGCTGATGGGAGGGCGAACCACCTTTGTGATTGCGCACCGATTGTCCACGGTCAAGAACGCGGATTGCATCATGGTGCTGGAAGCGGGAAGAATCATAGAACGAGGCAGTCATGACGATCTGCTGTCACAAAAAGGAAAATACCATCAATTGTATATGGGAGTCTGACAAAGATACAAAGTAAATCATGAAATATCGAAATAAAACTTTAAAGTGATAGCTTGCTAAAAGTATAAAAAATTGATATACTTTCATAAAAATTGTTAAAGTTATTATAAAACAATGGAAGGAAGGTATTAGTATGAATGAATTTAAGCCGTATATTCCGGCAAGCAAGATTATGCCGGAATTTACACCGTTTTCCATCGTGGTTGGTGCGTTGATGGCGATCGTTTTCGGTGCCGCCAATGCGTATCTGGGATTGCGTGTCGGTCTGACGGTCAGTGCGTCGATTCCGGCAGCGGTGATTTCCATGGGTATTGTACGGGTGGTTTTCAAAAGAAATTCCATTCTGGAGAACAACACCGTTCAAACCATCGGTTCTGCGGGAGAGTCATTGGCGGCAGGTGCCATTTTTACCATGCCGGCTCTGTTTCTGTGGGCTGCGGAGGGAAAGTCGGAGAATCCGTCGATACTGATGATTTCGGCGATTGCTCTTTGCGGCGGTATCCTCGGAACATTATTTATGATTCCGCTTCGCAATGCTTTGATTGTGGAAGAGCACGGAACACTTCCGTATCCGGAAGGAACCGCTTGCGCGGAGGTATTGATTGCAGGAGAAGAAGGCGGGGTGAAGACCGCAACCGTATTTAAGGGACTCGGAATTGCGGCATTGTACAAATTTATTGCGGACGGAATCAAACTCTTCCCGTCCGAAGCGGATTTTGATTTCAGCAAGTCCGGTTTTACATCCGGTATCGGTATGGATGTGCTTCCTGCCCTTGCCGGTGTGGGATACATCTGCGGGCCGAAAATTGCGTCCTACATGATGGCGGGTGCGACCATCGGCTGGTTTGTCATCATTCCGCTCATTGCATTGTTCGGAGCCGATGCGATATTGTTTCCGGCTACGGTTCCGGTTTCCGAGCTTGGGGTATGGGGCATCTGGACAAGATACATCCGCTATGTCGGAGCCGGCGCGGTAGCCACCGGAGGTATCATATCTTTGATCAAGTCGCTTCCGATGATTGTGCGTACATTTATTGCGGCAGTCAAGGTATTCGGCAAGCAAGGTTCCACACAGGCAAGAACCGAAAAAGACATCCCGATGCATTTCATCCTTTTCGGCGTGCTTTGCATTGCGCTCGCAATGACCGTGCTTCCGTTTATTCCGCTCGGATTGATCGGATCTTTGATTGTCATTGTCTTCGGCTTTTTCTTTGCCACCGTATCCGCGAGGATGGTCGGCATTGTCGGCAGCTCCAACAATCCGGTTTC
>JBHAEV010000141.1:0-3769 GCA_041855735.1 Lachnospiraceae bacterium
CGGATTGATCCAGCAATTGAGCCGTATTTTCAAGAGACTTTTCCTTGTAGGTATTCGGGCCGTTTGCGGTGGTACCCTCCTCGATCTGTCCGAAGTAATCGGAGTCGCTCATTTTTGTTGAAAAGGTAAGCGTTGCTTGCGTATCGTTCGCCCCGCTCGGCAATGTGTAGCGGATAACGGAGCCATCTACACTCGGAACGGCAGATGAGCCATTTATCGCAAATGTTCCGTCGACATATTCGCCGACATTTGCCAAGTCATCGGAAAAAATAACTCCGCCAAGGGTTACGGACTGACCGCTGTTGTCGGCAGCCTTTATTTCAACACGCCATTCGACTGTTTGAGTACGCATATCGACCGTTCCCGTTTTTGTAACGGTATAATTTGTTGAACCCGTTCCGTTCATCAGTTGATAGGATGTGCCGAAAATCGTTACGGGACCCGTTTGATTTTTGTCCTTGAATTCGACGGTGATGCCGATGGATAAATCTTCGATTCTTCCGTATTCCAAGGCTTTCTGATTGAATGTCAGAGTAGCCTTACTTTCAGTGAATACGGCTTTTCCGATCTCGACCGTATTGCCGTTATCCGAAACCATAATCGGCTGTTCGGCAATTCCGATAGGAGTGAACAGATCCGTACCGAACGGAATTTCAATGTGATCACCCTCAGCAGCAGTTGACAAATCGACTCCGAAGCCGGAAATATGGATCTGCAGAGGTTTTGAGGTGTCAAGCCCGCCGATTGGTTGGTTTTCCTGATGCAGGCTGAATATCGGCGTGCCGGTAATCTTATTGCTGATATCCTGTGCATAGGATGCCTGCGGAATGAAAATATTCATCACAAGCAAGAGCGATACCGCAATGCACAGCCATTTTCTTGTTTTTCGTATCATGTTTTTCTTCTCCTTCTATGGCTCTATCATTTAACTTTCCGCACATGCCGTCCTGCTCAAAAAATATTCGGATGAAACAGCGCCGAGGGGCGGTGCGTCATAGACGCGGAAAGGTAGACTAAGTAGACATTATTTTCAGTATAACATTATTCCCGAATGTTATCAATTCAAAAACCGGAATATTATTCGTTTTTTTGTTTGAAAGTATGCGCTCCGGTTTTTTGAACAAAAAAATCCCCGCATCCGGCGCGGGGAAAGTAGTTTTGAGCCGACTTAGGCAGCTCTGTTTACAGAAGCTGCTTTGACGAGCTTACGGTCACCTCCAACACACGATTGAGGAATGGGAATTTCGCTTTCATCTCATCAAAATAATCGCCTTGATCCAAGAAATTTGCCGTGCCCTCGATGCGAAAGCCCGTTCCCTGATAGCCGTTAAAGCCTTCGACCTCTCTTGCTGCCAAGGTCAGGATCACCTTGTTGTTCACCTGAACATCCTTCTCCGTCGAGGTCATTCCGGCAGCGGGGATCAAAATTTTGTTTCCTCCTTTGATGACCAGGTAAGAATTCCATGTGCAGGTCACATGCGGCTCGGCTGCGCCCCATGATGTGATCGATACGGCACCTTCATGCTCCAATACTTCAAAAAACTTTTCAGTAAACATATACCCTCCTTAAAATTTGATTCAGTTTCCGGGTTGCGAATGCTGAACGGATCTGCACGCAATTTACAGATCGGCTTGGCATATTGCAATTATATCATTGAATTCTTAAACTGTCGAATTTTTGCGAACGAGAGCATCTGACAGAGCAAGGGGTAAAAGCAAAAGCTATCGAATGATACCGGTCTATACCATAGTATTTCAGCCGGCTCGTTTTATCCCGGTTCATTTTATTTTGTTGCCTCGCATCACATCATAGTAAATCGACTCAATCCGATTAATTCGATTTGATGCAATTCAATTCGTTCTCTTTTTGCATCACATCAGTCTGCTTTGCGTTTCAGCATGCTTTGGGAATCAAAAGGGGGGACTGAACAACACTTGTGGGATGACCGGATCAAAAGCAATTACATTCCGAATATCTGCTTTGACTTTTAGGGGAAAATGAAATATCATATCAGTGGAAGTATTTGCGGGAAAAATTATTTTCCGGAAGGATTTTGCCATCAGCTGAGCGTCGTTAATTTGTAGGAGTTGACAATTCACCGGAAGAATTGATGATATGGATGTTCCGTTCCCATTGTGGTAGGGTGCGCTTTCCGATCGGTTTGTCGTAAGGATGGAAGATTTGGACGACCAAAGGATCATTCGTGGATTTTTCGTTGGAGCTTGCGCGATGGATCTGATATGAAAACGGAGCACAAGACAAATTGGGTGTCTTGCTGAAGGAGGAAAGTATGTGGTGGATATTTGCAGTCGGAGCATCGTTGTTTGCGGCGTTGACTTCAATCTTGGCAAAAATTGGGATCGACGGCGTGAATTCGACGCTTGCGACAGCGATCAGAACCCTTGTCGTGCTGGCGATGTCATGGGCGATGGTGTTTATTGTCGGAGCGCAGAATGGAATTTTTGAGATCAGCAGAAAGAGCTGGATATTTTTGATTTTGTCGGGGCTTGCAACGGGAGCATCGTGGCTTTGCTACTATCGTGCCTTGCAGCTGGGGGAGGCGTCCAAAGTGGTTCCGATCGACAAGCTGAGCATTGTGATCACGATGATCCTCGCAGCAGTGATCCTGCACGAGCAGTTTACGATGAAATCGATCATTGGCTGTGTGCTGATTTCGATCGGGACTTTATTGATGGTGTTGTAAAATTTTTTTAAAATTACATAATAAGGAGATGAGGCTATGTATCTATTGACTCTTTTGCAGGAAAATAATGAAACGAAGGTGGGATTGTTCGACAGCTTGGAGGATGGGCGGGATTTCGTGCAGAAGATACCGGGCTATCGGTTTCAAGAGGAGCAATCGGATGAGTTTCTTTATACCGAGGAATTCTTCGAGCCTTCCGGATTACCGGATTACATGGAGCTGGAGCACCGTGGGACAAGGGTGCCGCTCACGCGCTGGATGTTTCCGGAGGATATGCCTGTAGAAATCATATGGCATGAGCCTTCGAATCTTTCCATTGCGGATCAAGGACTGGTGGACGGACAGACGAGAGTGGATGCATATATGGTTGAAAATCCGGAGGTTTCAGGATATATTATGCGCAGGGAAGAAAAATATCAAGCAGTTAAGGCTTTTCTGGAAGCAAACGGCTATGAAGTCCAGCGTAATTTTTTCGGTTCGGAAGATGGCGAAGCGATCGTATATACTGAACAGGGAAAAGATGATTGGCATTTTCTGCTTCATTTGGATGCGAATTTTATTGAAGAAACGCCGATCGACGAGGAAACGCTGAAGTCGTGGCTTTTGATTTTGAAATCGGGAAATCGGTGATGAAACGGACAAGCTTCAAAACAAAACACAAGAAGCGTGGCAAAGGAAAATACTTTATATATGGAAGTGGAATATAGAATTTCGTGATTTTCGGTATACGGTCAGCCGTAAACCGAAATAAAAACACCCGAAATAACAAATGCAACGCAGAATCCTGCGTTGCATTTGTTTATGGTTCATTATTTTTCTGAAATTGTCGGAATAGGATCTTTGTCGACCGTATCGAGATTATTATCCCACAAGTATTTCTTGGTTTCGGAAACAATAATCGGGCTGAGCAACAGTAAGCTGATAAGGTTCGGGATCGCCATCAAAGCGTTGAATGTATCCGAAATATCCCAAACCAATGTGTTTGCAATAACGGAGCCTACAAAAACAACAACACAGTATACAATACGGTAAACTTTGGAAAGCTGTTTTCCGAACAGATATTC
>JBHAEV010000142.1:0-11508 GCA_041855735.1 Lachnospiraceae bacterium
AAATACAGTTTGGAGATCTTCACAAAAATCCTGTTTAAATCGTGTGATTTTGGAAGAATCAGGCACTTTTGTAAAACCGCAGAATTCACGAAGCGGTTTTGAGTAAGCAAGAAAGACCAACAGCAATTCATCTGTTGGAATTGAAAAAATACGCTGAATAATGAAAGCCCATAAAAAGGCTTGTAAGGGGTATTTACGGGTTCTGCCCGTTGATGCATAGAAATGATTCCTAAAAGACAAAGGGATAATTTCATCCATGTCGATATGCTGTTCTAATAGAGAAAGAAACGCAGGTTTATCATTTTCAAATTTATTTTGGCAATCCTCCAAAATATCTGCCACAGAAAGCTGTTTATATGGTATCATAGGTATCAGAATAACTCCTTTCTTGGGTAGCGAATAATGGTTTTTTGGCAACTCTATTATAGCATATCCAATGAGGAGTTATTTGTTTTTTTGGAAGAAAAAATGCCGTCTTTATGCGGCTTGTGGCGTTTCGCAAACGCCTAGATATAATAAAAAAAGAGAGGTAGAGAATGAAAAAGATTTTGGTTTGTGACGATGATAAGGAAATTGTAGAGGCGATAAAAATCTATTTGTCCGGAGAGGGATTTGATGTAGTCTGCGCATACGACGGGCAGGAGGCTCTTAAGATCATGGAGGAAACGCCGGTGGATCTGCTGATCGTGGATGTTATGATGCCGGGATTAACCGGAATCCGAACCACCATCAAGGTGAGAGAAACCAGTTCGATTCCGATTATCATGATTTCGGCAAAGTCGGAAGATCAGGATAAGATTCTCGGTTTGAATATCGGTGCGGACGACTATTTGACAAAGCCGTTCAATCCGCTGGAGCTGGTGGCAAGAGTAAAGAGCCACTTAAGAAGATACACACAGCTGGGGAATCTTGCCGCACAGAATGACTCTCAAGTGTTTACCTGCGGTGATTTAAGCATCAATGACGACACCAAGGAAGTCAGCATTTCCGGCGAGAATATCCGACTGACTCCAATCGAATACAATATATTATTGCTTCTGGTAAAAAATGCGGGTAAGGTATTCTCCATTGATGAGATTTATGAGCAAATCTGGAATGAAGAAGCAATCGGAGCGGACAACACGGTTGCAGTTCATATCCGGCATATCCGGGAGAAGATCGAAATCAACCCTCGCGAGCCAAGGTATCTGAAAGTGGTTTGGGGAGTAGGATATAAAGTTGAAAAACAATAGAGAAAAAGAAATCACAAAAACAACATCATATTTCGAATTCAAAAAAATCCTGATATTTCTGTTGCATCTTGCATTCCTGGCCGTTTTGATAACCGGTGTGGTGAACATCATGCGAAGTCCGAATTTCAGCAAGGGCATTTCCTGGTTGAATGCAAAGAATTATGAGGATTCCGAGTTGTTCGTGTCCGAATTTGAAGAGGAGACCGACTTGCTGTTTGATTTTTTCTTTCTCAAAAATATCTTTGAAACGGACGGTGTTTTTGATGAAGGAAAATCGTTGTTTGTGATTGAAAAAAACCAGGGGATGAGCGAGGAATATACCGTCGCGGATGTGATCGATATATCCAAGGATCTCGGAATCTACTTTGGCAATGATTTTCAGGTTTTGGTTTCGGAAAGTGCGGGGCAAAATCATTTTACCGCGGAAAGGGATTTGAACAGAAAATATCTGGTCAGCTGGAAATCCTACGGTGATGCCTTTTTTGAGGAAGAATCGCAGATTAATATGTCCGTCATGGAATTGGTGTCGGAAAGCATGAGATATCTCGGACGTTATTATTTCGCAAAAGAACGTACCGACATTCAAAAGTCAAATCTGCGCTATCGGATGACATTCGGAGAAAGAATCGATACCAATGATGAAAGCTTTGTCTATGACAAATTAACGGAATATGGAAGATATGCCGCAATCAATTCCGAATACCCTATTATTGAAACGAATTTGCCGGACATTCCCGATAATTTAAAATATCTTTCGGACCGGACATCGAAGATCATGGATTCCTCCTATCAGGTGCTGATTGCCATCGATACAAATTATCCGAAGGAAGATTTTTTTTCCGAAAACAGCAGAAATTATGTTGCGGACAGAGAAAAATATTTTCATGGGGTATTGCTGTTGATATCCGGTTTTTTCGGGATGCTGATTACATTCGGACTTATGGTGCTTTATTCCGGCAGGGTTCAACGCAAAAACGGAAATACCGGGATTTTGAAAACGGATCAATTCGGCGTGGAGATGAATGTGCTGATTGCCGTTTTGGCATCCATTTTGCTGCAGTATCTTTATCAGAATTCCCTGGATAAAATATTCGGGGTGATTTTCTTCGGCAAATCGTTGCTGCAATCCAAGGCGATTGCAGCCGGTGTGATCGGTTATATCTGTGCATTGGCGGTCGTTTTTTCCATCGTGCGATCCGTAAAATCGGGTGTATTGTATCAATACAGTTTTTTGAAGAAACTGGTGGACGGATTCGGGATATACAAAAAAGGTGAAAAGTATACCCAGGGCATTTTGCGGAATTTCATTCTGTTTTGCATCATTAATCTTTGTTTTGCATTTTTTGCGGCATATCTGTATTATACAAGGGTTGGCCTGATTGAGAGAATCATTGCCATTATTATGGTATTGTTCATATTGACTTTGGACGTGATTTTGTACAATCGGATCTATCGAAACATGGTGCAAAGAGAGAAAATTTCCGAGATCGTTTGCCAGATGTCGGAAGGTGATACGGCGTTCTATCTGGATGTTCAGGATTTCACCGGCAAGGAGGCGGAAATGGCATCCAACCTGAACAATATCGGACAAGGGCTGAAAAAGGCGATCAGCGAACAGGTGAAAAGTGAGCGAATGAAGGCAGATTTGATCACCAATGTGTCTCATGATTTGAAAACACCTTTGACAAATATTGTTTCCTATATCGGATTGATACGGAAAGAGAATCCGACACAGCCGAAAATTCTGGAACACATCCAAACGATTGAAAACAGTGCTCAAAGACTGAAAAATCTGACGGATGATTTATTGGAAGCCAGCAGAGCGGCGAGCGGCACCATAAAACTGGAAATCGGTGACATTGATATTGTTTCACTGGTGAAACAGACCAATGGAGAGTTTGAAGAGAAATACGAGGAAAGAAAACTGGAAATCGTTTCCGATCTGCCGAAGGAAAATCTGATTATACAGGCGGACGGACGCCGGCTTTGGAGGGTTCTTGAAAACCTGTACAATAATGCTTACAAATATGCCTTGGCGGAATCCAGAGTCTATGTGAGCATGGTCAAAAAAGAAGAACAGGTCATTTTTACCATTAAAAATATTTCGCAGGCGGCATTGAATATCAAACCGGAGGAATTGACGGAGAGATTTGTGCGCGGGGATGTATCCAGAAGTACGGCGGGTCATGGACTGGGTTTGTCCATTGCCAGATCCTTGACGGAGCTTCAGAACGGCAAGTTTGAAATATCCATTGACGGAGATTTGTTTAAAGCGACTTTGATTTTTCCGCTTTCCAAGAACTCCGGATTTCTCAACAAATCGGAGAATTGACCGGGTCGGCACAACTTCGAAACGCGAAGGCGGATTTGCGGATGACGACTTGGAGAATATCGGAAATGGTACGTAGAATATCGGGATATTGCGCGGTGGGTATTGACAAAAACGAGGGAATCAGCGTATACTACAATTTGTACTAGCCGGGGAGATAGCGGTGCCCTGTACCTGCAATCCGCTTTAGCAGGGGTGATGTCCCGCCGAGGGTGATTGATTGTGAAGCAGCCCGTTTCAGGCAGTGTTGATGCGAGGGTCCCTGCGCAACGGAAGCTTGTGAACCGTGTCAGGTCAGGAATGAAGCAGCACTAAGCAGGATGTTTCGTGTGCCGCAAGATCGCCGTCGCTGAGCTGTTTGCTATGGTAACGTTCGGAGTTGGCATTCGAAGCGGGATGTACGTTTAAAAAATTTGAACCAGTTTGCTTTCGTGCAGATTGGTTTTTTTTGTACCGAAGGAACGGCCGATTGAGGAAGATGATGTTTTGTGTTTACTTTCGATGGGAAAATATGATAAAATCTAGACAGTTATAGATATTGGTGCAATAATACAGTCTTCATATCGGCGTATCTTTGTGAAAAAAGAATGCAATTTGATATTGCGGTCGAAGATTTCGGATGAAAAGCGGATCATCCGTATGGATACAAATTTCGGAGGTGAATTATGCTAAGAGTGGGGATGCTTACCAGCGGCGGAGATTGCCAGGCTCTGAATGCAACAATGAGAGGTGTGGCGAAATCATTGTACAATATGTTTGACGATGTTGAGATTATCGGATTCAAAGACGGGTTTAAGGGACTGATGTACAAGGATTATCAGGTGATGCCTGCCGAGAAGTTTTCCGGAATACTGACAAGAGGCGGCACCATGCTCGGAACGAGCAGACAGCCGTTCAAATTGATGGAGCAGCCGGATGAGAACGGTGTGGATAAGGTGGATGCGATGATCATGACTTATAAGTCATTGAAACTAGACTGCCTGGTTGTGCTGGGAGGGAACGGAAGCCAGAAAACGGCAAATTTACTCTCTTCCAGAGGGCTCAATGTCATCGGATTGCCGAAGACCATTGACAATGACTTATTCGGCACGGATATGACCTTCGGTTTCCACAGCGCATTGGAAATCGCAACCAATGCAATTGACTGCATTCATACGACGGCTGCATCGCACGGAAGAGTGTTTATTGTGGAGATCATGGGGCATAAGGTCGGCTGGCTGACTCTGTATGCGGGAATTGCCGGAGGAGCGGATATCATATTGCTTCCGGAGATTCCGTACGATATTGATTCGATTTGCGAAGCCATCGATAAGCGAAACAAGGCGGGAAAGCGATTTTCCATCCTGGCGGTAGCGGAGGGGGCAATCTCCAAAGAGGATTCCAAATTAAAGAAAAAAGAACTGAAAGCAAAAAAAGCGGAGTCGGGATTCCCTTCGGTTGCTTATGAAATCGGGGCACGGATTTCCGAGAAAACGCATTCCGAGATCCGCGTGACGGTGCCGGGACATATGCAAAGAGGAGGGGAACCATGTGCTTTTGACCGCGTTTTGTCCACCAGAATCGGAGCGTATGGCGCCAAATTAATCAAAGAAAAAAAATTCGGGGAACTGGTTGTTGTGAGCGGAGACGAACTTTCCAGTTTGCCGCTGATTGAGATTGCCGGAAAACTGAAGACGGTGGATCCGAATTCGACCATCATCAAGGAAGCAAGACTGGTTGGAATCAGCTTTGGAGATGAATAATGTCCTATACCGCATTATACAGAAAATGGCGGCCCAAAACATTTGATGAACTGAAGGGACAGGACGGTATTTCCACAACTTTGAAGAATCAGGTGAAGAGCGGCAGGGTGGCACATGCGTATTTGATGTGCGGAACCAGAGGAACCGGAAAAACCAGTGCCGCCAAGATCCTTGCGAGGGCGGTGAATTGCAGCAATCCGGCAGACGGAAATCCGTGCAATGAATGTGACATCTGCAAGGGAATTCTCAATGACAGCAATTTGAATGTCGCGGAGATTGACGCGGCATCCAATCGCGGCATTGACAATATCCGGAATATTATCGAACAGGTTGCATATCCGCCGATGATCGGGAAATACAAAGTATTCATCATCGATGAGGTGCATATGCTTTCCACGGAGGCATTCAATGCGCTTTTGAAGACCTTGGAAGAACCGCCGGATTATGTTATATTTATACTTGCAACTACGGAAGTACACAAACTTCCCGTTACCGTACTGTCCCGATGTCAAAGATACGATTTCAAGAGAATTCGTGCGGCGACCATCGTGGAGAGATTGCGGGAAGTATGTGCATCGGAGCGAATCGACATTGAAGAGGAGGCTCTTTTTGTCATAGCTCAGAATGCGGACGGTGCGTTTCGAGATGCATTGAGCATCCTTGACGAATGCATTGCGTATTTTCAGGATCAGAGGATTACCCGCGACGATGTTGTGCGTATTCTCGGACTTTCGGACATATCGACATATCTGCAGATGTTTCGGTGTTTGTGTCACGGAGATTTGCGCCGGGCGCTTGATATCGTGGATGAACTGGTGCTGGAAGGACGCGAGCTGGGGCAGTTTATCAATGACTTTTTGTGGTTTCTCAGGAATATGCTGATACTGCATGCAAGCAGAGGAGCGCAGGATATCCTTGAAATGACGAAGGAGAATGTTTTGCAGATGAACGAAGCATTGCAGGGCATCTCGCAGGATGAAATCATGCGTTTGATTCGAATTTGTTCGGATTTGTCCAATCGCATGAAATATTCTTCTCAAAAGAGAATTCTTCTGGAAGTGGAATGGATAAAAATCATGACTCCCCAGATGGAGGAGGAGAATGACACCGTATTTACCAGAATCAGCCGGGTGGAGAGGGAGATTCTCCGGATGCAAAAGAATCCACCCGTCATTGCCGCGGTGAAAGAATCGGAGGAGAAGAAAAGCACAGCTCCCGTGAAAGTCGTGAAGGTGGAGAGAGCGAATTTCGATGAATTTGAGATGATTCAGGCACAGTGGGGACAGACCATGGCCGGACTTGGCGGAGCGGATGCATCCAAATTCATGAAGACAAAACCGCTGCTTTCGGACGAACATATTATTCAGATTATATTTCACCAAAAAATACTGTATGATATGGTGAAGGAAAGAGAAGAATACACCCGTCTGATCGGCGAAGCTTTGGAAAAAAAATACCATAAAAATTTTGAGTTTCAATTTGTATATGTTGCGGATAAGCAAAGAGGCGAAATCATATACGAGGATTTTGAAGGAACGGTACTCGGGAAGATTCATTTTCCGGATATTGAAGTGGAATAACATCGGGAATAACCGAATTTTGGAGGGAGAAACGTGGCAAAAAGAGGCGGATTTGGCGGCGGAATGATGCCGGGCAATATGAACAATTTGTTAAAGCAGGCTCAAAAGATGCAAAAGCAGATGGAAGAGCAGGCAAAGGAGTTGGAAAACAAGGAATTTACCGTAACAACCGGCGGAGGTGCGGTCAGCGTGACTTTGACCGGTAAGAAAGAATTTACCTCCGTGAAAATCGACAAAGATGCGATGGATCCGGAGGATGTGGAAATGTTGGAAGACATGATTCTGGCTGCGGTGAATGAGGCACTCAGAAAACTGGAAGAAGAAAGCAAGTCGTCCATGGGTATGCTTGGCGGAGGACTTCCGTTCTAAATGGAATATTACAGCAATTATATCACGAAATTGATTGCCGAACTCGGCAAATTGCCGGGCGTCGGTACGAAGTCCGCACAAAGGCTGGCATTCCACATTATCAATCTTCCGAGGGAGCAGGTGGAAGCGCTTTCGAAAATGATGCTGGATGCAAAAGAGCATATCCATTATTGTCAGGAGTGTTTCACGCTTACGGACGGGGAGATTTGCCCGATTTGCAAAAGTCCGAATCGGGACAAAAAGACCATTATGGTTGTGGAGAGTACAAAGGATCTGGCTGCATACGAAAAGGTCGGGCGATTTGAGGGGGTTTATCATGTGCTTCACGGTGCGATTTCTCCCATGCTCGGCATAGGTCCGGGAGATATCAGGTTAAAAGAATTGATGACTCGCCTGGAGAAAGATGTGGATGAAGTCATCATTGCCACGAATTCGACATTGGAGGGGGAAACCACGGCGATGTATATTGCAAAGCTGGTAAAGCCCACGGGCATAAAGGTGAGTCGCATTGCCAGCGGAGTTCCGGTTGGCGGTGATTTGGAATACATTGATGAAATTACTTTGCTGAGAGCGTTGGAAGGAAGAGTGAGTTTATAACTCTTCTTGTATATGGATTGGGAGAAGTCTAAGATGGATAAATATGAATTTAATTATAAGGTTGACCAATTAAAGAAAATGGTGAAACAGGGTGAATTTGAAACAGCCATGAGAATTGCGGACAGCATTAATTGGCGCCGTGTTCATAACACCAGTCTTCTCTCCATGGTTTCGGAAGTTTACGAGAAAAACGGAGAGTATGCGGAGGCAAAGGCCATACTGGAATTGGCATTTGAGAGATCTTCAAAGGGGCAAAGGGTCTTATATAAACTGACGATTCTGAGTCTGAAAGCCGAAAATCTTGCGGATGCGGAGGAATACTATAAGGAGTTCTACAAGGAATTTCCGGAGGATGCCAGAAATTATGTGCTTCGATATCTGATATTAAAAGAAAAAGGGGCGCATGTCGATCAGATGATTTTGACGCTGGAGAAGTATGTGGAGCTGGAATTGGACGAAGAGTGGATGTTCGAGCTGGCACAATTGTATCATGAGGCGGGCAGATCCGAGGATTGTATTAAAACCTGCGACAATATTATGCTGATGTTCGGACTCGGCAAATATGTGGATAAGGCAATTGAACTGAAGACGAAGAAAGAAGGCGTACCTCTCACGGATTCTCAGATCGGCCTGATGCAAAATCGCGATAAGTATGACGAGAGATTCAAGGAGATCCCGTCCGAAGCGGATATGTCACAGAAGGAGCTGTTGCAACGGAATATAGAGATGGAAAGTGATTATACTCCAAGCATCAGGGAGGAAAATCCGGAACATTATCCGAATGAAACGAGATTTGATTATCAATCTCAAATCGATCACGGCAATTCGGAAGAAGAGGAAGAATTCTATGAGCGGAGGTTTATACCGAGAGAGGAGTATGTCGACGGGGAATACGGAAGTTACGACGAGAATCCCGCTCAAAATGATTTCACGGAATATGCGGACCCGGTGAATCTGCCGGATGAAGACGAATTGAATGTGGTGATGAACGGAATCAGTCAGGAGTATGATGAGGCGACGGATGAGGAGCCGGAAGTCGTAGAGGAGGTCGTTTTGGAAACGACCGCGGACACGAAAGAAACCGAAACAGACAGCGAAGAAATCGATCTGAATCGGATTGATGCCGGTGTGGATTATGCCATCCATGAAAGTGAGATGGACAGCTCCGGTATCAATGAAGCGCAAACCATCGCCCAGATTGATAATATTGTGGAAGAAGAGCAGATCGGACGGGATATCAAGGCAATGGGCGAAAATGTTCAGGAAGTGGAAGACAGCGAACATGACAAGACCAAAATATTGTCGAATATCCGGGCGGCTCTCGAAGCGAGGGAAACCTCTACCGTAATCTATGCAGATGCAACTGCGAGTGCCGAGTCCGAAAAGATTCATATCGTCGAGGGGGACTTGATGATTGAAGACCTGGATTACGAGGAGCCGGAAGAAGAGCCGGAAGTGTTTTATAAATCTGCATTTGTGGCAGTGGAATCTTTGGATGAGGCATTGAGTGCGGCTGCCGAGAAATTGAAAGAGATTTATCAGGTCACCAAAGAGGTAAAGCAGATCGCAAAGATCAAGGCGGAAAAGCTGAATGCAAAGGGAGTTTTTGCATCTGCGCAGCGAATCGGTGAAAAGGATCTGATTATCGAAGGTGCTTCGGATTTGACGGAGCAAACGGTGTCGGAATTGTTGGAGCTTGCCCGTACCGCGGATAAATCTTTGATTTTTGTGGATACGGTATCGGGAATCGAATATTTGCAGGAAAATTATCCGGAGCTTGGTGAAATTTGCGGCTCAAAATCCGTAAAGATCGAGTTCGAAGAGGATGATTTTGAAGATGTCAGCGATATTGTGATTCAAAATCGGAAAGAAGCCAAACCGCAAGAGGCGGAGCCGGAGGAGGAAACTGCCCGATCGGAGGAGGAAGTTTTTGCAAAGGAGGAATCCCGTGCAGAGGAAGCGGAATCTTCCGATGAATTTGCAAAGAATGAGGCTTTTGCAAGGGAGCGAAAGATATTCCGCGGTGAAAATGTCGCCGTGTCGAAGGAGGAAGAGGCAACACCGGCCGAGGATGAAAAGGAAGAGCCGGACGCATCCATGCTGGAAGAAATGGAGATTGAAGCGTTTGTAGAATATGCGGACCATTATGCGACAAAGATTGATTGTATCATTCCGGGGAACAGCATCAATGCCCTGTTCGAGAGAGCGGAGATTATGGAGGAGGACGGAATCATTTTAAACAAGCTCAATGCGGAAGCATTGATTGAGGAAGTGGCGGATCGTGCGGAAAGACCGGGACTTCTTCGCAGGATTGTTTCGATTTTCTCCAAGAGGTATGACAAAAACGGATTACTCATTTTGAAAGAGGAGCATTTTATATCATGATAATGAATGCAGTTCAGTGGATTTTTGACCACCTTTTTGAATTGATCATACTGTATATTCTGAGCCGTTTTATGTTGAAAGGGTTTGAAATGGGGGGGCACAAAGCATGGGCATATATGGGGTATTTTATTATTGCAATCGCTCTTGCTGCATTTTTTGCACCGAAGACAGTCCGAATCATAAACGACTACACCGGCATGGAGCGATTTGTTGAAACTTATGCGCTGAATAATATCGGATTTCACGAATTGCCCACGAACTCTCAGGGATACGGTACCGAAGAGCAAACGGCAATGATTAATGATTTAAACACTACAAATCAAATAAAGCGTGTTTTGATCGCCAGAAATACCGAGTCGGTGCATGCACAGTTCGGAGCGGGTAATTTTCAGGACTATGTGGGTTTGTACATCAGCAATATCATTATTAATATTGTGACTTTTATTGTATGGATGCTGTTTTTCGGCTGGGGGATCTTAAAGCTGTCCAAAAAATATGAATGGATGAAGCCGGTTCCTTTCAAAGAAGGGGTCGGCCAACTGGTCGGTGCGGTGACATTCGGTTTTGTCGGAATTATGTTTATTTGGGTTGTTTTTCTTATGATTTTGGCTCTGTCGGGTACGGTAATCGGCGGATGGCCGCTCGGATTTATCCAAAAAAGTGTCTTTTTGGATTTGTTATACAACAACAATTTTATTGACTATTTGGCGAATTATTCGCTTTACAGATTATACTGAAGATTCCCGTATCATGGCGATCTTCAACATGAAAATACTGCGATTCTCTGCATATCTTCCATGCAAAGAGTCGCAGTATTTTTTGCCGGAATCAGCCGATTCCGCCTTAGGATCCGTGTACTCTCATCCGAGCCTTATCTCATCTCAATTCCATGGAGAAGGCGGAATTTTCTTCAAGTGAGGTGTTGTAGAATTCCCTGCAAAAATCAATCATATGCTCCACATCTTTCACTCCCGCCGTCTCATAAGCGGAATGCATGGCGAGTTGCGCCAGGCCGATGTCCACGGCATTGACCGACACCTGGGCAAGAAGAATGTTGCCAAGCGTGCTTCCCCCGACACTGTCCGAGCGGTTGGCGAAAAACTGGTACGGAATGTTTTTGCGTCTGCAAATCGCCTTTGTGAGTGCGATGCTCATGCCGTCACTGGTGTATTTTTGTCCGGCATGGGATTTGATGACGATGCCTTCGTTCATATAGGCGCAGTTACAATCATCGGTTTTCTCCGGATGATTCGGATGTACGGCATGTGCATTGT
>JBHAEV010000143.1:0-2937 GCA_041855735.1 Lachnospiraceae bacterium
CACGGGGGAGAGGTTGTGGCTGTCGGCAATGCAAAGGAAATCATGGCAAATCCGGCATCGATTACCGGAAAATACCTCTCCGGTGAAATCAAAATAGAAGTTCCGGACAGCAGAAGAGAAGCATCGAACTGGCTGCATTTGAAAGGTGCGCGGGAGAACAATCTGAAAAATGTGGACATCGATATTCCGACCGGCATCATGACCTGTGTCACCGGTGTATCGGGTTCCGGAAAATCGAGCTTTGTGAATGAAATACTATATAAAGTACTGGCAAAGAAATTAAACCGTGCCAGAACCATTCCCGGAAAATTCGAATCCCTGGACGGGGCGGAGGTGCTGGACAAGGTCATTGCCATTGATCAAAGTCCGATCGGGCGCACTCCGCGATCCAATCCGGCAACCTATACCGGTGTCTTTGATATGATCCGGGATCTGTTTGCGGCAACGCAGGAAGCAAAGATGCGGGGCTATGCCAAAGGAAGATTCAGCTTCAATGTGAAAGGCGGACGTTGTGAGAGTTGCAGCGGCGACGGAATCATCAAGATTGAGATGCACTTTTTGCCGGATGTCTATGTACCTTGCGAAGTCTGCAAGGGCAGGAGATACAATCGTGAAACTCTGGAGGTGAAATACAAGGGAAAGTCGATTTATGATGTGTTGAACATGACAGTGGAAGAAGCGCTTGCATTTTTTGAGAATATACCGACCATACAGCGAAAGATTCAGACGCTGTATGATGTTGGCCTTTCCTATATCAAGCTCGGGCAGCCGTCCACCGAACTGAGCGGAGGGGAGGCGCAAAGAATCAAGCTTGCCACGGAGTTGTCCAAGCGCGGCACCGGCAGGACGATTTATATTCTGGACGAGCCGACCACCGGATTGCATTTTGCGGATGTACACAAGCTGGTCGAAATCCTTCGCAGGCTGTCGGACGGGGGCAATACGGTACTGGTCATCGAGCACAATCTGGACGTGATCAAGACAGCGGATTATATCATCGATATGGGACCGGAAGGCGGTGACAAGGGCGGTACGGTGGTTGCAAGCGGCACACCGGAGGAAGTCGCAAAGGTAGAGAAGAGCTATACCGGACAGTATCTCAGACGATATTTGCCGGACAATATCTGAGGAAGTGCTGATTTTATCAGCGTTTCGCAAATGTCTATGAATGATTTTTGAAACAAAATACGGAAGGACGAGGCAATACTATGGACTACAAAAAAACAAAAGATTTTTTGCTTTGCATCGACTCGGACGGCTGCGTCATGGATGCCATGGATATCAAGCACATCCGTGCATTCGGACCGGCGCTTGTGGAAGAATGGGAATTGCAAAAATACAAAGAGGAACTTCTGGCAAGATGGAATGAAATCAATCTGTACAGTATTACCAGAGGCATCAATCGATTTAAAGGCTTGGTCATGCTGCTGGGGGAAGTCAATGAAAAGTATGAGAAGATCGAGGATTTTGAGAGCATATTGAACTGGACGAAGACCGCGACGGAGTTGTCGGAGAAGTCGATTGAAAGGGAACTGGAAAAATCCGAAAGCATCGGTTTGAAGAAAGCATTGAACTGGTCCAAAGCTGTGAATCAAATCATCCGCGAGATTCCAAAGGAAGAGATTCGTCCGTTTGAAGGTGCATACGCCGCCGTTTCAAAGATGGCAAAGTTCTGTGATATTGCCGTTGTATCCAATGCCAATAAGGAAGCGATCGCCGGGGAATGGCACAGACACGGATTCACGGATTATGTGAACATCATCATGGCACAGGATGCCGGATCAAAGTCCGACTGCATCGGAAGACTCTTGCAATTCGGCTATGAGCCTTCCAAATGCATCATGGTCGGAGATGCCAAGGGCGATATGGAGGCGGCACAGAAAAACGGTGTGTTCTTTTATCCGATTATGGTAAAAAAAGAGAAGCAAAGCTGGAGCGGGTTTTCAAAAGTGGTGAAGGAGATGATTGCCGGGAAACTGGATGCGAAACTTCAGCAGATGCTGGTGGACGATTTTCTGCACAATCTCGGGGCATAAGAAATCCATACGGCACTCCGATGTCAAACCATTTGGAGTGTCGTTTTGTTGCTTTGATGTCAAACTATTTGGAGTGTCGTTTTGTTACTCCGATCGCTGAATCATTTGCCGGTAGGACTTCGGCGAAATTCCCTGCATTTTTTTAAAAATACGGATAAAATAATTGCTGTCCGCATAGCCGCAATGATGGGCGATTTCCGATATGGGCATGGATGTGGAATTGAGCAAAAGGATGGCTTGGCGAATACGTGCTTTATGAATGTATTCGGTGAGTGTTTTTTTGACTTCTTTTTTAAAAAGCGCGCAAAGATAAGAGTGGCTCAGGTTAAAGCGGTCTGCCAGTGAGGAGAGCGTGAGCCCTTCAAAATAATGAAAGTCGATATATGCCACCACATTTTGAATGATTTCCCCATATCCCTTTCGGGAATGGTTCTGCACCAAAATGGAGTATCTGCGGATAATTTCTTTATAAAACATGTCGATTTCATCTGCAGTCCCGAACTCCTGAAGTTTTTTTGCAATCTTGCAGGAAATATCGTCCAGATACAGCGGGTGAATCCGGTTGATCAGTTCCAGATGCTTTCGGCACAGTGTATTCAGAACACCCATCATATAACGACTGTTGTTGATTTTGTTATCGGTTCTGGGTTCGATTTTCATGGCAAGAAAGCGTTCCAGATTTTGTATTGTGGCGTCGTAATCACCCATGGACAGCGTGTGCAGAAAGGCGTTTTCCAATTCATACCGGTGTTGAACCTCGTTCGGATCGTTCCCGATTCTTGTATACTCTCTTTTGCTTTCGTAAATCCTGTCCATCATGTACTCCCCCGGTCATAAAATTATTTTCTTTTTTATATTATCGTAAAATTGTGCTATTTTCAAGTAAAATCGACACTTTATA
>JBHAEV010000144.1:0-10338 GCA_041855735.1 Lachnospiraceae bacterium
CAGGTAATCGTACATATACTTCCTCCTTCTTTTCCGATCCCATACCGATTCCATTGCTTTTCATCCCGATAAATCCGATATGAGAAATATATTCTTTATTTTTTTTTAAGCATTCATATCCTTTTAATTTCAGAATTTCGTGTTAACATTGCCCTTGTCGATATCGGCATACAGATTTTCCATTTGGAAAACTCAAAACACAAACAGACAACAAACGAAAGGATTGTACTATGAAAAAGACAAAACTATTGGCTATAGCGGCTGTGCTCATGGTAATGGGAGTCGCTTCGGCATGTTCCAATTCCTCATCCGGCAATTCTCAGGCAACGACTGTACAAAGCAGCGCAAACTCGTCCGTTGCCGGCGAAAATGAAGAAGTCAATGAAGCGGTAGGCACCATCAGCGCAATCAAAAACACGCAATTCGTTCTGACCACCGATGACGGTGACGCACTGTTTGCTTTTGAAACGGCGCCGGAGGGATTGTCCACCGTAAAAGAAGGCGACATGGTTACCGTCACGTACACGGGCGAGATCAGTCCGGTGGATGCATTTACAGGAAAAGTCATTTCCGTCAAGCTTTATGCGGAATAAAAAACCTCAGTGGGAATGTGATCTGCACATTCCCTTTATTTAACCGAATTTATGAATGCTCCCTGCTTCCTTTCAAAGCCCATACCGCTTCCCTCGCGACGACGAAGGTGTCATCATTGTTCACTGCCGTGCTCGCAACGCTTTCCCCATTTGTCATGTCTTAAGCAAAACCTCTCCGAAGTGGGGCGGCAACTCCATCTCCACCGCACCGTCGCGAACGGTATACTCCGTTTCCTGCAAATACCCTCTCAAAACCGAACCTTCCAGCCGGTCGTTTCGAACCGGTATCCTTATTCTGCAGGAAGTGTCATCATTGTTCACAACCGTAATTGCAAAGCTTTCCCCAAGACTTCTGGAAAATGCATACTGTCGATTGGTCAAAAGCAATTCCTTGTAATCCCCGTATGCAAAGATCCGGTTTTCCTCCCGAAGTTTTCCGAGCCTCACGAGCATATTTGTAAACGGATTGCTGTGTTTCTGATCTTTGACGGAATCAATGTGCAAATACGGACGAAGACTGTCATCCGAGTATTTTTCTTTCCTGCCTTCGATTCCGAACTCCGATCCGTAATATACCGACGGAATGCCGAATAATGTATAGAGCAAAATATGCACCGGTATCATATCTTCTTTTCTGCTTAATCTGCTTGCGATGCGCTCCACATCATGATTGTCCACAAAATTATACAGACGCATCCCCTGTTTGTACATATCCACAAAACGATTCACAGTGTGCGCGATTTCAAAGTAATTATAGTCATTATGGCCGGAATACAAGGCTTTGTACAACTGGTAATTTGTCACGGAATGGAGCATCTTTGCATTAACCCATCTGCCGTAATCCCCGTGAATCACCTCGCCCATAAGCCAAAATTCGGTTTTTTTCATGTCCGTAAATGCGCGGAGTCTTTCCATAAAACGAAAATCCAGCACATCCGCCGCATCCAGACGGATTCCGTCAATGTCAAATTCGTCAATCCAGAAGTTGACCACATCCAGCATATAGTTCATCACTTCTTCATTTTGGTAATTCAGCTTCACCAGACGATTGTGCCCACCCCAGTTTTCATATGAAAATCCGTCATTGTATTCATTATTCCCCTGAAAGTTCACCTGTCGATACCAGTCTTTGCAGGCGGAATTCTCACGATTTGCCAAGATATCCCTGAACGCAAAAAAATCCCTGCCGGTATGATTGAAAACACCGTCAACAATCACTTTTATCCCGACTTCATGCGCCTTTTTTACAAAATTTTGAAAATCACAGTTCACTCCGAGTCTGGAATCCAGTTTCTTATAATCGCAGGTGTCATATCCATGCTCCGAAGACTCGAACAAGGGTCCGATATAAATCGTGTTAAACCCCATCTCTTTGATATGCTCAATCCAAAAAACAATATCATTCATCCTGCTTCGTACATCATCATATGTATTCTTCTTCGGAGCTCCTGTCAGCCCCAATGGATAAATGTGATACACCAAAGCTTCATCAAACCACGCCATACTTCTCCTCTTTCACACATTTTTTCGGTCATCCGCTTTGCGCAAACACCGTATTTCATGTAGCTTATCGCCGCAACTTTGTTACACAATTCCCTGCAGCTTATCGCTTCAACTTTGTTACACAATTCCCTGCAGCTTATCACTTCAACTTCGTTACAGATTATCCCCATGATAAGGCAATTTAAAAACCGCTTTTTTATAATGATGCATTTGTTCGCTGTGGCGAGCCGGTTTATGCGCATCCTGAGGAAGAGCAATCCAGAACATTCCCGCTTTTATCGTATTGATTTGCACCGACTTCCCCTGATACATTGCAATATCTCTCTCCTGTTGATACTCTTTTGAAATCTCCAGTTCGTGAGCATTTGCCCATACCACTTCCTCGCATCCGTCCAGAATGTATTGTATATCGATATACTTTTTATGAGCTTCATAGTCTCCCGCATCCGCCGGCATGGTATCCCCTTCGGAAAGAAAAAAATAGCCGCCTTCAAAATCATAGCGCTTTAACTTTGGGTTTTCCCCCAGCTTTTGAAGCTCCTCCAGTCCTTTTTGAAACCCCTGTAAATAAAAATAATCCTTTGCATTTTCAATTCTGTCAATAATCACACTCTCACTCCTTTATGTTTCCTTGCCGGCACATATGCATGCGCATTTTTGTATGTACCGCAGGTTTTCACATCGATTATACTCCCTTTTTGCAATTCTGAAAACCGAAAAACAGATGCGAAGAAAAGTTCTTCTTCGCATCTGCAGATTGAAAGATTATTCCATCAAATGGATTTCCAATCGAAAGCTTTGATATTCTTTCGTAATATCCGGAAGCAGATATCCTCCGCTCATCCACGTACTTCCGTATCGGATTTCCTTGCCGATCCTGTACCTTGCATCCGGCTTTAAACCGCGCGGATACACAAAGATCGCCGGCGGATTGGGATCCAGTTTCTGAACCACCGCACTCAACAGTCCGAAGCTCTTATCCTTCTTCAAATGCTGCCATGCCGTGATCCGGCTTTTGTCATACGGACTGTTCAAACGATAATAATCGCCTTCATGAATCAGCTCATCGTATTTCAGGTATTCTTTCACCTGCGCCTTCACCGCATCCTGATCCTCCTCTGACAGTTTATTCAAATCCAGCTCATAGCCGAAGGTTCCGTCCATCGCCACCGTTGCTCTCGTTTCGATATCGGTTGCACGACGTGTCTGATGATTCGGAGACGCAGAAACATGGGCGCCGCATCCACCGATCGGATACAGGAATGAACTGCCGTACTGAATTTCCAGACGCTCAATCGCATCCGTATCATCACTGCACCAGATTTGCGGATGATAGTGGAACATCCCCAGATCATATCGCCCGCCTCCGGAGCTGCAGCCCTCAAACAACACATTCGGATAGGATGTGATCAGGCGCTCCAGCAGACCGTACAGTCCCAGCATATACCGGTAGTGAAACTCTCCCTGATTTCTGTTCTCAAGACCGTGGGAATAGATATCACAGATGCAACGGTTCATATCCCATTTCACATATTCGATATTGGCATTGTCGAGAATATCCCGCATCATCGTTTCGATTGCCGCAACCACCTCCGTCCTCGTATAATCCAATACGAACTGATCCCTGCTTCGTGCACCTTTCCTTCCCGGTACTTTTACCATCCAGTCCGGATGCGCCCGATAAAGATCCGAGTTTTCACTGATCATCTCCGGTTCAAACCAAAGCCCGAACTTCAGACCGAGCGCATTGATTTTTTCTGCAAGCTCTCCCATGCTGCACCCGAGCTTTTCCTCATTGGTATACCAATCTCCGAGAGAACAATTGTCCTGATTTCGAACACCGAACCAGCCGTCATCCAAAACCAGCATTTCCACGCCAAGCTCAGCAGCTTTTTTCGCAATCTGAAGGATCTTCTCCCCGTCAAAATCCATGTAAGTGGCTTCCCAGTTATTGACCAGAATCGGGCGATGTTTGTGGACAAATTCCCCTCTCATCAAATGCTTGCGAACGGCATCATGATAACAATGCGTCATTTTCTCAAACCCCGCATCCGAATAGGTCAAAGCCACTTCCGGCAAGGTCAAGTACTCATCTTTTTTTAATTGATAATACAATTGCTCCGGGTGGAGTCCGGCAACCACTCTGGTTTGATTCACCTGATCCACTTCCACTTCCATCTTAAACGAAGAACTGTAAACCAGAGCAATTCCGTAGCAGGAACCCGATGTTTCCGTAGCGGTTCTGTCCGCCAGAATAATAAACGGATTCTCCTGATGACCGGAAATGCCGCGATTGCTTTCAATACACATTTTTCCGTGTATCAGCGCATTTCGTTCCATCTTTCTTTCCATATTGTGCTTACCGTGGAAATGAATCAGATCAAAATCTCCGTCCGCAAAATCCAGACAAGCCGAATATGCCTTTCTGACAAACCGGGTTTCTCCGGTTGTATTGATGATTCTTGCCGCTCTGGTGATAATATCATGCGCCTCCAAAACTCCGTAGAACAGCTCCACCTTGATGCCTTCGACTTCATCGCAAAGAGTCACCACCAGAGTTTCCCCGTCCTCTTCATCCCAGAAAAAATTCGGAAGCCCCTCCAAATCATACTTCCCCTTGATGATATCATGTGCCTCATACTTGAGATTCAATACATTGCTGCCGTCCGGATGAATGACCTGAATGCTGTCCGCACGATAATCTCCATTGCTGAACGTGGAATACTCCTGACACATAATATCCAACGAGTATCGGCGATCCTTTCCCTCATACGGTTGACCCGCATTGCCGCGGTCGAATCGGTAGTAACGATAGGACATATCGTCATAAATTCTTTCTCCGTACCATGTGTGCATCAGATAGCCGTACTCATCGATCTTCATCTGATACGAAGTATTTTTCGTATACAGTGTAATCACATTGTCTTTACTGATAATCATTTCTATTCTCCATCATAGATTTGTTTTTTCTTCTATAATTTTCCGCCCGATGTCGCAATGCCTTCCACAAATTGTTTCTGGAAAATCAGGTAGATGATAATCATCGGCACGGATGCCAGCAAGGATGCCGCCATCAGCTGCGGATAATTGTTCGTATACTGCCCCTGCATCTTCGCCAAAGCGGCAGACAGCGGCATAATACTCTTGTTGACAATCATCGGCCACATCAAATCTTTGTATGCGAACACCGCGGTAAAAATCCCGAGCGCCACCATACTGGACTTCACCAGCGGCATCATCACGAAAAGAAATGTTTGTCCGATATTGCATCCGTCTATTCTCGCCGCCTCTTCCAAATCTTTCGGCATGGACATAAAGCTCTGCCTTAACAAAAAGGTTCCGAATGCGGTAACAAGACCCGGAAACACCAGAGCAAATACCGTATCCAGCATTTTCAGATTGCTCACCATCAGATACTGCGGAATGATAAAAATCTGTCCCGGTACCATCATCTGGAAAATAATCAGGGCAAACATCAAATTCTTTCCTTTGAAATTCAGTCTTGCAAACGCGTATCCCGCGGTGGTTGCGGTCAGCACCGCCGCCAGCACTCTCCCGCCGATCAGAAGCAATGTGTTCAGATACAGTCTCGGGAAATCCATATTGTTGATGACTTCCGTAAAATTGCTCCAAATCCATTTTTCCGGCAAGATCGAAAACGGCGCAACCCTTGTGGATTCTCCGACGGTTTTAAATGCGGTAAGAGTCATCCACAAAAAAGGCACAAGCATGGTAATGGATACCGCGATCAATATTACATGAATCAATATTTTATTAAAATTAGCTTTTGCTTTCATGCTGTCCTCCTTAATTGTAATGAACCCATTTCTTTTGTGCAAACATCTGCAGCAAAGTCATGAACAGGATGATGAGCAGCAACACCACGATGACCGCCGCACCCAGTCCCTTGTTGTTGTCCCGGAACGCATAGGCATAGAAAAGATACACCAGCGACTGCACATTCTGAAGGGCTGGATTGTTTCGATCCATAACCATGAAGATCAAGTCAAATACCATGAACGCACCGATGGTTCTGGTCACCGTGACAAAGAAAATCGTCGGTGAAAGCAATGGCACGGTGACATTGAAGAACTGCGTAATTCCGTTTGCTCCGTCCAGACTCGACGCCTCATAATAATCCTTCGGAATCTCCTGCAATCCGGCAAGAAATAAAATCATGTTGTATCCGATGATGGACCATATACCGATAACCGCAATGCAGTACACCGCAATGTTGGAGCTGGAAATCCAGTTGATCTTCGCACCGAGCAAATGATTCAAAAGTCCGAATTCCGAGTTGTACAGCCATCTCCACACCATGGCAATCGCAGCCGGAGCCGCAACCATCGGCAGGAAGAATATTGTCCGGTAGGCGGCTCGCCCCCTCATCTTTCGGTTCAACAGCACAGCCAGCACGAGGGAAATCGCGATCGAAAACGGAACTTCCACGATGGCATATTTGAACGTATTGATGATCGCCTGCCAGATGACTCCGCTTGAAAACAATTTTGCATAGTTGGCAAGTCCGATAAATTTATTTCCTTTTCCGAAATCTCCCGCTTTAAAAAAGCTCTCATAAATCGTTTTAAAAATCGGATAAATATTCAATGTAATAATTCCGATCATTGTCGGTAAAATAAATGCCCAACCCCAAAGAAATTCACTTTTTTCTCTGGGCGTCATCTTCCCTTTCCTTCCCGGCATACAACCTCCTGTCTTTTTCTAAAACCATATGTATTTGATCTGTTTTTCTTTGATTCCATCCTTAAATCAAATTTTTTTTAAAGCCGAAGGCGAGTACCCGCCTTCGGCCGATTTCCTGAAAATATTCTCATCCGCATTGCTGTCCGGCTTCTTGCGAATTGCCCGAAACATCACCGGATATCCGGCATCTCACGAATCACCCGAAACATCACGGTTTTTATGCAATCTCACGACTCCTTAGCAATCATGCGGTTTTCTTTACAATTATTCTTCCGCAAGATACGCATTCATCTCTTGTGCCGCTTTCTTGCACGCCTCTTCCATCGTCACTTTATTGGACCATGCCTCCACCAAACATGTGGTATTGTTGTTTTCCCACACAACCGTTGCACGGGAACTCGGACGAATCACCAAATCGGACTGATCCAGCATATACAGATATGCATCCAGGTTGAACTTGTCAGTGCTTTGTGTCCATGTGTCGGATACGCCTTCATAAGCCGCCATGGTTACGCCGAGTTTCGCCTGTTTTTCCTGCATCGCCTTGGAAGAGAACCACTCGATCAACTTCCAGGCTCCGTCCGGATTCTTGGTGTTGGCACTTGCCGCCCATCCGAGACCATTGTAAAGACTGACTCTCTTGCCGGTTGTCGCATCCTTCGGAAGTACCGCAATATCACAGTTTTCCACCATATACTCATTGTCCTTGAATGCCGCCAGCATCCATGAACCCTGCGGAAGCATCGCAATCTTTCCGGAGAACAGAAGCACATCCGTTCCGGTTTCCGACATCACGGTCGCATCCGGCATCGCGTCTTTTCTCAACTTGTCGACAAATTCCATCGCCTTGAGGGTATTCGGATCATCCATGCCGGATTTCTTCTTGTCCTCGGAAATGATATTTCCGCCCATGGAGTACACGATATTGTACCAGCCGTCCTGATTGTTGGACGGGTTCATCGCGGTACCGTACTGACTGCCGTCTTCCTTGGTCAGTTTCACGGCGGCGTCATAGTAATCATCCCATGTCCAATTCTCATCCGGATATGCAATGCCCGCCTCATCGAACATCGTCTTGTTGTACCAAAGCGCGATGGTATCGATGTCCTTCGGAATCGCATAGGTTTTGCCCTCATATTCATACAATGCACGGATATCGGATTTCATCTTGTCCATCTCAACCATCTGGCTGGCTGCGATACGATCGGTCAAATCCATCAAAATTCCGTTGCTCATATACTTTTGGGACTCATTGGAATGCATCCAGAATACATCCGGCAAATCTCCGCCCGAAGCACCCGCCTCCAAAAGCGTCCAGTACTGATCCCATGTGATAACCTGAATCTCAGCCTCAATTCCGGTTTCCGCCGTAAAGTCCTTGATAATTTCATCCAGACCCGGTTTTTGACCATTGTCCCAAATTGCGACGGTCAGCTTATCTTTGGTCGATGCAGCCATCGATTCCGCCGCCGTGGTTTCACCCGCTGCCGCAGTCGTTTCCCCTGCCGCCGTGGTTTCCGCCGGTGCCGCGGTGGTTGCACCGCCTCCGCCTCCGCACGCTGTCAAAATCGCGGAAATTGCCATTGCCGAAAGTACTCCGAGTAAATTTCTTTTTTTCATCTAATTCTCCTCCCTGAATGAAGTATAATAAAAAATCTTCCGAATCTCAAAAATTACTGACATATTCATCTTATTACAACTTCCGTCCTGCAACAATCATATTTTGTTAACAATATTTTGCATTATGTTATCTGACTTGCAATATTGAGATTTATATTATAACATTATATCAACCGCATAAACACCTTTCCTGCACTCTGTTGTATGAAAAAGCACATTGATCCGCATCACGCGGGCACTGGAATCCCGGAGGAAAACACGAATGGATACAAGCGATTACAAATACAAATTATTTAACGACACCTCCTTTGAGGATTGCATTGTGAGTTTTGTGGGTACGGAAGTCTGTACTCCGGGATACAGTTACGGCCCGGCAGTCAGACCCTGTTACATCATTCACTATATTCTCAACGGGCAGGGTAAATTTTTTTGCAACAATAAAGAACACTGTTTAAAAAAGGGCGATATTTTCCTGATCGAGCCGGATATCATGACCTTCTATCAGGCGGATTTTTGCCATCCCTGGGCATATGCATGGATCGGACTTCGGGGAAAAAAGCTGCCGGAATTCTTTCAGCGAATCGGTATCAATTACATTCATCCGATTTTGCATTTACCGGACAACAATCGTGTGGAAGAGATTCTGCGGCAAATTTTGCACACCGATTCCAGCGGGATGAAGCAGGAATTCACAAGACAGTCCCTGCTTTTTGATTTTTTCGAACAGATCAGTCCTTCCAGCACGCATGAAATGCATATGGCACAGTCCAATGACATCCGGGACAATAATTATCTGGTCAAAGCGATCGAATTCATACAGAACAACTATCACAACTACATAAGGGTTACCGATGTATCGGAACATTTGGGCATCACCAGAAATTATTTGTTTACCATTTTTAAAAATTCCCTCGGGCATTCTCCTCATGATTACATCTCATATTACAAATTGAGCAAAGCCCGACATCTTCTGGACGACTCGAATTACACAATTGAAAATGTGGCGTTTTCCTGCGGTTATGACGAATTGTCCACATTTTCCAGAGCATTCAAAAAGCGTTACGGCGTTACACCTTCCGGATATCGAAAGTTTCGTTATGAACACTCGGAGCTGAGCACTGCCGAGCTGACCAGATATCTGAAAAAAATGAAAGAGTAATCTTTGCCATCCTGCATTCCGTCCTCAAACCGGTTGACGAATGCAGGGTTCTTCTTTCACAATTCCCCATTGTTATCAAAATCAGCGGTTTTTGTAAAATATAAACATCTTTTTGATTCGGACAAATTCAAATATGAATCCATCTTAATTTTGTTCTTCAAGTCTTGTAAAGCACAAAATTTCTGCTATGATGAAATCATGTTTTACCCGTGTACCGGAAAACATTTTTTATCTTCAGAAATTTCTGACTTTCCGTTCTCAAAAAACATCCATTCTGAAAGGAGGCAATATGCTGTTAAAAGAAGCCATCAGCCAACGCATTTTTAATCTTTCGATTCAATCAAATCTCAGCTACTATCAAATCTCCAAAATGACCGGTATCCCGCGAAGCACCATCTCCGACATGGTCACATGCAAAACGAAAAGTCCCGGCATTCAAAATATCGAGCGCATTTCGGAAGCATTCGGCATAAACATTCGCGAATTTTTTAATGATGAGATTTTCGATTATGTTGTGGAATAGTTTTCATTGCAAATACATCATTTTATCGATTTTATGGAAATTTTTTCCCATTCCGACAAAAATTGTAGTACAATCCCATCTTTGACAGTAAAAAGGCAGAAAACCATTGAAGTACAAGGTTTCTCTGCCTTTTTAATCTCATGAAAATGTAGCTAGAAATACTTACTTTTTCTTGGTTTCCCTGATAACCTTTTTCATGCTCAAATCAGTCAGAATCTCATAATCCGTTCGAAAAC
>JBHAEV010000145.1:0-5772 GCA_041855735.1 Lachnospiraceae bacterium
AGCGATATCTCGTAAACAATGCGAACGGTATCGCAAAGCTGACCACCAATGTCACGGACAAAAAAACCGGTTCCGCCGTTCACATGCCGCACAGTCTTTCTCTCGGACAAGAGGGATGGGATAGATACTTTCAAAACGGATTCGGAAAGTAAACATCATTCATAAACGCAAAAGACGCTTCTCCGATGTCTTGATTCAAGACATCGGAGAAGCGTCTTCATGATTCTTCATTACGGTTCCACGGTATACCCCATTAAAGCCAGAACGCTGTCCGTCAACCCTTTCTCCAGATTCTTCAAAATGTCCTGATACTCCGAATCGGACATTTCGTCCATATTCTTCGGTTCTTCGGACGGCAAACTCAGTTTCGGGATATCTTCCTCAATCAATTCCAACGACCATGCCTCAGAGTTTCCCTCATTGCCTGCCATACCGGTCAAATCCAGTTTGTATTCCACCTGTTTGTCCGAAACCCTTGAAATCCGCAAATTTGCACGCAGATCCGACTGGCGATGAAGCAGAGAATATTCGCCCTCGGGAAAAATCAACGTATTCTTTTTCGGCTCGAAATCATAGGTGAATTCCAGTTTCTCCTCCTCATTCCCGGATACAATGATTTCACCGGTCAATCTGCCTTTTTCCAAAACAAAAGAGTTGGATACGGAATATGTGGCAAATGTCGCCGCATCGGAGAACAAATACTTTTGAAATGTCTCCCCGTCCTTTGCCAGACTCTCGAACACAAAAGATTTCGCAAACCCGAAAGCATCGTCAAACACGACATTGATGTATCGAATCCGATTGGACTGCACTCCGATGGAACATGAAAAACCACCCGTTTCCAACTCATTGGCGATGCGCTTCGCATTGTTTCTCAGATAGTCGGAAAAGTCCGAAATCAGCACATCCACATCTTTCGAACGAACCATACCGTTTGCCGGCAGAAGATTGTAACTTCCGGATGTCAGCAGATCCAATTCCATTCCGGAGCTTTTCAGCAGTTTTCGCAAATCCTCATCTTTTCGAATGGTATTTCCAAGTTCCGAAAGCAGCTTTTCCATTTCTTTTGCACTCGGCTTTACCGTATAGATTTTTCCTTTAAAGGAAGTGTCCAACGCATCCAACAAAATGTCCGTATTTTTGGAAACTGTGATATTTTCGGAATTTACAAAAGAAAGCAGCAATTTGCAGTACTTGTCAAAAAGTTTCTTCCTGTCCCTCTTTCCTACCTCGGTATCCAAATAGGTTTTCAAATCCAGATCTTCATTTGTAATGGCGGTAACAAAGCGGTCGATATCCGTTGTAAAATAGCTTTTATCATCTGCCGTTGTACTTTGCAGTCCCAGCACTCCATTTTGATAAGTGGTGGTCAAATCCGCCACATCCTGTCCCAGATAATTCAAATACAAGCCGGAAATATCATTCCATGTATCCAAATCCAATCGCATCCGGAAGTTTTGAATCAGGGAATGGATGTCCGCATTGTCCGAACTTGCTTTCAGGATAAAACTCTTGGAAAAATCGCCTTCCTTTCCGACATAGGATAATACCTGAAACTTTTCCCGAATAAAATTTCTTGTCAAACGTTTAAAAACCATATGCGGTCTTTGCATGAAAAAGGAAAAGAATAAAAACAGCAGCAACAAAAGAATCAGAATCACACTGAGCAAATGCCCGAATCCGTTTCCCGGACTCCATGTTTTCGCTCTGCTTCTTCCGAAACGTCCGATGTCTTTATTCACCCGCTCCAATATTTCGCGGTCTTTCTGTATATGCAATCCCTTCTGAAAAAAAAGTTTCGGTTTCTTGGTTTCGGATGCCGGCACAGCCCTGTCGGCACTTTCCGCTCCCCCTTTTTTTCTGCTTCGGAATATTCTGTTTTTCTTGAAGTAATAATTACTCATGCTTTCCTCCAACCGAATCCGAAATTCATCGATTCCAATATCATATCAAGTATAACACAAACCATTTTATTTTACACGACATTCGTCGAATCTATTTTGCATTTAAAAATAGTCCCTGCCAAACAGGGACTATCGTCAAGTTGAAGATGAGCTTTCCTATGCCTCTTTTGATACATACCCCGCAATATTGGTGGCATGATCGGAAATTCTTTCCAGATTGCTTAACAAATCGAGGAAAATAACACCCGCCTCCGGCTTACAGGATCCGTCGGAAAGTCGTTCGATATGTTTCTCCCTCAAATCAATCTCCAGATTATCTACCATATCTTCGTATTTATTCGTATTGCGGACCGCCTCCAGACTGCCCGTTTTTCTGGCATCGATGGCACATCGAACCGCTTCTAGCACATATTCATTCATGGTTCGCAGATCTTCCAGAGCCGTTTCGGATAAAGCCATCCCTTTGTCAAGTACGAGTTTCATATTCTCGGCAATGTTTTCCGCATGATCCGCAATACGTTCAAAATCACTGACCGTATAGAACAGGCTGCTCACGACCATTTTCTGATGCTCACTGAGTGCCAGATTGTCAACCTTGATCAGATACTCCGTCAATATTTGCTGCATGGCATTGATGGTTTGTTCCGTTTTAAGAATTTTCTCGATCGACTCTTTGGATGATGTCAGCTCCGCATTCATGGCTTCCTTGACATTTTCCATGGCAAGCTCTCCCATTCGCACCACTTCATTTGTAACGGTTTCCAGTGCAAATGCCGGTGTTTCAAAGATTCTGGTATCCAGATGCTTTAATGTCGTCAGAAGTTCCTGATCTCTGTCCTCAATGCTGATTTCACCCTTGCCGGATTTTTTCACGATAACACCGCTCAGTTTCACAAGCCAGTCAGCAAACGGGAACAAAAGCACGGTCATCGTCAAATTGAACACCGTATGAAACATGGAAATTCCGACGGAATCGATCGTACTTTGCGCCATTGACTTGTTGATGCCGAAATAGATAAAACCGAGAATGCCGAACACGATCGCACCGATGACATTGAAGCTGAGGTGAATCGCCGCAGCGCGTTTTGCGGTGCGACTGCCTCCGATGCTGGAAATCATGGCTGTCACACAGGTACCGATATTCTGTCCGAGTGTAATAAATATCGCGGAACTGAAGTTTACGATTCCGCTCATCGCCAAAGTCTGCAAAATGCCGACCGAGGCGGACGAGCTTTGGATCAATGCCGTAACGAGCGTTCCGACCAAAATACCGAGGAGCGGATTCTGCCCCAGAATCGCAAAGGCATCCACAAAAATCGGAGAAGACCGGTATGCCGAAATCGAGCCGGACATGTATTTCAATCCCAAAAACAGCAATCCGAGTCCCAGTATGATCTCCGCAACGGTCTTTTTCTTCTCGGATGAAGAAAATATGATAATCAGTGCACCCACTCCGACAATGGCCGGCGCATAGAATTCCGGTTTCATCAAATCAAATGCCGCTCCGATTTCATTGATGGAAACCAGCCATGCGGTAATGGTTGTACCGATGTTCGCACCCATGATTACACCGACGGCTTGAGAAAGCGTCAGAATTCCGCCGCTTACGAAACCGACCACCATGACGGTTGTCGCCGATGAACTTTGTATGATCGCCGTAATCAACGCTCCGACGCCGATGGCAACCACGCGATTATTGGTAATCAGTCCCAGAAACTTTTGCAATCTCCCCCCGGCGGTTTTCTGCATTCCCTCCGCCATAATATGCATGCCGTACAGAAACATTCCCAAACCGCCCGCAAAAGCAAAGATATTTGAAATGTGCTCAATCATTATTGAAATCTCCTTTTTAAGAATACCGAATCCACGGTCAACCGATGAATTCCCCTTTTACTCCACTTTCTGCCGATAAACTCCCCTTGCTGTATTTGTCGCCGAAACATCCTCCTTTCCTATCTATCTTCCGAAGTAAGCGGAAATTCCGTCCACCAAACCCTTTGCATGCGTCTTCAATGTCGAGTCCGAATAATCCGAAGCCCGATCTCCCAGCTCGATCGCAACGGACGGAATCGTGGAATAGGATGTCTGTGTCAAATCCATCTCCATACTTCCGCCGGAGAAAATCTTCACTCCATTGTTCCGAAGTCCCCCGATCAGCGCCTCCCCGAGCGCATTGTGTTTTTTCCAGTTTGATGCCACCGGTTCCATCGCCTTATACGAAGCAATGTCCGGCACTCTCATAAAATATGCCCCCTTGTCGCTCGTTGTGGAATCCCAGTGCACCGCAATATGAGCACTCGAAGTATTGTTCGCGATTACGGTTCTGGCGATATTGTCCAGCTGTACATCCTCGCTCTCACGAATCATCACCACATCATAACCTCTTAAGAGTAGTTCCTCTTTCAGCACCTTCGCCATGCGAAGCGTCACCGCCGCCTCCGTCGTACCGTCCAAAAATGTGGTACCGGAGGAGATTGCCGTAGACTCCACCGCGCCGGATGCGTTCGTCCCTCCGGTCACTTTCGGTGTTTTATCCGGATGGGAGTATGTCTTTACATTTCCTCCGCCCTTTGTACCGTGCCCGGCATTTACCGTAATGGTGATGTCCTTGCGGTTTGCAGTCGCCTTGTACAGCTTTGCCGTACCCGAATTGATTTTGGAAAATGACGCATATCTCCAATCTTTGTTGAGAGAAATGCTGCCGGATGCGTCGGAAATTGCCGCCGCCGTGGTTTCCGGCATTTTATCCGAAATATAGGCAGCCGAGGCGAACAGCGTTTTTCCGCCAATCTCCACCTTATACCAGTCTTTTGATTTTCCGATGACATGAATCTTCTCCCCGTATTTCATAACCTGATGCACCGGGGATGAAGTCGAGGCATCGGTTCGAATATTCAATGTACTTGCATGAACATAGCCGGTTTCGTCCGCCGTTTGAAATGAAATCGCTTCATATGCCATGGTCGAAGCCTGCACACTTTGCCTCTGCGCCGCATCTGCGCTTTGTGATGCCGTCAATTCCGAAGTTCCCGAAACCCTTGTTCGTACCACTGTGTTCAGAGCGGTCACCTGCACATTTCCGGATGTTTCAATCTCCGCCACGGCGGCGGATTCCTCCGGTTTTGTGCCGTTCATCCCGCATCCGGCACCGAACAGTCCAAGTACGAAAATCAGCATTGCAACTTTATAACACCGTTTCATTTTTTCTCCTTATATAAAAGAACAAACCTTCCCCCAACCTATAGCGTATAACAAGTATCTTCCTTTGACAAGCGGATATTTATCGTGAACGATTTGACTTTTTTCACGAACAACTTGACTGTATTGCTTTCATAATCGTGCCGCCTCCCAGAACAAAGCCATCCTCATCATAAAATACAATCGCCTGACCGGGCGTAATTGCACGGACATTTTCATCAAAAATCACCCGGATGACATCCTCCGATTCTTTTTCGACACTGCAATACGCACCCGGATGAGAATAACGGATTTTCGCCCTTGCACGAATCGTCTCCCCCGCCTGAATGCCGGCAATGCTCATCCAGTTCACACGATCCGCCAAAAGAGCCTGCCCGAACACATCCTCCGATTCTCCGATCACGACTTCATTGGTTTCCGGACGTATCTGCGTAACGAAAATCGGATGTCCGAGAGCAAGTCCCAGGCCTTTTCTTTGCCCGACGGTATAGTGCAAAATCCCCTTGTGCCGCCCGAGAATTTCTCCGTCCGCCGTCACGAAATTTCCCTGCGGCATTGTCCTTTGAATGCTCTCCTCGATAAAACCGGCATAGTCCTTGTCCGGTACGAAACAAATCTCCTGACTGTCCGGCTTTTTTGCAATTCGCACGCTAATATGATTGGCAATCTC
>JBHAEV010000146.1:0-11032 GCA_041855735.1 Lachnospiraceae bacterium
ATCCGTTTCGGGGAAACCATAAAGAATTACAAAAAGCAGGGCAGAAATCCGGATGATTTGATTTTGATTCCGCTTGTTTTTGCCGGATGGATTCGTTATCTGATGGGGGTGGACGACAATGGCAGAGCATTTGCGCTCAGTCCGGATCCGCTGCTTGAACGGGTAAAGGAGGAGATATCCGGCATGAAACCGGGGGATGTCGTAAAGGCGGAGAGCTTGCATTCCCTGCTGTCGGATGAGTCGATCTTCGGCGTAAATCTGTTTGAATACGGTTTGGCAAATCGGGTTATTGACGGTTTGAACGAGCTGAATGCCGGAAAAGGCGCGGTACGAAGCACATTGAAAAAATATGTTTCCGGGGAAGGCATCGTGTAAGCGGAGGTGTCAGGGACACCGTGTTTGGCAGGGATTGACGCGAAAACCGATGCCAACAGGACAAAGGATTGCCGGGTACGGATGCAATGCCGGAGGCAGGATTGTGATTTATGGATACGGAGGAAAAGATGAGAGCATTTTTAGACAAGGATTTTTTACTGGAAACGGAAACCGCAAAGCATCTCTATCACGACTATTCCAAAGAAATGCCGATTTTGGATTATCATTGTCATTTGAATCCGAAAGAGATTTTTGAAGATATTTGCTATGAGAATATCACACAGCTGTGGCTTTCGGGGGATCATTACAAATGGAGATTGATGCGGGCACAGGGGGTGGAAGAGCGTTATATCACCGGAGATGCTACGGACAAGGAAAAGTTTTTCGCATGGGTATGGACTCTGGAGATGGCAATCGGCAGTCCTCTGTATCACTGGTGTCATTTGGAATTGCAGAGATATTTCGGGTTTGAAAAGCCGTTAAATGAGGAAAGTGCAAACGAGGCATGGGAATTTTGCAATGAGAAATTAAGAGCGGGCGGACTCAGTGCGAGAAGTCTGATTCGAAATTCCAATGTGGAGGTGGTCTGCACCACGGATGATCCGATCGATTCTCTGGAATGGCATCGGAAACTGGCAAATGAGGAATTCCCGGTAAAGGTATTGCCGACATTCCGTCCGGACAAGGCGCTGCATATGGAGAAGGCGGACTTCGGATTGTATCTGGCAAAACTGGAAGAAGTCGGCAAAATCAAAGTGGATTCCTTTCAGAATCTCAAGTCGGCGCTGTCGAAACGGCTTGCGTACTTCGTACAGCATGGATGCAAGGTGACGGATCACGGATTGGAATATCTGATGTATGAGGACTATACCGAAGACGAGATTGAAGTGATTTTTAAAAAGCGTCTGGAGGCGGACAAGCACGAAAACGCAAAGAAGCTGACGGATTTGGAACTGAAGAAATACAAATCGGCCCTCCTGGAATTTCTCGGCAGGGAATATCACAGGCACGGTCTCATCATGCAGCTGCATTTCGGCGTACAAAGGGATTTGAACCGGAAAATATACTCCGAACTGGGTGCGGACGCCGGAATCGATGCGATCAACAATTACAGCTCTTCGATTGAGATGGGCAGATTTCTGAATGCGCTCGCAAAGGACGATTGTTTGCCGAAAACCATCCTCTATTCGCTGAATCCGACGGACAATGCCGCCATCGACACGGTAATCGGCTGTTTTCAGGACAGCAGCTGCATCGGAAAGATGCAGCACGGTACGGCATGGTGGTTCAATGACCATAAGCAGGGGATGGAGGAACAGATGATTTCTCTCGCCAATCTCGGGCTGCTCGGAAACTTCATCGGCATGCTGACCGATTCCAGAAGTTTTACATCCTATGCCAGACATGAGTATTTTCGGAGAATCCTGTGCAATCTGATCGGGAGATGGGTCGAAAACGGCGAATACCCGAAGGATGAAAGAAGCTTGAAAAAAATCGTGGAGGGCATTTCGTATAAGAATGCAAAGAGGTATTTCGGGTTTTAAACATAGAGGGAGTATCGAAACATAGATTGGCATGCGACCCGACAAACGGTTAAAACAGCAAAAGTTTTCCTGCCCGGTATTCCTGCCGGGCAGTTTTCATACCGCCTTTTGCGGCTTTCCTCTCAAAAAAGTACGCATCCGAAGAGTATTTTTATTCGAAATGCCGCAGGAGCGGCAAGGTTATCGCCGCAGGGGGGTTCCTCTTTTTTTGTTCTGTGCTATAATGAACAATGTAGAAAAAAGGAGGGAGATATGAACGATCATCGAAAAAATTTGGATGTAAAGTATACATGGGATTTAAGTACGATATTTGAAACGGACGAAGCATGGGAGAGTGAATTTGCTCTCCTCTTTGAAGAAGTGAATCGGGCAAAGGATTACACGGGGCATCTTCTGGACTCGGCAAAAACATTGTATGATATCACCTTGGATAAACTGGAATGCGAGAGGCGAATCATGAATGTATTTGTGTACGCCCACATGAAAAACGACCAGGACACCACGGTCAGTGCATATCAGGAAGCGTTCTCCAAGGCGAGCGGTCTGATTGCAAAGTTCAGCGAAAACTATTCGTTTTACGAACCGGAACTGCTGAAAGCGGATGAGGCCAAGATCTGTCGGTATATAGAGGAAGAACCGAAACTGGAAGTTTATCGCTTTTATTTTGAAAAATTATTGAAGACGAAAGAGCATGTGCTGAGTGAATCGGAAGAAAGGATTCTGGCGGCATCTTTGGAAATCTTTCGCTCTGCGCATGAAACATTCGGAATTCTGGACAATGCGGACATGCAGTTCGGCAGAGTAAGGGATGACAATGGCGAAGAAATCGAACTGACCCATGCCAATTATATCCGTTTTATGGAGAGCAAAAACCGGGATGTGAGAAAGAATGCCTATGAAAGTCTGTACCGTGCATACAGACAGTTTGCCCGCACCTATGCTAAAATTCTGCAGACCAATGTCAAGGTACAGAATTTAAATGCCAAGCTCAGAAAGTACGCTTGTGCAAGAGAAGCGGCTTTGAGTGCGAATTTCGTGCCGGAAAAGGTGTATGATACGCTGGTAAACACGGTGAACCGGCATCTGCCGCTTTTGCATCGATATGTGGATTTGCGAAAGAAACTGCTGGGATTGGACGATTTGAAAATGTATGATATGTATACGCCATTGTCGGATCTGGATATGAAGTACACCTATGAAGAGGCGGTGAAAAAATCCATGGAGATTCTTGCCGTATACGGCGAGGATTATGCAAAGCGTGTGCAGCGAAGTTTCACGGAACGCTGGATCGATGTGTATCCGAACAAGGGCAAAAGAAGCGGCGCGTATTCCGGCGGTTCCTATGATACCAATGCCTTCATGCTTTTAAACTGGCAGGACAATCCGGACAATCTCTACACCCTGGTGCATGAGGTCGGGCACAGCATGCATTCCACATTCAGTCGGGAAAATCAGCCATATGTTTACGGAGATTATTCGATTTTTCTGGCGGAAATCGCATCCACCACGAATGAAAATATTTTAACCGAGAATCTTTTGAAGGAAACCGATGATGAAAAGATCCGATTTGCCATTTTGAACAAATTTCTGGACGGATTCCGGGGAACGGTGTTCCGCCAGACCCAGTTTGCACAGTTCGAACAGGCGATTCATGAAGCGGATGCAAGAGGGGAAGTGCTGACATCGGAGTATTTGTGTCGGATTTATTCCGAATTGAATGAAAAGTTCTACGGACTTGGCAGGGACGACAATGAAGAGATTCAGTACGAATGGGCGAGAATTCCGCATTTTTACTACAATTATTATGTGTTCCAGTATTCCACCGGATTCTGTGCGGCATTGGCGTTTTCCGAAAAGATTTTGCATGGCGGCGATGAGGACAGGGAGAAATACCTGGGATTTTTGAAATCCGGTTCCTCCGACTATCCGCTGGAGGTGATTCGAAAGGCAGGTTTGGATATGGAGTCCGATGACTATCTGAACGCGGCATTTGCGGTGTTCGAGCGAAGACTGAACGAGTTTGAGGCACTGGTCAAAAAGGGCATTCGTTGATGCAATGCGGAGGAGATGGATTATGAAGAAAAACAAAGCAGCTGTCATTTTATGTATCGTATTGTGTTTTACAATGCTTTTCGGATGTGCAAGATCCGATGTCACCGCAAAGAGCGACATGGCGAATACCGATTCACAGGCGGTACAAAGCACAAAAACGGAAACAAGTTCGCAGGAAACAACCGAAATGCCGTCGGATTCAACCATGGCGGATGCAACGACTGCCTCCGAGGAAGCTTCAAAGCCGGAAAGAAGGATCGGTGAAATCCGACTGGCAAACTCTACGGAAATCACGTCGGAACACCGGAGCATGATTGAAGAGGCGATGAAACACCGGACGGATTTCGTCACGATTCCGATTGCGTACATCGGAGAAAAAGAAGAAGACGTCCCGAACCGTTATTTTCTTTGCAATGAGGTTCCGAGCGTGAAGGGCGCAAGGGGAAGATATGTGATTGTAAGCCTGAAGGAAAATGAGAATCGGGAGATCCTTCTCCGGGAAATATCGTACAGCGAGGCGGAAGCGGCAGGTGAAGATTCGGATGACGGATGGGAAATGTCCTCTTCCGGACAGATAACACCGGAGTTGGAGAAGAGAGTGGTGGATGCGACGAACAAAGAAACGAATATAAAATACATTCCGATTGTGCTGGTGGAAGAGCATAAAAACAGTCCGAAGGGCTACGGTTTGCTTTGTGCGGTTTCGTTGGATTCCGGGGTGGATTTTCGCTATATCAATGTATCGGCGGAAAACGAAAGTGAAAAATATATGGAAGTGTATGATTTCATTGCCGGAGCGGAATGATTTGCAAACGAAATCGTCCACGGCGCCGGAGCGGAGTGATCTGCAGACGGAATTGATCCCGGTGACGGCACAGGAAATCGTAAAGCGGCATATGTTTTGGAAAGAGGAAGTATGAAACAGGAACAGATTGACAGAATCAATGAACTTGCCCGCAAATCCAGAACCGAGGAGGGATTGAGCGAGGCGGAAAAAGAGGAACAGGCGATGCTTCGAAAGCAGTTTATTGCGGATATCCGTGCCAATATGCGTGCAAGTCTGAACAATATCTCCATCGTGGAAAAAGACGGAAGCATCACGGACCTGGGAAAGAAGCACGGCGGCATCAAGGGCGGAAACTAAGTGAAAGAAGATCTTCGAAAAAAAATGACGGCATGCAGAAATGCATTGAGCAAGATAGAGGCGGAGGACTTTAGCCAAAGGATTTCCGCCTCTGTTTTCCATTGGATTTTGGAAGATGTCGGGTTAAAGGACTTTGCACAATCATTGGTGCTTGGCTATATGGCGATTCGAAACGAGGCGGATGTTTCGACTTTGCTTATAAGGATGCAAAGCCTCGGGGCAACGATTGCCCTGCCGAGAGTGTTGGACAAAGAGCATATGGAGTTTTTTGAAGTGGATTTTCAAAAAGCATTTGATGATTTCCGAAACCATGCGGATGCAAACAAGGGGGAGAGCGGTCATTATTTTGAAATATCGAGATTCGGGATTTTGGAACCGAGGTTGAGTTGCCCCCGGGTTGACTTTACATTGTATAAAAAGGTATATCTGCTTATGCCCTGCCTGGGATTGAACCGATCCAATCATAGATTGGGATATGGCGCGGGGTATTATGATCGGTATTTTGACCGGGCATTTTTGGAAAATTTGCAACAATCCAAAGTTGTACTCACCAAAATTGCGCCGGTGTATCCCTTTCAGAGGGATTTGGATTTTGCCGGCGATGAACATGATTTGAGGGCGGATATTGTGAGAAGCGGCGAAACGGAGGAGGACTTCCGGTTCTTTGTTTTGTGAAATGCAATAGAAACGCAGCGACCGCCGGTCGGTCTTGGATTGATGAAAAATGAGATGATGCCGGTAAGCAAAAAGGGAGGGAATTTTGAGAACGATTAAATTATTCGCGTCCTATTATAAACCGTATTTGAAGATGTTTTTTACGGACTTAATATGCGCATTGACGATATCGGGGGTGGATATTTCATTTCCGCTGATTTTAAGATACTGTATCTATGATCTGTTTTTGAAGGACAAAGGACAGATTCTGCAATTGCTTCCGATGATCGCTTTGGGACTGGCACTCATGTATATTGTGAGATTTTTTGCCAGATTTTATGTCACCGCTCAGGGGCATATCATGGGTGCATATATGGAAAGCGATATGCGCAGGGATTTGTTTGATCAGTACCAGCGACTCAGTTTTTCGTATTATGACAGGAACAACACCGGTGTGCTGATGTCCAGGATGGTTTCTGATCTGTTTGACATCAGTGAGCTGGCACATCACGGACCGGAGAATCTCTTTATCGCGACGATCAAGTTTATCGGTTCTTTTGTCATCATGTCCATGATCTTTTTTCCGCTTGCCGCCATTTTGTTTGTGGTGACGATCGTCATGGTCATTGTGGGAACCATGCAAAACAAGGTGATGCGTGCCACATTTGCCGAAAATCGTCAAAAAATCGGCGAAATCAATGCGAATCTGAACGATTCCCTCGGGGGAATCCGGGTCGTGCAAAGCTTTGCGAACGAGGACATTGAAAAAGAGAAGTTCGACAGAAGCAATCAGGCATTTTTGACATCGAAGAGAAAGAACTATTATGCCATGGGGCGTTTTCACAGCATCAACAATTTCTTTCAGGGGGTATTGTACCTGACCTTGATTGCCGGAGGAGGATGGTTTGTTGCAAACAAACATCTGGAACCGGCGGAACTGGCGACATTTGCCCTGTATATCAATGTCTTTGTTTCTCCGATTGAAATGCTGGTGGAGCTGACGGAAATGCTGCAAAAAGGATTTTCCGGTTTTAAGCGGTTTGAGGAAATCATTCTGGAAGTTCCGGAAATCGTGGATGCAAAGGATGCGATTGAGCTGGAAGAGGTCAAGGGAGAACTGGCATTTGAAGATGTCAGTTTTCAATACGGCAATGATGAAGAAAAAGTTCTGTATGATATTCAATTTAAAGTGGAACCGGGCAAACGCATCGCTTTGGTCGGTCCATCCGGCGGCGGGAAGTCAACCATTTGCTCTTTGATATCCAGATTTTACGATGTTACGAAGGGCAGCGTGAAGATCGACGGCAAGGATGTCAGGGGTTTGAAATTAAAGTCACTCCGCAATTCCATCGGATTTGTACAGCAGGATGTGTATCTGTTTAACGGCACGATTGCACAGAATCTGTCGTACGGGAAGCCGAACGCAAGTATGGAGGAAATCATAGAAGCTGCCAAAAAGGCGAATTTGTATGAGTTCATCGAAAGTTTGCCGGATCGGTACGATACCTTCGTCGGGGAAAGAGGCACAAGGCTTTCCGGAGGTCAGAAGCAAAGAATTTCCATTGCCAGAGTGTTCCTGAAAAATCCGAAAATCCTGATTCTGGATGAAGCCACCAGCGCATTGGACAATGAAAGTGAGAAAATTGTTCAGAATTCTCTGGAAGAGCTCTGCAAAGGCAGAACCTGCATCACCATTGCGCACAGACTGTCTACGATACGCGGTGCGGATGAAATCATGGTCATTGACGGGGGCAGACTTACGGAGCGCGGCAGTCATGAGGAATTGATGGCATTGAATAAGGTGTATGCGAAATACTATCGACTGCAGTTTGCGGACGAAGTCGCAGGAAACGAATCGACCTATGTCGACGAAGTCGCAGGAAAAAAATCGACCGATGTCGACGAAGCCGCATTCCGCAAGGAATGACTTGCGTTGCAAACAGGTGTGAATAAAGCGAACTTGCTTGCATTTCCGACATGCAGCATATATAATGAAAAAATGGCTATAATCCAAAGAATTTCGAAAGTGAGACGGAATGGGCGATTATGTTCTGGAATTAAAAAATATTGTTAAAAATTTTGACAACACCGAAGTACTGAGGGGGATCAATCTAAAAGTCAGACAGGGGGAGTTTGTTACCTTGCTGGGCTCTTCCGGCTGCGGAAAGACAACGACACTTCGCATTATAGCGGGTTTGGAGATACCGGATGCGGGTGAAGTGCTTTTGGACGGAGCGGACGTGTCAGAAGTTCCTGCCAATAAGCGGGATGTGAATACCGTTTTTCAAAATTATGCCTTATTCCCGCATATGAATGTATTTGACAATATTGCCTACGGACTGAAAATTCGCGGTGTGGAAAAATCCGAGATAAAACGGCGCGTTTTTGAAATGCTGGACATGGTACAACTAGCCGGTTACGAAAAAAGAATGCCGTCCGAGATGAGCGGAGGGCAGAAGCAAAGAGTTGCCATTGCAAGGGCTTTGATCAACAATCCGAAAGTATTGTTGCTGGATGAACCGTTGGGAGCTTTGGATTTGCAGCTTCGCCGTCAGATGCAGCTGGAGTTGAAGCGTTTGCAAAAGAGTCTGGGAATTACATTTATCTATATTACGCATGATCAGGAAGAAGCCATCAATATGTCGGATCGTATCGTGGTGATGCGGGACGGAAAACTGGAGCAGGAAGGCAGTCCGGATGAAATCTACGATTTTCCCGCAACATCCTATGTCGCGAAATTTGTGGGGAATGCCAATATTCTGCGCGGAAAAGTGGTGGAAATTGCCGATGATTGCATCCGATTGGAGAATATCGACGGATTTTTCACCTGCAAAAAATACGGATGTCCTCCAATCGGTTCCGAGTTGACAATTGCGATTCGCGGCGAATATATTGAGATGGAGAGAAATATCCGTAACACATGCCTGTCCGGTGTGGTAACCGAGAAGAGCTTTGTCGGGGGGATGCTTCGCATTGCGGTGAAAACGGATTCCGGGGAAGAAATCGTAATCACAAGGCAGGGAATCAATATTTCCTTTGAAATCGGAGAACGAGTTTGTCTGACGTGGAAACCGGAGCATGCGACGGCGGTAAAAGACGAGCAGGACAAATCGGACGATGTGCCTGAAATTTCGCATCGAAACGGGATTCGCGAAGACGGGGTGAAGGAAGGTGCATAAATGAAGAAAAACAGATGGTGGATTGCCCTGCTTCCTCTCTATCTTTTTACCATACTCTTCGTGCTCGGTCCGATTCTGTACATGTTTGCCCTGTCCGTCGCCACCAACGCCGAAACAAGAGGCATGATCTGGAGATTGACGGCGGACAATTACAAAAGGATGCTGGACCCGGTGTACGCGGACTCGTTTTTGCAGTCGCTGCAGGTGGCGTTCTCCACGACGATTCTGGTGACCGCCATCGGGTATCCGTTCGGATATTTCATGGCGAAACAATCCAAAAAGATGCAGCGGATACTGCTTTTGCTGATTATGATTCCGTTCTGGACAAGTTCTCTGATTCGGATCTACGGGTGGATTATTATTCTGCAGGCAAAGGGAATTGTAAATTACATATTGATTCACCTGGGTTTGATTGACAAACCGCTGAAAATTCTGTATTCCTACCCGGCTGTCCTGATCGGCATGGTCTATGCCCTGCTGCCTTTTATGATTCTGTCGGTGTATTCCAGTGTGGAAAAGATGGACTGGACATTGCCGGAAGCGGCAAAGGATCTCGGTGCCTCAAATCGAACGGCATTTTTGACCATCACTTTGAAGCTTACCCTGCCGGGTCTGCTTTCCGGAATCATCCTGACCTTTATCCCGTCCATGGGTTTGTTTTTTATCGCGGATATACTCGGAGGAAATAAAATCGTGCTGGTCGGCAGTCTGATTCAGGATCAGCTGACGAGAAGCAGCAATTGGCTGTTTGCGGCGGCGCTTGCCGTAGTGCTGATGCTGCTGACGAGTGTGATGATCTTCCTGTATCGAAAAATTGCAAAAGTGGATAAGCTGGAAGGTGTGTTCTGAAAGGAAGTAAGAGATTGAAAAAGAAATGGAAATGGTCAAATATCTATTTGGCTCTGGTATTGATCATCACCTATTTACCGCTGGTGTTGGTTGTGATTTTCTCATTCAATGCGTCGAAACTGTCGGTTGCGTTTACCGGATTTTCGCTGAAATGGTATCATCAGCTGTTTCGATCCCGGGACCTTGCGGATGCTTTGCTGAATTCACTGGTGCTCGGCGGCTTCAGTGTTTTGGTTTCCGCCGTCATCGGCACGCTGGGAGCCATGGGTTTGGTTCGTGCGAATCTGAAAACGAAGGGAATGCTGGAATATATTTCGGGTTTGCCGATTATGGTGCCGGAGATCATTCTTGCCATGGTTTTTATGGCATTTTTCTCACTCCTGAGACTTCCGTTCGGCATGCTGACCCTGGTGATTGCACATACCGCGTTTTGTATTCCGTACATTCTGATGACGGTGAAGGCAAGACTGATCGGCATTGACAAGTCGCTGGAAGAAGCCGCCTGTGATCTCGGGGCATCAAATACCCGGATTTTTTTTGACATTACGATGCCGCTGATTATGCCTGCCATTGTTTCCGGCTGTATCCTGGCGTTTGCCATGAGTTTTGATGATGTGGTTATCAGTATTTTTGTCAACAGTCCGAAGACGGTTACATTGCCGATAAAGATATATACGCAATTGAAAACAGGTGTCACTCCGGAAATCAATGCGCTGTGTACCATCATTCTGGCGGTGGTAACCGCAGTGCTTTTGATCGGGGAATTCGGTTTGAAAGAGAGAACAAAAAACCAGTAAACAAAGCTTTGAAGGAATGCTGCTGCAGGTCCGAAAAAGCAAAAAAATGGAGGATGTATGAAGAAAAATTTATTATTGGCGGGAAGTGTCCTTTTGGCACTCGGTTTGGCAGCCTGCTCGGCAAACAATGCGAATTCGAACTCCACGCAGACAGGCGGCACGGAGTCGACAAGTGCACAAAGCAAGGCGCAGGAAACCCAAAAGGAAACCACCGGCGCGGCAGACAGCGCGCAGCTTGGCACGGAGATGGTGCTTTTTACATGGGAAAATATGTTTCCGGATGAAGTGCTGGAAGAGTTTACAAACAGAACCGGCGTCAAGATTGTTTATTCCAATTTTGATACGGACGAAACCATGCTGGAAAAACTGGCATTGGCAAAAGGCGGAACCTATGATTTCATCATTGCGGACGATTACATTATCGAACAGGCGGTGAAC
>JBHAEV010000147.1:0-19259 GCA_041855735.1 Lachnospiraceae bacterium
AATGATGGAATTTTTTATTTCGCAGGAATTCCCGATGACCGCTTTTTTGCCGATGACGGCACTTCCGCGGATAAAGGCACAGTGCCGAATCTCTGCTCCTTCCTCGATGATCAGCGGACCGTTGAGCGATGCGGTCGGCGGAAGTTTCACGGAACGATGCACCCAGATATTCCCGGAAAGTCTCTCATACTCCGATTCCGAAAGTTTCTCCCCGATGGAGATGATATAATCGGAGATCCCTTTCAGTGCCTCCCAAGGGTACTCAAATTTCTCAAGATATTCCCTTGCACTTGTTTTGCTCAAATCGAATAAAACTTCAGTTTTTGTATCTGCCTTTTTCATATCCACTCCATTCTTGCCGAAAATTCATCCGAAAACACGAACCGGCTACTTATAAAAACCTTGAAAACTCTCAAATGCCTCCCGTATCATAAATTGATTATTCAATGCCTTTACAGACTCGGTTCGATTCCGGACAAAATCGTTCAATTTCTGTATATATTCTTCGGAAGTGATGCTTCCGTTTGAAACATAGGTCAGCCCCTTCTCCCAGCTCGCCGTCAACTCCGGATTCAATAATTGCCGGATGGAGATATTTACCGCTTCATACACACATTCCCCGAGCAATGTCGGTGTGATCACCTGTGTTTTTTTGTTTTGAGCCAGATATCCGATGGTCACCAGTTTATTCAATATTTCGGCTCTGGTTGCGGATGTGCCGATTCCGCTTCCCTTGATGTGACTGCGCAATTCTTCATCCTCGATCCATTGCCCGGCATTCTCCATGGCAAGGATCATGGAACCGGAAGTGTAACGCTTCGGCGGAGAAGTTTCCCCTTCTTTGATGTACGCATCCAAAAAAGCAATCTTCATGTTTTTCCTCAGTTCCATAATGACATCGGATTCGCGCAATTCTTCCTTCGCATTCAGCGGCTCGTCGGATTCCTTATATTTTGTATCGAAAACCGCCAGATAGCCCGCTTCCCTGCACACTTTCAAATTGGCAAAAAATCTCTCGTTCGCAAAAAGGATCGTCGCCTGATACTTTTCAAAAACCGCAGCCGGATAAAAGATGCTGAGAAATCTCCGGACAATCAAGTCGTAAACGTCCCTCGCCGTCCTGCCAAGATTCGAAAGCGAATTCAAACCCTGTCCCGTCGGTACCATCGCATAATGATCGGTCACCTGGGCGTCATTGACATACTTTGTTTTGGCAATCGTCTTTTCGCTGCCGCGTTCCAGAATATCCGTCACAAAATCATGATAATCCGGTATGCTCTGCAATCCGGAAATGTTCTTTTTGATTTCCTTGGCAACCGCACTTGAAAGCACCCTTGCGTCGGTTCTCGGATAGGTTATCAATTTTTTTTCATACAATTCCTGCGCGATTTTCAGTGTTTCATTCGGGCTGATTTTAAACTTTCTGGAACAGTCATTCTGAAGTTCCGCCAAATTGTATAAAAAAGGAGGATGTTTGACCTCTTTCTTTTTTTCCGGTTTTTCAACCAATGCTTGTGTCGGCGATTCCGATTCCGGATTTTTCAGTATTTCGAGGAAATGTTCGGCATCCTTTCTTTCTTTAAAACCGTTTTCCTTATACAGCAACGGCGATTGATGATATCGGCTTCCCTCTGCCGCCTTCCACTCCGCCTCGAACTCCCGATGATCTTTTGCAAACTTTCCGATAACGCGAAAAAACGGTGTTTTTACGAAACTTCGTATTTCCCGTTCTCTACGCACCGCCATGCCCAGCACGCAGGTCATCACACGACCGACGCTGACCACAACCCTGTCTTTTTTCAAAAGTTTTCCGACCACATTCTGATATTTCAGTGTAATCAGGCGTGAAAAATTGATTCCCATCAGATAGTCTTCTTTTGCCCGCAAGAATGCGCTGGCGGAAAGATTGTCATACTCGGACCAGTCTTTTGCTTCCCTGATCCCCCTGAGAATCTCTTCTTTCGTCTGCGAGTCGATCCATACCCGTTTTCGTTGTTTGTCTTTCGGAGAAATCATCATGTCCACCAGGCGATAGATGTATTCTCCTTCCCGGCCGGAGTCCGTACAGATGTAAATGCAGCCGACATCTTCCCGATTCATCAATGCCTTCACAATGTCGAATTGTTTTTTTACACCCGGTATGATCTCGTATTTGTACTGCTCCGGTATGAAGGGCAATGCATTCAAATCCCATCGCTTGTATTTGGCATCGTACTTTTCCGGATAACTCATGGTCACAAGGTGCCCCACACACCATGAAATGACAAAGGTATCCGACTCGATATATCCGCTTTTCTTGCTTCCACCTCCCAATGCCGCAGCAAACTCAGCCGCAACACTGGGTTTTTCCGCAATAAAAAGGTCTTTCATCTACATTTCGTCCCCATCCGGATCAAATTCCGTCATAAATTTGTAAATCGTGTGCGAGCTGAATACTTCTCCCGCTTTCAATACGGGTTGGATAAACTCCGGCATATTGATGGCATTCGGATAGAACTGCGTTTCAAAACAGTAACCGCTTCTTCGTACATAATCGGCACCGTCCTTCCCAACCACCTCACTGCGCAGGAAATTGCCGGTATAAAACTGGATACCCGGCATGTCCGAGTATACCTTCATCGTCCTCCCGCTTTCGAAATCCCTTGCCTTCGCAACAAGCTTAATCTTTCCGTCATAGTGATTGACGCAGAAATTATGGTCATATCCCTCACCCTGCACAATGCAATCATAATCGGAATCAATCCCTTCTCCGATTCTGGTCATCATCGTGAAGTCCATCGGCGTACCCGCCACAGGCTCCAATTCTCCCGTAGGGATGGAGTACAAATCCGCAGGCAGAAAATAATCCGCATCCATCCAGACTTCCTGATTCAGAATGTTTTGTGATTTATGCCCTGCCAGATTGAAATACGAATGGTTTGTCAGATTGCACGGGGTGGTTTCGTCCGAAGTCATTTCATAGTCGATGATGACTTCATTCTGTTCGGTCAAAGTGTAGGAGACGGTGACATCCGCATTCCCGTCAAATCCCTGGTCGCCGCTCGGACTGTGAAGTTTGAATTCCACCTTGGAACCGAGCCTGTCTTCGAATACGCGGGATTCCCAAACTCTCAAGTGCCAGTAATCCGGTCCTGAGTGCAGAGAATTCGTCTCATTGTTGATCTCCAGCTGGTATTTCTTTCCCTCGAGCGTGAATTTCCCCCTTGCAATCCGGTTCGCATATCTGCCGATGGTGGCACCGAAATGCGGCAGGTTCAGTTCGTATTTCTCGATGGTATCATAGCCGAGAACGACATCGTCCATCTGTTTGTTCTTATCCGGCACCAGCATGGTAACCCATATCGCACCGAAATCCGTAAAACTTGCACTCACCCCGTTTTGATTGGTAAGTGTATATAATTTTACTTTCACACCGCTTTTGGTAAATCCAAAATCACTGATTGAAAAACTCATAATTACCCCTTTTAATAGAATAAAAAACACTTACAAGTATAAGTTTATTTCGGCCTTTAGTCAATTGAATAAAGTATAAAAATTGCATGTGTCCTACAAAATTATAAATTTTCTGTGTCAGCACGTTAGAAAAGCTTAATCATTCGTATAGTTTACTTTTCATGGCGTAATTGATATAATCCAAGAAACTAATTGTTTGAAAGGATGAAAATATGAAGTTAAGACATTTATTGGGCGTACTGTCCTTAGGCTTGATCATGAATATGGGCGCGGTGAATGCATTGGCGGATACCGTCGTAAAAGTGAATACGCAAAGTCAGACCGCCGAAACCGCAAATTCCACGGAAAGCGGCGAGGATCCGAATACCATTAAGAATCTTACTGCCGGCAAAACCGCCGCCGTGAAAAAAATGGCGGATGCCGGCTGGAGAAATGACGGACGATGGTGGTATCAATACTCCGACGGCTCCTATCCGAAGGCACAGTGGCGACTGATCAACGGTTTGTGGTATTATTTTGATGATGCCGGATACATGCTGGAAAACACATGGGTTCAGGGCATGTATTATGTCGGTTCCACCGGTGCGATGTTGACCGATACCACGACTCCCGACGGCTATCGTGTGGGATCCGACGGTGCCTGGATCAGCGGCGAATCGGCAGACTCGACGGAAAAACCGAAAATCAGCTCCAACTTCACCAGATACACATCCAAGCTTAAGCTTTACGAAGTCAACGGAAAACTGCAGATGTATCTTCAGGGCATGGATATGAGCTTTATTCAGGCAAGCGAGCGTTCCGAATTCAAAGTTTTTGATTCCTATTACACGGTGAGCAATGTTTACTTTATGAATTATAACCGAGCTTCCAGCTCTTATACCCGATCCGTCGGCCCGATTACGGTATACATCAATAAGAATGCCGATATCCTTTTGCCGGACGGAAGCAAAACCACCGCTTCGGCTTATTACGAAGAACACCAGCGTCTTTCCGTGGAAGGAGACTTGTTCAAAGCAACCGCGATTCAGGTTGGCGATGACGGTTATGTTCTTCTTATGGATTTCCGCTAAATAACGAAACCGACCGATGAGGCATCTCCTCCTACGGTCGGTTTTTTTTCCGCAAACCCGTGCGTTCCTTTGGTGCACCTGGGAAGTGCCGATTAAAGCGCTTCCTTTGCCGTGATATATCCCTTTGCCGTCAAAAGTTCCGCACAGAGCAATGCGCCGCCTGCCGCACCGCGAACGGTGTTGTGCGAAAGACCGACAAATTTGAAATCATAAATTCCGTCTTCGCGGACTCTGCCGATGCTCACTCCCATGCCGTTCTCATAATCCACATCCGCATGAACCTGCGGTCTGTTGCAGTCTTCCATATACTGAATAAACTGCTTCGGTGCATTCGGCAGATTGAGCTTTTGCGGTTCTCCCTGAAACTCGACAAGCTTTTGAATCAACTGCTCCTTGGTCGGTTTCTTTCTGAATTTTACGAATACCGCCGCGGTATGACCGTTTAAAACCGGAACGCGGATGCATTGACAACTGATCTTCGGTTCGCTTGCAGGAACGATTTCGCCGTTTTCCACCTTACCCCAGATTCGAAGCGGCTCTTTTTCGCTCTTTTCCTCTTCTCCTCCGATATAAGGGATGATATTTTCCACCATCTCCGGCCAGTCCTTGAAATTTTTGCCGGCACCGGATATTGCCTGATAGGTTGTCGCAACCACTTCATACGGCTCAAATTCCGCCCATGCCGTCAATGCCGGCGCATAGGACTGAATCGAACAGTTCGGCTTTACCGCAACAAAACCTTTCTTCGTCCCGAGTCTTTTCTTTTGCGACTCGATCACATCCGCATGCTCCGGGTTGATCTCCGGAATAATCATCGGTACATCCTTCGTCCAACGATGTGCGCTGTTGTTGGATACCACCGGCGTTTCCGTCTTGGCATAGGCATCCTCGATCGCCTTGATCTCTTCCTTGCTCATATCGACCGCGGAGAATACGAAATCAACCAGTTTCGCAATCTCCTCCACCTCATCCACATTCATAACCGTAAGTTTTTTTACATAGTCCGGCATCGGCTTATCAATTCTCCATCTGGAACCCACCGCCTCCTCATAGGTCTTTCCCGCGCTGTTTGCACTCGCCGCAACTACGACCACATCGTACCACGGATGATTCTCCAAAAGCGACAGGAATCTTTGACCTACCATGCCGGTTGCTCCGAGAACTCCGACTCTTAACTTCTTTTCCATATTCTCTCCTTATTCCGTCTCAATCTGTGTTTCCCGCCCGACATAATCCTGTGTACCATATATCCCGCATGTTTGAAACGAAGAATGCGGACTCCATCCATATATTATGCAGCGGCATGGAAGCTACTATAATACAGAATCCGACATTTTGCAAGCGTTTTTTCGCGCTGTGCGTACATTTGTTTTTAAGACAAAGACATTTGTGCGGTTTTTTGCATAAATATGCAGTGACTCCCGGGTGTTTCATGAAATCCTTCATGAATTGTCCGAAATTCACCGCATATCCGTCACTGTGTCAGGGCAGGAGTCCGCTTCATCCTTACCGGAAAAGAGCCGCTTTCATCCCCCGCCCGAAAACGACCGTTTTCCCCTATGCCAGAGAAAGCGCCACTTTCATCATATTGGTAAAGGTCGTCTCCCGTTCCTTTGCCGTCGTAAAGATGCCGTTCTTTTCATCATCGGAAATCGTCACGATGCAGAGCGCATTGGCACCTGATGCCGCCGCATTGGAGTACAGAGCCGCCGCTTCCATCTCCACCGCAAGAACTCCCATATCCGTCCATGTGGTGCCGCCTTCCATCACACGCGGCGGAGCATAGAACATATCGGAAGTCAGGATGTTCCCGACATGATAGTCGATGCCGAGCTCTTTTGCCGCGGCAACCGCTTTTTCAAGCAGTTCATACGAACAACATGGTGCGAAATTGCCGGGCAGCCCCATCAAATTCGGAAAATTGGATGTGGAACATGCCGCAAGACCGAATACCATATCCCTCACTTTTACCTTCGGGCTCATCGCACCTGCCGTACCCACCCGAATCAGATTTTTCACTCCGTAAAAATTCATCAATTCATAGGAATAAATGCCGATGCTCGGACATCCCATGCCCGTTCCCATTACGGAAACCTCCCTGCCCCGGTAGGTTCCGGTAAAACCCAGCATATTTCTGGTTTGATTGAACTGCGTAACATTCTCCAAAAAATTGTCGGCAATGAACTTCGCACGAAGCGGATCTCCCGGCAATAAGATCGTCTTTGCAATCTGCCCTTCTTTCGCATCAATATGCGGTGTCGGAATTTTACTCATATACATGCTCCTTTTCTGTCGTTTTTTTCAAATTTTTTACAGTGCGAGTGAAATCAACATCACTTCACCTTGCTTCCTCGCTCCCCTCGATGCCCGCACTTTAGAGATGTCAGATTGATGTTTTTATTTGCAATCTCCACCGTTTCCACTTCGGAAAGAAGATACACATTTTCCAGAGTTTCTCCCGGTTTTAATCGCATGGACTTCTCACCCTTGGTCATTTTTTTGTAGAAATTCAACTCCCGCAGCGGAAAACGAAGCAGATATCCCAAAGAGGAATGGATGACAATATCGCCGTTCGCTTCATAGACCATGCCGACATAAATCAGCTCATCCTCATCGGAAAGTTTCGTGGACGCCACCGTCTTTTGATTGGTTACAAATTCGACCGCCTGCACCTGTTTTACCAGCCCCTGTTTTGTCGCAAAGACCAGCGCGATCTCCTGCAAATCACCGGCACAGGTGACAAACAGAATCTTTTCCTTCGATGCGTCGAATCTGCTCTTATTGTCAATCGGGATTCCCTTATCCCGAAGTTTGGCAAACGGGAAGTCAGCGGCTTTGATCTGATGCATTTGACCGGTATCGGTAAATATTGCCACCCTGTCATCGTTCATCAGCTTCACAATGAATCGATATTCACTCTCTATGGTTTCCAGATTTCTCTCATAAGTGCTCATATCCACAATCTTGGAATACCCGAAACGATCCATCAGAAAAATCACTTCCTCCGGCTTCGCCTTTGCCTCCACATATTGAAAATCTGCTCCCTCTTCAATCAAGGTCCGTCTCGGAGCGGCGTATTCGTTCTTAATGGCTTCCAGATCGGAAATGAAGGTTTTTTCCATGTACTTTTCGGAACTCAGCAGTTTTTCGTATTCTTTAATGTTTTTGACCGTATTCTTATTTTCTTTCAACAGGGCATTGATTTCCAGACCGATCAATCGATACAATCTCATATCCAGTATAGCCTGAGCCTGACGTTCCGTAAAGTCCAATTTTGCCGCATCTTTTTCAAAGGTTTTGTCTTTGAACAGGATCTTTGAGGTCTCACCGTACATCAAACAGTTCTTCGCGTCCTGCACATTTTTGGAACCGCGCAAAATCGCAATGATCAAATCAATAATGTCCACGGCACGAATCAGGCCCTCCTGGACTTCCTTTTTCTCGAGTTCCTTGTTTAGAAGGGTTCGGTACTTTTGTTTCGCATTTTCATGCTGAAATTCCAAAAATGTCCGAAGTATGGAGAGCAGGTTCATGGTCTCCGGTCTGTTGTTCAGGATGGCAAGCATGTTTACGCCGAAACTGTCCTCCAGTTTTGTTTTCTTATAGAGAACGGACTTTATCTGCTCAATGTCCGCATCTTTTTTCAACTCCAACACAATGCGGATTCCGCTCTTGTCGGATTGATTGGAAATGTCCACCACATCCGGCAGCTTCCTGCTTTCCGCCAAATCCGCAATGTCCGCCAAAAGTTTATTGATTCCGGCGCCGATCATGGTATACGGTATTTCGGAAATCACCAGTTTATCCCTGTCCGCCTTTCTGCGACCGAGTTCCACCTCAATTTTTCCGCGAAGCTTCAGCTTGCCGACACCGGTTGCATAGATATGTTCCAGTTCCGACTGATTCGCAATAACTCCTCCGGTCGGAAAATCCGGCCCCGGCATGATGCGAAGCAGCTGCGGAATCGTGATGTCTTTGTTTTTAATATAGGCAATGCAGGCATCGCAGACCTCGCCCAGATTGTGGGTCGGAATGGATGTGCTCATGCCGACGGCGATGCCCTCCGCACCGTTGATCAGAAGATTCGGGACACGCACCGGCAATACCTTCGGCTCTTTTTCGGTTTCATCGTAATTGGAAACAAATTCCACCGTTTTGTCCAAATCTTTCAAATACACTTCTTCTGTGAACTTCTTCAGTCTTGCCTCGGTGTAGCGCATTGCCGCTGCCCCGTCTCCCTCAATCGATCCGAAATTGCCGTGCCCGTCCACCAGAGGCATGGATTTTTTCCATGTCTGTGAAAGTACGACCAGGGTTTCATAAATGGAGGAATCCCCGTGCGGATGGTATTTACCCATGGTATCTCCGACGATTCTGGCGCTTTTTCGATGCGGCTTGTCCGCATGAATGCGAAGCTCGCTCATGTCATACAGCACTCTGCGCTGAACCGGTTTCAGCCCGTCTCTGGCATCGGGTATGGCGCGTGAAGTAATGACGCTCATGGAATAGTCCAGATAGGACTTTTGCATTTCCTCGGAATATTCCGTTGATATGATCTTTTCCGACATACAATCTCCTTTATGAATCGATTACCGCTTCATCGGCATGTTTGTAAATAAAATCCCTTCGAGGTGCGACATTGCTTCCCATCAGCAGCTCCGTCACCTCTCCCGCAAGTCTGGCATCCTCGATCTCCACTCTTTTGAGCAGTCTCCGCTCCGGATCCAGCGTGGTTTCCCACAGTTGTTCGGCATCCATTTCACCGAGTCCTTTGTACCTTTGCAGCGTAAAATTGTTTCCATGTTTTTTTCGATATTTCTCCAGCGCTTTCTCGTCATACAGATACTCTCCGTCACCCTTTTTCGGAATCGCCTTGAACAGCGGCGGCATGGCAATGTACACATGACCGTCATAGATCAGCTCCGGCATAAAGCGGTATAAAAATGTCAGCAGAAGTGTGTCGATATGGCTTCCGTCCACATCGGCATCCGTCATAATTACGATTTTATCGTATCGAAGCTTTGTGATGTCGAAATCATTTCCATAGCCTTCCGAAAATCCGCAGCCGAACGCGTTGATCATGGTCTTGATCTCGGAATTGGCAAGCACCTTGTCAATGGAGGCTTTTTCCACATTCAAAATCTTGCCCCGGATCGGTAAAATAGCCTGAAACTGCCGGTTTCTCGCAGTCTTTGCCGATCCCCCTGCAGAATCTCCCTCCACGATGAAAATCTCGCATTTGCTCGGATCCCTGGATTCGCAATTGGCAAGCTTTCCGTTGGAATCAAAGCTGAATTTGGATTTCACCAGCATATTGGTCTTCGCCTTCTCTTCCGCTCTGCGAATCTTCGCCGATTTTTCCGCACAGGAAATAATGCCCCTTAGCGTTTCCAGATTCCTGTCCAGAATCCGAACCAGATCTTCACCGACCGTCGCCGCCACCGCCTTTGTCGCATCCGCACTCGCCAGTTTCGTTTTGGTCTGACCTTCAAAAATCGGATCCGGGTGCTTTACGGCAATCACCGCAATCATACCGTTTCTCGTATCGGAACCGGTAAAATTCGCATCCTTTTCTTTCAGAATCCCGAGCTCTCTCGCATACGCATTGATCATCTGCGTAAATCGGGACTTGAACCCCACAAGATGCGTTCCGCCTTCCTGTGTGAAAATATTGTTGCAAAAACCGAGAATGTTTTCTTCGAAGGCATCCACGAACATAAAGGCAATCTCCGTATCAATGCCGTCATGCTTCGCATTGACGTAAATCGGCTCATGAACGGCATTTTTGTACTTTCCGAGTTCTCTGACATAGGCAACAATGCCCTCGGGTTCGTGAAAATCAATTCTTTCCTCCTCACCCTTTCGCTTGTTTTCAAAGTGCAGAATCAGATTCGGATTCAGGTACGAGGTTTCATGAAGTCTGGACTTTAACCATTCCGCCTTGAACCGGACATGTTCAAAAATGGTTGCATCGGGCATGAAATTGATGACGGTGCCGCTCTCTTTGGTTCTGCCGATCACCGGAAGCAGACCGTTTACAAGCTCCATGGTCGGGATCCCGCGCTCATAGGTATCATGATGGATCTGCCCGTTTCGGTGTACTTTGATATCCAGAAATTCCGAAAGCGCATTGACCACGGATGAACCCACACCATGCAGTCCTCCGCTGGTTTTGTAGGCATCATTGTCGAACTTTCCTCCGGCATGAAGTGTGGACAGAACCACTCTCTCCGCCGACACCCCTTTTTGATGCATCTCCACGGGGATTCCTCGTCCGTCGTCCTTCACCGTGCATGTTCCGTTTGCCTCCAGAGTCACCCAAATATTTGTACAATACCCTGCCAAATGCTCATCCACGGCATTGTCGATGATTTCATAAATCAGGTGATTCAGTCCCTTGGTGCCCACCCCGCCGATATACATGCCGGGGCGTTTTCTGACTGCCTCCAACCCCTCCAATACCGTGATGCTGGATGCGTCATATTGTTTCTTTGCCATTTCCCCTCCAAGTTAATATCATGAAAATGATGCACCATTTCCCCTAAAACGGTGCATCATCCCATCTGTTTCGAAACAAATTCTTTTGGAATCCACAAAACTAATTCTTTTCCAATCTTACAAAGGTTGTCTTATCGGAGTGTTTCTCCACACTGATATCGAGTTTCCCGCCGGAACCCGTCTTCATTCCGCCGATGGATTCCTCATTGATAAACACTTCATATACGGTATCCGGTATCAAATCCAATGTAATCTGTACATCCTTGACCGCTTCGACATAAAAACTCACTTCATCCGGGTTCTGATCAAAATCCAGAATCGTCGTTCCCGGAATCGACTCAAAAAGCATCTTCTCATTTTTTTCCAGTCTGGTGCTTTCCTTGAATGTCTTCACATAATACCTGTCCTTTTTGTATTCGAAATCCTTTTGTTTGGATTTCTCTTCCAAAAGGTGGTTGCCGAAATTTAGATTGCCTCTTTCATTGATGTGGATTAATTCCATGATAAACTCCTTTAATCTGCTTAATAGCTGTTTAATTTGCTTTCATTTTCAATTATGACAATTTTTGTGTTTTCATCCAGTGTATTCAGGATTTTTACCATATATTCTTCCGGGATTCGGACACAACCGGAAGAATAGGTGTCATTTGCCGTCTTGGTGGCATGGATAAAGATTGCCGAACCCTTGTATGGAACGGCTTCGGTGTTGTAATTCAAAGCAACGCCGTAATTATAATAAGGAGATGCCGCCATCATATCTTCCGCCGAATTCCAATCCTTGGTAACCGTAGATGTGTTCACCAGTTGATTGTAGAATTTGCTTTCCGAATCGTCCACCCAGAAATCCCCGGGCACGATTTTATGATACACCAGTTTGCTGCCTTCCTTGGTTCCCGGATTGTCCTTCAATCCGAAGTTCATGGTCGCCTTGAACACACCTTCGGGTGTTTTCTTGTCTCCCTCTTTTTTATCCGCAGAAATGCCGTTGGCACCGACCACACCACGCACCGCCCAGTTCTTCGTCCAATTACCCGAACTGTCCTTTGTATAATCATTGACCGTGGCGACGGTCTTATTGTTGCGATGCCCGCAAATTAAAATGATGTGATCCGCATCCTTGGATGCTTCCAGCATCGCCACTTTCGGTTTGGCAGCGGCATTTGCATATGTGTTTCCGGCAAAAATGCCGATCAGAGCCACACTTGCCAATACGGCAGCCAAACTCCTTTTAAACAGATTTAACTTCATGCTTTGCGTCCTTTCTTGACTTCTTCGCTTTCACAACCCGGAATTTCAGCTGCCCGTTTTCTTTGTCCGGCAAATCCACCAGGATGTTCTCATTCGCCTTGATGCTTCCGTCCAGAATCTCCTCGGCAAGCCGGTCTTCCAGCATATTTTGCATGGTCCTTTTCAGCGGCCTTGCTCCGTATTTCTTGTCATAGCCTTTTTCCACAAGAAATTCCTTTGCCGCCTCGCTAAGACTCAGTGTAATATGCATCTGTTCATTCAAGCGCTTGTTGATGTCTTTGAGTAGTATCTCTATTATACTTGTCATATCGGATTTGGTCAATTGATGGAATACAATCGTTTCATCGATGCGGTTCAGGAATTCCGGACGGAACATCTGACGCACTTCCTCCATCACGCCGTCCTTCATGGACGCATAGTCTTTCTCCTCGTCCGCAATCGCGTTGAAACCGAGCAGCTTCGGCTCGATGATTCGCTGCGCGCCGGCATTGGAAGTCATGATAATCACCGTATTTTTAAAATCGATCTTTCTTCCCTGCGAGTCGGTGATATGCCCGTCGTCCAAAACCTGAAGCAGAATATTGAACACATCCGGATGCGCTTTCTCGATCTCATCGAGCAAAATCACCGAATACGGATTGCGGCGAACTTTCTCCGACAATTGTCCGCCCTCTTCATATCCCACATAACCCGGAGGAGATCCGACAATCTTGGAAACGGAATGTTTCTCCATGTATTCGCTCATATCCACACGAATCAACGCATTCTCCGTTCCGAACATCGCTTCCGCCAGCGCCTTGGAAAGCTCGGTCTTTCCGACACCGGTCGGACCGAGGAAAAGGAAGGATCCGATCGGACGTTTCGGGTCTTTCAACCCCACTCTGCCCCGACGAATCGCCTTTGAGATGGCGACCACGGCATCGTGCTGACCGACCACACGCCGGTGCAGAATCTCCTCAAGATTTTTCAATCGCTCGCTCTCGCCCTCCGTGAGTTTGCTGACCGGAATCTTTGTCCACATGCCGACCACTTCGGCGATTTCCGTTTCGTCCACTACAAGCTTTTTGCTTTCTTTCGCCGTCTTCCACTCTTCCCGGATTTTTCCCTGTTTTTCCCGGAGTTTTTCCTGCTTTTTCTTGATCACTCCGGCTTTCTCGAAGTTCTCATCCCGTATGGCAGCTTCCTTTTGTTTTTCGAGTTTGAGAATGTCTTCCTCCATTTCCTTGATCTTCGGCGGTTCGATGTATTCGTTGAGTCTGGCACGACTGGATGCTTCATCAATCAAATCCACCGCCTTGTCCGGCAGAAACCGGTCGGAAATGTATCTCTTGGACAGTTTGACCGCCGCTTCCAATGCCGAATCCGTGATCGTCAGTTTGTGATGCTCTTCGTACCGCGGTCTTAGTCCTTTTAAAATAAGAATCGTTTCTTCTTCCGACGGCTCATCCACATTGACCGGCTGGAATCTGCGCTCCAGTGCTGCATCTTTTTCAATGTACTTACGGTATTCCGCCAGGGTGGTTGCGCCGATCAGCTGCAGCTCCCCTCTGGCAAGCGACGGTTTCATGATATTGGATGCATCCAGGGACCCCTGAGAGTCACCGGCTCCGATGATGGTATGCAGCTCGTCAATAAACAATATCACGTCTTTGGAATGGATGATTTCCTCCAGCACATTTTTGATGCGTTCTTCAAATTCTCCGCGGTATTTGGAACCGGCCACCATGGCGGCAAGATCCAGAGTCATGACTCTTTTCCCCGCCAGTATCTCCGGAACATCCCCGTTTACAATTCTCTGCGCCAGTCCTTCCACTACAGCGGTCTTACCCACGCCCGGCTCGCCGATCAGACATGGATTGTTCTTTCCCCTTCGGCTCAGTATCTGCATGACGCGGTTCATTTCGCTTTCCCTTCCGATCACCGGGTCAAGTTTTCCCTCTTTGGCAAGTCTGGTCAGATCTCTGGAATACTCTTCCAAAGTCGGCGTGCCTTCCACCATGCCGCTCGGCATATCTTCTTCCTCATCATCCATAGGGGAACGTTTCTGCACCGCGTCCTCGCCGAGGGATGACATCAGCTCCAGATAAATCTTTTGAATATTGACGCGCATGGTGTACAGCAATTTGTATGCAAGGGAATCGGTGACTTTGATAATGGACATCATGATATGCTCCGTTCCCACAAGCTGGGATTTGAAGCGAACCGCTTCTTTCATCGCATTTTCCAGAATCTTATTCGCCATCGGCGACAACCCGTCCTGCTTGGTCATGGACGGATTGTATCCGCGCACAATGTGCTGGTCGATCATGTCACGGATTCTTTTTTCCGTGACATTGTTTTCCTGTAACACTCTTGCAGCCACGCCGCTGCCTTCCATAACCAGTCCGAGCAGAATATGCTCGGAGCTGACAAAACCGTTGCTGAGCCTGTTCGCTTCCTCTTTCGCGAAATTCAGGGCATCCGCAGCCGGTGTCGTATATCTGTCTGACATAGTTTTCTCCTGTTTGTTCTGTATTTTAACGTTTTCCTGTCGACTTTTCGATCCGGATGATTCGTTTCGTCTTGTCACATATCCTAGCTCTCGATGATTTTCGGCAGATTCTCCCGCACATACTCCGCCCTTGCCGTATCCAGCTCATCCTTGCAAAGCGGTCTGTTCGAACGGTGCAGTACATTGCTCGGCTGCACATTCAAATACAGTCGATACAATGTTTCCTGTTGATGCAGGCGTATCAATCCGTCCGCCACACCTGCCATCAAGGTGGACAGATATTGCAATGCCTCCCCGAGTGTCAGCACTCTGGAATAGCGTAATATCCCGTATGCCTTATGCGCTTCGTCGCTTCGATCCGTTTGAAAATTCTTCAGGGACATCCTGCGGACATGCGCTTCCTCATTGTTCAGCCTTGTCGCAATCCTGGTCACCAGATTGATGATTTCTTCCTCGCTTTGACCGAGCGTTTTGGAATTGCTGATGTCATAAAGCGCTCCGAAATTCTCCCCGATTCGTCCGTACACCCCTTTTACCGTTACTCCGAGCCGGCTCAAATCGGAAATATTGTTTCCGAAATCTTTGGACTTTGAAAGCAGCGGCAGATGTACGACAATATTTGCCTTCAGTCCCGTACCCATATTGGTCGGATAGGATGTTAAAAAACCGTATTTTTCATCAAAGGCATAGGGAAACTGTTCATTGATATAATCGTCCAGGCGAAATGCTCTCTCCAGCAGAGTCCCCAGTCCCAGACCGGATTTGATGATTTGCAGACGAATATGGTCATCTCCGTTGATCACTATACTGCTGTCCTCATTTCTGCTCAAAAGCATCCCGGACGAAATCTTTTTATGAATCAGGGTGGAATTGATAATCCGCATTTCCCGCAATCTCAATTTGTCAATCTCCGCTAGGTTCAAAAGCCTCTCGAAATGATACTCTTCGCCGTTCACCGTTCCGATCTCTTTCAGTCCGTGAAACACCTCTTCAAGCATCTTGCCGGACTGTGCCTTATCCAGCTTTGACGGAAAATGGTATCCGTCAATGTTTCTAACCAGTCTGACCCTGCTGCTGATGTAATTGCAGTCCGTCGTCAGCTTGACCTCATCATACCACATATCCGTCCTCCTATTTTGACAATTCCTTGATCTTATCACGCAGTTTTGCCGCCTTTTCATAATCCTCGGTGGCGATTGCCGCGCTCAGCAGTTCTTTCAGGGTCGCTACATCGGTGATGTTTTCCTCGGCGAAACTCTCGTTTTCTTCGGCAAAATCCCCGCTTACATCCGTTTTTGCCGGACTGAAACCGTGCTTTCTCACATCATTGCTCTTTCGAATCTTCGGATATTTTCCCCGATGCTCGGTATTCCCCTGCAATTGCTTGATATTCTCTTCAATCAGGATTCCGAAGACCTCATAGCAGTCCCTGCAGCCGAATCGGGAATCCTTGACAAACTCATCATAACTCGTTTTGCAATTCGGGCAGGTCACCGACTTGTATCCCTTTTCCGATTTGCTTACGGTTTCCGCCAATAAGCTGGACAAAAACCGCCCGATGGAGGTATCTCCCGTAAAAATATTCTGCAATCCGATGTCCAGTTCCCTTGCACAGCTCAAGCAATAGGTGTGATGCGTCTGCTTCCCGTTTCTGTGTTCGGTAACCTGTACAACCGCTTCTCTCAATTTGCATTTTTCACATATCATCTTCATCTGCCTCCGTTAAAATCATCAAATAATTCATCAATCAACCGATGAGCCTCTTCCCGCTCCACTCCGTTACAAATCGCTCTGGCAACCACAATTTCAAGTTCTTTTCGCATCTGTTCGATCTGACGCATTTTATTGACATCAATGCAAATAACGGCTCCTTTTCTTCGATCCAGTTTCACAAAACCCTCCCGACGTAAAATCGCATAGGCTTTGTTGACCGTGTGCATATTGATGCCGACATCATCTGCCAGCTGTCTGACGGAGGGAAGGGAATCCCCTTCTTTGATTCTTTCCGCGGCAATTCCCAGAATGATCTGGTTGCACAATTGCAAATAAATGGCTTGCGCACTGCTGAAATCAATAAATAATTCCATGCTTTCCTCCTTCCGTTTAATGCATATTTGTTATAGAAACAATATAACATAAATGTAAGCGATTTTCAACGAAACTTTCAGATATTTTTTATTTCCTCTATTTTCTTTATTTTGTTTTTGTACTATAATTGTCTGTATTCGGGTTCAAGTCTCTTGAGCAGAACCGCAATGAAGAAAAAAAACAAATGATTTATAACCTATGGAAACATAGATTGGAGCATATATGGTATTCAGCAGTCTGGAGTTTATCTTCGTCTTTCTCCCCTTATTTTTAATCAGTTATATATTTACGCCGACTCGATACAAAAATCTGAACCTGTTGATTTTCAGTATCCTTTTTTATGGCTATGGCACGATATCTCATCCGGCATATCTGCTCATTATTGTATTTTCGATCATCCTGAATTTCTATTTGGGGAAGGCAATTGCTTCGAATGTTGTACATAAAAGAAAAATCCTGATTCTCGGTTTGATAATGAACTTCTCCTGCCTGATTGTTTTCAAGTACGCAAGATTTTTGATGGAGCAGGTGGACATCTTTATTCCGGTATCCGACGCGGTCAAACAAAGTCCGTTTTTTAATCTGTTGCTTCCGATCGGCATCAGCTTTTACACCTTTCAGGCCGTATCGTATCTGATCGATGTGTATTTCAAACATGTGGAATGTGAAAACAACCTTGTGGATTTCGGGACTTTCATCAGCATGTTTCCGCAGCTGATAGCCGGACCGATTGTCAACTATATTGAAGTTTCGGAAAACTTAAAATCCAGAAAGTTCAACATCTACACCGTATCGAACGGAACCAAGACATTTATCTTCGGTCTGGCACTGAAAGTTCTGATCGCAAACCGTGTCGGCGGAATCTGGAGCAATGCGGAAAACATCGGATTTGACAGTATTTCCACGCAAATGGCATGGCTTGCCATCATTGCCAGAAGTTTTCAGATTTACTTTGATTTCTTCGGTTATTCTCTGATGGCAATCGGTCTTGGGCAGATGATCGGTTTCCGGTATCCGCAGAACTTTAATCATCCGTATTTAAGTACCAGCATCAGTGAATTCTGGCGAAGATGGCATATGACTCTCGGACGTTGGTTTCGCGATTACCTGTACATTCCTCTGGGAGGGAATCGCGGTTCGAACTTTCGTACTTTCCGAAATCTTCTGATTGTCTGGGCCGTTACCGGACTGTGGCATGGCGCCAACCTCAACTTCCTGCTCTGGGGATTGAGTCTGTTCGTATTCATCTATCTGGAGAAATTGTTTCTCGCCAGATATCTGAATCAATACCCGTTCATCGGACATCTCTATGTCCTGTTTTTCATCCCTTTGACATGGGTTTTGTTTTCCGTGACGGATTTTGATCAGATGCTGTTGTTTTTCACGAAGCTTTTTCCCTTCCTTTCGGGAGCCGGGAATGTGCCGTTTCCGAACGATTATCTCAAGTATTTGGGGCAATATTACATCTTTCTGATATTGGCAATTCTTTTTTGCACCAGGATTCCGTATCGAATCTACAGTAAGATTAAGAATCATTTCAGCGGATACATCGTATTGTTTATAGCATTTTGGTACTGTGTGTACAGTTTGTATCAGGGATTAAACGATCCGTTTTTATATTTTCGATTTTAAGGAGAAAAATGAAAGAAATTCGAAGCAGAAGAGCAACCGTTCCCAGCAGCCGGCAAAAAATCAAATTCGGCAAGCGTATGTTTTTATTGTCGATGATTGTCAGTATGATCCTTGCGTCGCCATGGATTTTTCCGCAAATTCTGGCGAACAAAATACAGGCGCAAACCTCTCAAAAGAGCACCGTGGAGGAAACGGCGGATAACATGTTTCAAATGGGTGATAACTCTTTTCAAACCGGGGCAGAAAGTACACTTTCCAACGAAACAAAAGCGGTTTTAGCCGGTCTTGACACGGAGTCTTCCCCTGCCGATATTTCGGAAACATCCGCTTTTGCAGATGAGGAGACGGAATCCGTCACGGATGCATCGGCTTCCGAAACCGGTTCAACCGATGCGGATGCATCGGCTCAACAAGAGGAAAACCCGACGGAAAGCTCAAAAGCGGAGCCGCCTTTCTCTTATATGACCGTGGACAATACCTACTTTGACGATGCTCTGTTTATCGGTGATTCCCGCACCGTCGGCATATATGAATACGGCAAGATCAACAATGCGGATTTTTTCTGTCACAACGGCTTGACGGTCTATACCGTATTGAAAGAGAAACTTCCCGTTAAAAACTTCGGAGAAATCAAACTCCTGGATTTGCTCGCGCAAAAAAAATACGGAAAAATTTACATTGCTCTCGGCATCAATGAAATCGGAAATGAATTTGAGGATATCATGAAGCATTACAATCAGCTCATTGTTGAAGTGCAAAAGGCCAATCCCGGCTCCACC
>JBHAEV010000148.1:0-5900 GCA_041855735.1 Lachnospiraceae bacterium
CGATGCCGAAAGGCAGGCGAATCGTACCTCCGTGAAAATGGCCGGAAAGCGCCAAATCCGCCCCCCATTTCGCATATGTTTTTGTAAACAATGGAGAATGCGCCAGAAGAATCCGAAATTTCCCGTCATCCTCTCCCTCATGAAACTTCGACGAAATATATTCCTCATCCATCTTTGGCGTGCGAAACTTCCGATAATATTTGTAATCCATATTGAAACCGTAAATCCTTACCCCTTTAAAGTCCGCAAAAGCATCACTCAGATAAATCACCCCGATATTCTTTAAATAACCGATGTACCTTTCATACTCCACACGCCGCTTTTTTTGCAGTTTTTCAGACACTTCGACATGCTTCTTACTGCGACCTTCTCCGGACGCATCGCGATACGATTCTTTTCCGCCTTCTACGGTCTCACCGCCATGCGATTCCTTTCCACACTCTCCGGACGCATCGTCACACTTCCCTCTATAAACTTCTTCAAAATCCCCGCGCATTCTCTCTTCGTGGTTTCCGTTCGCATAATAAACAGGGAACTTTTCCGACAAAGCCTTGCATAAGCCTTCACTGACCGACGTAAAAACTTCTTTCTTACAAACAATCAAATCACCGCCGATCAGAACGGCATCCGGATTCACTGTTTCAATTTCCTCAATCAGCCTTTGATTTTTGTTTCCGAAATCATGCTCATGCAAATCGCTAAGAAACACAAAAGTCATCGGAACACGTATTTTTGACGTGTTCATTCTGTACTCTCTGACAACTAGAGCCTCTTTTTCATATTCGGAACGAAAATATCCCAATACTGTGATTGTTACAACAATCAACACTAAAACCCACAACACCAGACACCTCTTTTTCTTTTCCCTGAATTTCCGGTTTTCATGATTTCCGGCCATCTTTCATATTTTCATGATCTCCGGCTATCTTTCACATCTTTTATCGTACCGCACTGCACCGTTTTCATCCCCGTTTCAAACGTGAACTCCAACACGCATCATCCGGCATAAACAAGTCGCAGGATATCATTTATAATATTCTTTACGAAAGTATTTCACAATAATGTTTCGTATATTCTGTAACCAGCAAAACAAATTCCTGAAAACAGATTGAAAAAACTTCTTTTTTTTTCGAAACTATTTTTAAATCTGTTTCGCTTTCCGGTTCCACCTGTTCTCTCTGTTTATCCGAAAGATGCTCCAATCATATTATGCCACATTTGATTGTTCGCAATCTAATATCAGATAACAGTATATCATACTTTGATTTAAAAAATCTATAAATTTTTGCTGTCTTTTCAAATATTTTCCTTTCTTTTCATGCGGATAATTTTAATCGATGAATGGATCGAATAGGAACCAGATGTCGATAAAAAATCACCCGCCCTTCCGGTGAGTGATTTTTTAATCCTGCGTATATTGAACATGAATGAAACGTTTTTTCTCTTCTTCGCATCACACCTTGATGTTTGGAAAACATTAAACCAACGAATAGATATCCGCGTCTTCTCCGCTAGGCGTATTGCCGCTCTCCGGCATCTCTACAATGAATCGGATTCGCATCCGATTCTCCGATTCTTTAAACGAAGTAAAGTCATAGCCGAGTTTTGCATACAATGATTGACCGGATTTGAGGAGAACACTGAGAACAACCATAATCTCACCCGCATCATCCCTTGTCAGATACATTTGATAATCTCTCTTTTCGGCATTCAGGAATTTAACAATACCCTCATGCCGCAAATACTCCATGATCTGTTCCTGGTATCGGATATACTTTTCACCGTAGCCGCCGGCATGCACCGCCAGATTCTTTGTCAGTACGGATCTTTTCCAAATCATATGTTCAATGTCCGTAACAAAGCGATCACCGGGCTTATCCGAGTCATTGCAAAAATCAAAATCCATCGCGGAAAAAATCAAATTCAGGCTGATTTCCCTTCCGCTGTCGCAACGATAAAGTTGCGCATAAAAGAACCTGTTGCCCGAAAAATACCCGCGTGCATAACCCACATCCGCATCGGTGCAATCCGGTCTGCTCCAATGAATGACCGGAAACGGGTATTTTGAAAACTGTGGTTTCTTTGAAACTAATTTTGTTAAAGTATTAGTGTGATGGTTTGATTTTTGGAAAGCATCGGAAACATGGTTATCCTTCCGACTTCCGGTGGCGTCGATACCGGTACTGCCGATGTTACCGACATCACCCGCGGTATCGACGCTACTGCGGACATTGACATTACCGGCACCTCCTGCGGTATCGATGCTGCCGCGGGCATTGATGTTATCAACACCTCCTATGGTATCGACGACGCCGACATTGACAACAACCGGTATTTCGTGATCCGTATTGTTTTTCTCCCTTGCCACACAGCGCTCCCGAAAAACATCGGCAAACACGGTATAATTCGGTTTTTCGGGTTTCGTATCATGCACTGCAAAAACAATATGCTTGAAATAATGCAGCATCTGCTCTTCCATCAAGACTGCATGCATGTCTGTCGCAACATCCGCTACATCATTTCCATAGGCACCGCATCCCCACGGACCGAGTATCAAACTGTCATACCCCAGATGAATCGCCACATGAAACGCCTTTCGCAGTTTATTCCTTCGTTCTGCGGACAGTTGAAGTTTCGTCAGTTTCGAAGCCTTCCCCCGTACATTCGGCGCAGGCAGTGACAATACCGATGTGGTGAAACTCTCTTCCAGATATTCACCGGAAGCCTTTCGAAAAACTTCCACATGCGGCGAAACCAGCATATAATCCGAATCCGTAGCCAAATCCGAAGTGGTCGAATTGACTTCATACATAATTCTTGCATCCGGTGCGGAGATGCTTTGATACAAACTGCTCTGCCTGCACAAAACCTCTTCCTGCGCATTCGCCCCCTTCAGAAAACCTCCTCCGGGAGAATTGGCATTGGCAAAACTCAGTACCAATGCCGACTTTCCTTGATTGCAAACATCACGCGCGGCTTCATAGCTGTTTCGTTCATTTACTTCAATGAATGTAATATCATGCAACATGGGACGCCGCGCATTGCTTGATATGATCTCTTCGATTCGATTCGGAGAAAAAACTTCAACCTCCGTACGATCGTTAAAACTCAGTCTTAAATATTTTCTGATATTGTCAAAAAGATAGAAACCGCTGTTTAATATCTCGAGATTTTCCTCGACAATCTTTCGTCTTGACTCTCTACTCATTTCCCATATCCCTAACCATCTTTCTTATTTTAAACTTTGTGCTCCGTCTCACCTGCAAATCATCTCGAATTTCATCGGTTTACAGGGAATTCCGGTAATTCTTTTCACTTCGCAGCACAAATCTCACCCGAACCTGCGCTATCCCTGCACAATTATTCGGCAACAAAACGAGCCTTTCATGTGTATAATAGACAGCAGTTAATTTAATTAATTATACAATATTTTAACTATAATGGCAATCAAAAATTAATAATTTTTAATTTTTTGCCCAAACCGTTTATTCCCGGTATTTGAAATAATAACACAAAATATTCCCGGTTGAAACGTTCGCATCTTTATAAAAAAATAAATGCGAGCCGGGTGATTGCCCCATTCGCATTTATCTTCAAACTTTTGCTGATTCGACTTCCTCACTATAATTCGTCTTACTCAAATCGCAATGCTTCGATCGGATCTTTTTTCGCTGCCTTGTTCGCCGGGTAGAGTCCGAAGAACAGTCCGACGATGGCGGAAAAACCGACTGCCACCACAATGCTGATCGGTGAAATAACAACGGCGGTATTCGTCGCCACACCGAGTATCGAAACAATCGTCACCGCCATGAGAACACCGAGAATGCCTCCCACAGCAGACAATACTGCCGATTCAATCAGAAATTGTGTCAGAATGTCCTTGGTGGTCGCACCGAGCGCCTTGCGTATACCGATCTCTCTTGTTCTCTCGGTCACGCTCACCAGCATGATATTCATAATACCGATACCGCCAACCAGAAGGGAAATACCTGCAATGGCTCCCAATACCATACTGACCGTCCCGAGTACCGCATCGGTTTGCTGGAAATTATTCTCCGCCGTATATACTTCATAGTCGGTATCCGCTCGCTGCTTATACCGCACCAAATACGTTTTGAAATCCTTGTAGAATTTTTTGATTTCCTCCATGTTCATGCTTTTATCGGCAAAAATCCGCAGCCGGTACATCGAATTATGTTCGCTTTTAAACAGGCTGAACGGTACAAAGGCTTCACTCGAGCCGCCGCCGACACTCAAAAGCGCCTCTTCGATCGGTGAGAGTTTCTGTGTGTACACACCCACAATGGTAAATTCCTGCATATCCCGAAGAAATTCTGCCCGAAACTTTCTGCCGATTACCTCCGTCGTGCCGAACAATTCCTGTGCGTCCTCGTCCTTGATCACGATGTTTCGAAACGAATTTATCTCATCGGATTCATTTAAAAACCGGCCTTTCACAATCTTTAAAGTCGGCTGGAAGTCCAGGTAATTCGGACGAACACCCTGATAACTCAAATTCTTTTTCTTCAATATGGTCTTCACTTCCACCGATGTCGCATCATTCGCATCGATGTATCGGATTTGTTCCGGAAACACTTTTACAAACTGGTCGATATCATCGAGATTGAATAAATCTCTCTCTCCGGGATTCTCCATATTAACAACGACAATTCCCATCGTAATTCCGACATTGCTGAACAAATCCGAAAACATCTTTCGGACGGAATCCCCGAGTGCATTGGTGATAATCACCGCTCCGATTCCGATGATAATGCCGAGCATGGTCAGAAACGAACGCATCTTATTGGTATACAGAGCCGCCAATGCCATTTTCAAATTTTCAAACAACATATGACCTCCTACCCCGCAAATGCCGTCGGATGTTCATTGATACGATCCGAAATCAGCATCCCGTCTTTAAACTTCAATATCCGATGCGTATACTCTGCAATATTGTCTTCATGAGTCACGACCACGACCGTATTCCCTTCGGCATTCAATTTTGCAAACAATTCCATAATTTCAACGGAGGAACGGGAGTCCAGATTTCCCGTCGGCTCATCCGCCAGAATCAACGGAGGACGGTTGGTCAGTGCTCTGGCAATGGCAACTCTTTGCCTTTGACCTCCGGACAATTCGTTCGGCTCATGCTCGGTACGGTTGGAAAGACCGACCATATCCAAAAGTTCCAGGGCTCTCTCCCTCCTCTTTGTCATGGAGTATCTCGCATAGGTCATCGGAATTTCCACATTTTTCAACACCGACATTCGCGATATCAGGTTAAACGATTGGAAAACAAAACCGAGCTTTTGATTGCGTATCTTACTCAATTCGTCATCGCTCATCTGCGATACATCAATCCCGTCCAGAAAGTACTTCCCGAGTGTGGGGCGATCCAGACATCCCAGAATGTTCAGCAAAGTCGACTTGCCGGAGCCGGACTGTCCCATGATTGCGACAAATTCACCTTGCTTGATGGAAAGATTGACCTTGTTTAAACCGAGCACCTTGACAGCGCCGGTATCATAGATCTTGACCAAGTCTTCAATGCGAATGATTTCCTTTTGATCCGCACCGTCCTCTTTTGATCCTCTTGTGATATCCCCCTTCTTTGCGAGGGCATTTTTTTTAAACAGATTCATCATACTTCACCTATTCCGACAGTTGTGAGAGCACCGACTGTCCGTCCGTCAGGTCGGCATCAAACACCTTCACGAATTTGATTTCTTCCATGGATACTCCTTCAAACGGCAGGGATTTCAATTCGATATTCATATCCCCTTCGATGCCGGTCTCCACTTCCGAAATTCGAATCGTTTCGCTATTGTCATTGCCTTTTACGATGAATTGCATGACTCGCTTTCCGCTTCCGTCATCGCCGATGAGATCGGAAGAGCACA
>JBHAEV010000149.1:0-4893 GCA_041855735.1 Lachnospiraceae bacterium
CGTATTGCCGATGTTTTATAAAACGGAATCGCACCGTCTTCCATGAATTCGATGACAAAATGCAGTCGAACATATCGTATGTTCAGCAATTCTCTTCCTAATGTCATTGCCTCTCCCCTCACTCTTTCGATTGATCCGTTTTTGCGAATCACAGAAAATCGTATTCCTATGATACCACAAATCGTTCTCTTTGGCAGAGGATTTTGAAGATTGTCTATAAAATCCTTGACTTCGGCAAACCCGTTTCCCACCCTGCTCTGCGCCGGGCTTCAAAGGAATTCAGTGCTTTGCGGTACAAATTCGACGTAGGAAACGCTTTTATCAGAGTTTCTCAAAATGTCATTCGCATCTGATACCACCGCACATCTCCATGGGTCGACTTTGAAACTCCCTCGTTGACAAATCTGAACTTCCCGTAATAATGCACCAAGGCTTCCTTACAGGTCAGCACCAGCCCTTTTCGCCCCTGTGCTCGCGCCTCCCGAATAACATGATTCTTCGTGGATAGCGATCAGATTGGACAGCGTCAGGGCACGGTACAGTTTTTCCTTTGACGCATTCAATGCCTTTGCATATTCAATCACGGGAACGGAAACCGTAATGCCCTGATTGCCGCTGCAGGAATTGATGACCACCGGCAGTTCGCAGCCGCTCATTCGGGCATCGGAGCCTGCCGCCGCCATGCCGGTACCGGCGGCAATGCCGCAGCCGCAAAAAGCGGACAGCTTGCCGGAATATTCCTTGATGTACATGCACACCAGAAAACTCAGAGCGGTGGCTCGAAGCAGAGCTTCCTCGGAATACCCCTTTACCTTGTATGCCGCGTACAGGGGCATGGTGGCGATGATTCCATAAGCGCCGGAGCCGGTGATGCTCATGGCAGGTTTTGAAAGTCCCAGCACCCTGGCTTCAATGGCGGCATTGCACAGTAAGGAGGCGGTTTTCTGTTCGTCATCGGAAAAAATTTTCCCTCCGTTGGCTGTCAGCAGGTACTTGGCATAGCCGGTTTTCGGACTGTTCAGTCCTTCTTCAAAAAGGGCATAATTTACGGTAAAGGCCTGTCGGATAAACCTCAATTCCTCTGCCTGCACCGTCCGTGCGTATTCGTGAAGCTCTTCCAGCGTATAATGATGAATCAGCGGTATTCCCTCCTGTTCGGTTTCCGCCGCCGTGTCAGCCTCAAACACGGTAATGTCATTCTCCGTGATTTTTACGATATTGGTGTGGGAATCCCGAATGGTGACACAGGAAATGGAAGTGACGGTTTGTTTCCTGTGAATACACAGGATGCTTGATTTATGGAATCTTACCGCCGGACTTCAGGGGCAGGTGCGACTCGCATGAGTCACACCTGCCCCTGCTTGGACTGTCTATCCCGACAGCCGCCTTTTCAAGTCTTTTTATGAACCGAAAATCCTCCGGATATGCGGATCCGCACCTGCCTGCCGCTCATTCTATTTCTCCAATGCTCTCCACTTGAAATTCGGAATCACATCCGACCATTTTTCAATTCCGATGATGCTCTTGGCAAACTCGGTATTCTGCAAGGTTGTATTCTTCTTGTCGATGTTTTTGAACACTGCCCAGAGCTTTCTTCTTTGGGTGGCAGAAATATGATCTCCGATGTCCATTCTGGACTTCCAGAGTCCGAAGCTGAGTCCCAGTCTGACTTCCACCGGCGCATCCACCTGACGACTCAGTATGTACGCATCGATCATCGGATTGGAATCCACCTGGTAGTAGGAGTACGCATAGGCGGCCGCCTGAATATCCGACACATCCCCTCTTGTAGCGGAGGTTGCGGTAAAGCCCTGCTCGGTCAGTATGATCGGCCGGGTTTTGCCGTCATAGGTTCGAAGCTCGTCCTTGGCGAAATAATTGGTCAATGTGGTCAGATTTGCGAAATTGATGACCGGCGAATCTTCCTTGTCGGTGAACAGACCGGTTTTGACATCATCCCAGAACTCCGGTTCCGTCATCGGATACGGATACGGATGATAGGCAAGTCCCCAGCGAATCTGTCCCTTTTGATTGGTAAAGGAGTTGAATGCGTCCACAACCTGCTTGCCTCTGTACTTGGTCTTGTCATTGGTTTCCGCATTGTTGTTCCAGTTGTAATCGACGGAAAAATACACGCGGTCGTTGGCGCTGGTCGACTTGATTGCGGTGTAGAAAAGTCGGAACGCCTTCTCATAGGTTCTGACATAGTCATACACATTTTTGTTGCCGATGTAATTCCAGTACTGATTGTTGATTTCATTGCCGATGATCCAGTTGGAAATCTTTCCGTACTGATTGTTCTGCCCGCTGTAACGCTGTGCCAGAAATGCTGCAATGGCTCTGGTCTTCTTAAAGCCCGCCTCGGTTTCGGCATTGAACATATAGTAGGCGGCATCCTTGGTCTGCTTCGTGCCCTTCGGGAACAGATCCGGCTCATTCGGATTGTAGCCGTTGAGAATGATTGCCGTAACCGTCATGCCCTTCCCGGACAGCGCGGAGATGGTTTTATCGTATTCCTCCATGACCGCTTTGTTGAAGTGATAGGTTTCCCCGTCATACACAAAGTCGATGCCCTCTCCCATGATCTGGTGAAAGGTGATATTGGTCGCCACATGCTTTACACCCAGCTCAAAGGCGTCCGCAAGCATATTGATCTCAATATTCAGTCCTTTCTTGGTCAGCGGTTCATTAAACGGAGCCTGATTCGCCGCCACCACCTCCGGATTCGTGATATAGTGATGGTCGCTGACCGGAACATACTTGCTGCCGTCGTACACCGCCATCACGAAACTGCTGTACAGTCGATCGTGAACCGTGTTGCGATTCAACGGCAATGTGGTCGTCGTCCTGCCGGAACCGACCTTTGCCAGATAGTCGTTTCTTCCCTCCAGACTCTCATAATACGCCTTGTATTCGAAAATGTAGAAATTGCCGTCCGTGCCGGTCATATCACCCGAATTTTCGGAAATAATCTGCACATTTTCCTTGTCTGATGTCACCAGCACCGATTGAATGCTGGCCTTTGCCTGAATGGCTGGTGCCTCCTGTGTTTGTGCCGTCGCCAAAGTCACCGCGTTTGCCCGTGTTGTAAATCCTCCGGTTCCGAAACTGAGTGCAAAGGCGAACAGAGCCGTCCATGCCAAATGTTTGATCTTCATACTTTCCTCCTGATTCTATTTCATCCATGAAAATGGTATTTCAAATATTCTGCCGTTTATTAAAATGCAAAACCGAAGAAACCTGCATGTTCTTCAAGCTTTGCCCGGTGTTTATGAACACATACCAGTTTAACCGATTCAGACTGCGAAATCAATTCGGATTCACTTACAATTCATTGCCGGGAGGTTACAATTCTCTAAACAAAACCGTAAGAATCTTAATTTCCACGAAAAAACCGATGGACAGGCTGCTTTCACAGCATATCCATCGGAATGTTTCTTTCCGTTTTCGTATCTTTTTTCACATCTTACCGGAGCAAACGGGAAAGCTACAGCCGAATGCTGACGATGCTGAATATCCGGAGCAACACAAATGCATTGGTCAGACACATCAGAATCAATGCCGCCCGGTTTTTGGGAAAGGTGAACACCAGTCCTTTTTGTTTCAACAGTATCAAAGACATCGGCAACAGAGGGAGAAAATATCTTCCCTGTATCCCTTGAATCATGTTCGAGCCGACGGGCGTCCATGCGAGCAGCATGCTCAGTGCAATCAACCCGATACACAACACGACGGCAAGCACAATCAGCCACTTTTGCGGTGCAAACAGGCGGATTTCCTCGTCATTTCTCGACAATCCCAGCGCAATCAGGCAAATGGTAAAGAGTATGACCGCAAAATAGGAAATGTCCAGAACCGCATCCAGATTGCCGAGATATTGTCCGATCATGCCGAAATGATAGAATCCCAGCTGATGGATAAAGGTATTGTATATCATTTTCAGAATTGCAATCGGATTGTAGAAAATATAACCCGGACTGACACTTTCTGCTCCCGCCCACGCAAGATTTGTGGTTTCCGTCGTATACAGGCGAATCAGAAAGAAGTTCGTAAGCAGTATTGACAGGATCACCGCAATTGCAACAATGACAATCGAAGCGATGTAAAACTTCCGGCTACCGAACTTTTCTTTCGGAACCAGAAATGCCAAAAGTGCAAGAGGTGCGTACACCATCTTGCAGGGCGACACCAGCACCAGCAAAAGCGTGATGCAGACCAGATCCCGTATTTTGACTGTATTCGCCGTAAAACGCAAATGCAGTATATATGCAAAAAAAAGTGTGTACATCGCAAAAATAAAGCCGTCATAGGAATAGGATGCCGCAAGATGCAGACTCATCGGAAGCAGGCATACTCCGAAAAGAATTTCCTTGTACAAAGGAAGAATCCGGATCGCAATCGTCATCAGAATGACAATTGCAGCCAGATTGAATAATCTGCCGAAAAAGAGCAGATAGATGCTTCCGAGGTTCATAACTCTGGCAAGACTGATCCCCAGTGCCGAAGCAAGATAGGGAATCGGAACCGTTCGCACCGGAGGAAACTCCGAAATCGCAAGATCATTCTGTCCGTCATCCAGATAGTGAAAATGATTGTAAATATAGTCGTAGTCCGCCTCATCCAATGTCTGCGACAGTACCACGGAAGGCTCTTCCTTATTGGATTTCGAAAAAACCACACGGTTGCCGGCATGATTTTCAGTCAGCCGATACTCCTTTTCCACATCTTCGATCGCCAGGTCCTCACTTCGAATCAACACATGCCCCGAATCGGCATTGCTCGGCTGCCCGAGCAATGTATTGCTGAGCTGATATGCCGATATGTAATGGCTGATTTCATCCGGCGCGGAAAGCGGAGGCAGTACAAATACATAGAGCAATCCGAAGGAAAGGA
>JBHAEV010000150.1:0-15090 GCA_041855735.1 Lachnospiraceae bacterium
CAAAGGAATTCCGGTTTCCTTTGACATCCGAACCAGATCATGGTTCACCTGTTTTTGTTCAAAAATCTGATGATCCTGCAATTCCAGATAATAATGATCTTTTCCAAACACCTCTTCATAGCGCATGGCGGTTTCTTTCGCCAAAGAATACTGACCGCGCATCAAAAGACTCGGAATCTCACCCCCAAGACATGCCGACAGTGCAATCAGCCCCTCATGATATGTTTCCAGAACCTCAAAATCCACTCTCGGCTTATAATAAAATCCGTCCTTAAATCCGGCGGATACGATTTTCATCAGATTTTGATAACCGGTTTGATTCATGCACAGCAATATCAGATGATAATAGCGATCCTCTCCGTTAACCTTTTCCCGGTCAAACCGGGATCCCGGCGCCACATAGACCTCGCATCCGATAATCGGCTTGATTCCGACTTCCTTTGCCGCTTTGTAAAAATCGATCACACCGAACATGACTCCATGATCCGTGATGGCCAGCGCGTCCTGCCCGAGATCTTTGGCACGCCTGACCAGCTCGTCAATCTTGCTGGAGCCGTCGAGCAATGAATATACCGTATGTACATGCAAATGTGTAAAGCTCATAACTACCTCTGTTTTTTTCTATTATACCACGAACAGAAAAGAAATACCCCCATCCAATGACGGGGGTAACATGTTTTCATTTTCCGATTCAGCTTGCCAAATACTTTTCAATCCCTTCGATTGCCTCCAGCTCATCCGTTCCGTCCGCAGAAATGGTAATCACTTCGTCCAAAGGAAATGCCAAAGACATCATGCCCATGATACTCTTTACATTGATGCGTTTTGTGCTTGTTTCCAGATAAATACTGCTGGAAAAATTCCCTGCAACTTGAACCAACATCGCAATCGGTCTCGTCGTAAAACCCTTTTCAAGCTCGGTACTAATTTGTTTTTTTACCATTCTATTTCTCCTTATAGCCGTCCTTTCTTAATCGATCCGCAAACTCCGACAATTTTCTCAACCTGTGATTGACTCCGCTCTTGCCCAGCGGCGGATCCAGAAGCTCTCCGAGAGCAGTCAGACTCTCATCCTTGTTTTCCAAACGAATGATTGCAATTTCTCGCAAATTCTCGGGGAGTATTTCAATGCCATGCGTTTCTACAATATAGCTGATATCATCCACCTGTTTCATCGCGGCACCGACCATACGTTTAATATTCGCATTGTCACAATTGGTCTGCCGGTTGGCATTGTTTCTGACCTCTTTTACAATGCATAAATTCTCCATCTCCATCAGATACCTGGAACTTTCCATAATGGAAAGCATGTCCAGAATACTCTCTTTGTTTTGAAGATATACCACATAATTGGACTTTCGTTTCATGATTTTGGCATCCGGGCCGAACGATCGAATCAGACGCTGTACCAGAGCCGCCTGCTCCTCACCGGAAAACGAAATCTCAAAATGATATGCTTTTTCGGGATCCGAAACCGAACCGCCGGCTGTAAACACCGCCCTCAAGAATGCCCGTTTACAACACTTTTTATATAACACCGTATTTTCCAAAGCTTGAAAATCAAATCCGAACCCTTCCTTCTTCCAACCCATCGCCTGCAAAACGCTTGCCTCTGCCTTGTCAAGATCAATCTCCAATGCCGTTTTGTCCGAAATGCTCGATGTCTGAATCATGGAAACATTGCTTTCTATATTAAATGCTTTTTTCAATAAAGTAAAGTACTTTGCGATAAATTCCGCAGATTCTGTCAAAACATACAATATATCTCCGTGATTCTCTTTTTTTTTGATTAGTCCAAGAGTCAGGAGCATCCCGGCACATTCCGCTCTGACACAATGCACCTTATCCGGAACGATTCTCAACAACTCGTTTTTTAATTTGGAGGCAAATGTCATCTGGCAATCCTCTTCATGTTTCTGTTACAATCCTTGTGCTCCACCCGGATCCCGATTTCCCCGATCTTTTCCAGACGCCTGCCGATTTCCTCCGCAATCGCAACCGAACGATGTTGTCCCCCCGTACATCCGATGGCAATCACCAGTTGATTTTTCCCCTCCGAAGTGTACAGCGGCAGCAAAAATCGAATCATTTCCACCAGCTTGTCGATGAATATCCCTGCATTGCCGTCCGCAAATACATATTCTTTGACATCCTCCTCCAATCCCGATTTCACCCGCATCTCCTTTTCGTAGAAGGGATTCGGCAAAAAACGCACGTCAAAGACCAAATCCGATTCCCTCGGAATTCCATAGGTGTAACCGAATGACAGTATCCTGACATACATCCGGTTGTGCTCACGACCCTGTACAAAGATCTGAACCAACCTGCATCGAAGTTCCTTTGTCAGCATATCGCCGGTGTCCAGAATATAATCCGCTCTTTCGCGCAGATACCCCAGAATTTCCCTCTCTTTTACAATCCCTTCTTCAATACTCTCATGCTTTGCCAAAGGGTGAAGTCTTCTGCTTTCCTTATATCTTTGGATTAAGATTTCATCCTTCGCATCCAAAAACAATATTTTCAGATCGATGCCCTTACGGTTCAATTCCTTGATGATGTGCGGCATCTCTTCCAATCTTTTCCCTCTTCGGATATCCACCACAAGAGCCACATCCTTAACCGCACGTTCGGAAGATTCGGTCAATTCAATGTATTTTTGCAAAAGCTCGATCGGCATATTGTCGACACATTCATAACCGATGTCCTCCATGATTTTCAGAGCCACGGTTTTTCCGGAACCGCTCATTCCCGTTACGATCACAAATTTCATTCAAATTCTCCCAACAACTTCACTTCCGGTTCCAGAGTGACACCGAATTTTTGTTTTACAACTCTTTGCACTTCCAGAATCAAACGATAGATGTCCGAAGATGTGGCATGGTTCTCATTGATCACGAAACCGCAGTGTTTGGAGGACACACCGGCACCGCCGATGCGAAATCCCCGAAGTCCGGCATCTTCAATCAGTTTCCCCGCAAAATACCCCTGCGGTCGTTTAAAGGTGGAACCGGCGCTCGGATATTCCAGAGGCTGCTTGTCCTTCCTTCTTTGGTTAAAATCCTCCATCAGTGCCTTAATCTCATCCGGCTTCCCCTGTTTCAGCTGAAACCGGATCGCAACCACCACTCGTTCCAGTTCCTTGATATTGCTGTGACGATAACCCAAATCAAAATTGTGGACATTCGCCCAAACAACACTCCCGTCCCTTTCAATGATTTTGGCTTCCAGAATAATGTCTTTCATCTCGCCGCCATAGGCTCCGGCATTCATAAAAATCGCTCCGCCCGCACTTCCCGGAATCCCGCTTGCAAATTCCATACCGGCAAGCGAATGCTGATACGCAAATTCCGCCACATCCGAAATCCCGGCTCCGGCTCCCGCCTCGATGACATTCCCGGAAATGCATTCCACATAGTTCACCTTTCGCAAAGAAATCATAATCCCGGGATAGCCCTTGTCGCTGACCAGAAGATCACTGCCATTGCCCAGCAAAAAATACGTTTCTCCTTCGGCTTTGCAAAGTGCAACAACCTTTTCCAGTACCGCCTCGTCACATGGCTCAATATAGATTCTCGCCGGACCCCCGGTTTGAAAGGTCGTATGCCGACTCATCGGCTCCTGCTCGCTCAAATAGGAATTTCCGGCAATCGCTTTTAATTTATCAAACATCCCCGCTCCTTAATCCGTCAGTCTTCCCGAAGCCTGCTGTTTTACCCGCTCCATAAGCACATCGGCGGAATTGTATCCCATCTTCTTCGCCTTGTGATTGACCGCCGCCGCCTCGCAGATAATCGCCAGATTTCTGCCGGGACGAATCGGGAGATCATGGCAAATCACATCGATTCCCATAAACTCCTTGTAATTGTCTTTTGCGCCGACCCGGTCGTATTCCTTGCCCTTTTGGAAATCCTCCAGCTGAATGACCATATCGATCTGCTGTGTTTCCTGCACGCTCTCCACACCGAACAGAGCCCGAATGTCGATGATGCCGATACCGCGAAGTTCGAGAAAATGCTTCGTAACGGCAGGCGCCGATCCGATCAGGGTGACATCGCTGACTTTTCGAATCTCCACCACATCGTCCGAAACCAGACGATGCCCTCTCTTGATCAACTCGATCGCCGCCTCCGATTTTCCGATTCCGCTGTCGCCCATAATCAGTACACCCACACCGAATACATCAATCAAAACACCGTGAATCGAAATCATCGGCGCAAGTTTGACTTTCAGCCAGCGGATGATCTCCGCGGTCAGATCCGTCGTTCCGCGCATGGACTTCAAACACGGAATTTCATAATATTCGCAAAGCTCCAGCATGATCTCGTCCGGTTCCTTGCCGGTCGCATAGATGATGCACGGGATCTTATATTTCAGCAATTGTTCGTATACAACCCTTTTTCTCTCATTCGATAAGGTTTTTAAGTACTGACTTTCCACATTTCCGATAATCTGTACACGGTTATTGTCAAAATGATCAAAAAATCCGGTCAATTGCAATGCCGGACGATTGATGTCCGGATTGGCAATAAACACATGATCGGTATCGATATTGGGTGTCAGATTTTCCAGTTGATTTTTCTCAATAAATTCACTTAATGAAACCTGCATATTCCTCCTTTTGCCCTGCCTGTTGTTCGTCGGCATTATGATCGCATTCGATGCTTTCCTTCGGATGAAAGAAATCATACACCGCATTCGCTGCCCTTTTGTCCATGCCTTCCACCGCCGCCAATTCCTTTGCATCCGCTTCCTTGACGGCTTCCACCGATTTGAAATGCTTCATCAACGCCTTTCTGCGTACATCGCCGATTCCCTTGATCTCATCAAGTACCGACTTTACCTGCACCTTGCTTCTCAAGCTGCGATGATATTCGACCGCAAATCGATGTGCCTCGTCCTGTATCCGGACAATCAGTTTAAAACCCTCGGAATGCCTGTTAATCTCGATTTCCCGATTCTGAAAATACAGACCTCTGGTATTGTGTCTGTCGTCCTTTACCATCCCGCAAACCGGAATCTCCAGCTGCAGTCGGTTCAACACATCCTGCGCAATATTGACCTGTCCCTTACCGCCGTCCATCAAAATCAAATCCGGCAGTTTGTTAAATTTATGATTGTCCGCCTTTGCCTCGCCGAACCGCCTCATCAGAACCTCTTCCATGGATGCATAGTCATTGGAACCGATGACGGTTTTTATCTTGAATTTTCGATAATCGCTCTTCTTCGGTTTTCCGTTTTCGAAAATGACCATGCTTCCGACCGACTCAATCCCCGATGTGTTGGAAATATCGAATGCCTCCATACGGAAAATATTTTCCAACCCCAGCAGTTTCTCGATTTCTTTGACCGCACCGATGCTGCTCGCCTCTTCGCGCTGAAACTTTTCGGCATCCCTTGCGAGAATCAATTCCGCATTCTTTTTGGCAAGTTCCACCATCCGCTCATTCTCTCCTTTTTTCGGAGCAATGAGTCTGACTTTATCTCCGCGCTTTTCGCTCAGCCACCGCATCAGAAGCGGGGCGTCGTCAAGCTCGTACTGAATCCAGATTTCCTTCGGCAAAAAAGGAGTCCCCGAATAAAATTGCTTGATAAAGCTTTCCAAAATCCGTTTCTTATCCTCTTCCAGCAAGGTTTGGATGTAATGATGCTCTCTTCCCACCATCTTGCCTTCCCGGATAAAGAACACCTGAATCAGCGCATCCCTCTCATTCTTGGCAACGGCAATGATATCCCGGTCCTGCATCCCGTTGGAACTGACCTTTTGTTTCTGCGTGATATGCAGAATGGAATTTCTCAGATCTCTTGCCTTTGCCGCCTCTTCATATTCCAGGTTCGCCGCAAAACGTTCCATGTCATCCTGCAGTTTTCGGATGATATCATCATGTTTGCCGTTCAAAAAATCCAAAACCGCATTGACATTTTCCCGATACTCTTCTTTGGAAATATACCCCTGACACGGTGCGTCACATTGGCGGATGTGGTAGTTCAGACACGGACGTTCCGATCCGATATCCCTCGGAAGCACCCGATTACAGGTTCGAATCCGAAACGCCTTGTGAATCAGATCCAGGGTATGCTTCACCGCCAATCCGCTCGTGAACGGACCGAAATACTTCGCCTTGTCTTTCTTCAGCTCTCTGGTCATGAAAATTCTCGGAAACTCTTCTTTCACCGTAAATTTGATATACGGATAGGTTTTATCGTCCTTGAGCAATGTATTGTACCTGGGTCGGTTCTCTTTGATCAGATTGTTCTCCAGCACCAGTGCCTCAAGTTCCGAGTCCGTCACAATGTATTCAAATCTCGCAATGCGGCGGACCATCTGTCGGATTTTGTCGGTTTTGTCTTTGGAGGATTGAAAATACTGACGCACCCTGTTTTTCAGAGAAATCGCCTTTCCGACATAGATGATCTCGTCTTTGCCGTCGTGCATGATGTACACACCCGGAGAGGCCGGCAATTTCTTCAATTCTTCTTCAATTACGAACGCCATCTGCCGGATCCCTCGTAATCCATGAGCATATCCAGATGCCGCACCAGAGAAAGAACCTGCTGCACTTCGGTTCCGGCAAACCGGCTCATTTCCATGGCAGCGTAAATACTGTCCAGATCCTTCTGCGTAAACGCATGCTTGTTGTACAACAGAATCTGTTTCCTTTCCGTATTGTCCTTTGCGTCCAGAAATTGCATCAAATGTTTTCTCTCCTCGGACTCCGTATGCAAATTCGCCGATGCGCTCTCCTTCGAATCACGAGAAACCTGTATGGATACCGCTGATGCCTCTCTGACCGGTTTGCTTTGCACATAGGCATTGCCCTGGCTCCTGCCCGACAAATCGGCATTGTCTTTTTTCTTGTCCGGTGAGCGGAATATCTTGGTCGGTCTGGCGACCTTCAGCAATTCGCCGGTGTTTTCCCTCGGAATCACCCTGACATTTCCGACGCTGTTCTCTCTTGTACGCTCTTTCTCGAACGGAATCTTCTCATGATTCAGCACACGATCAATCAAAGAATTGACCTTCTCCACCTGCTCGGAAACCGGCACATCCGAAACATATTCCCGGTTTTCCGTTTCGTTTTCCGGTTCATTTACCGCTTCATTCAGCGCTTCATTTACCGCTTCGTTTACCGCCCCGTTTTCATCACTTTTCAAAGCGGTATGTTCTTTCAGCGCTTTCTCCACCCAGTGATTGAACTGCTCCTCCAACCTGGACTGGATTTCTTCATCCGTTTCGACCATTTCCTCCGCCGCAATCGCTTCATCCGCATCGGTCGTTTCTACCGTGTCAAAGAAACACTGTTCAAAGCGGTATTTCTGCTTTGCATCCGGATATTTTTTTAAATCCACTTCGCTCATGAACATGGAAAGCGGTCTGGCATACATCTTGAAATCACCGTAAAGTGCCTGGTAAATCACCAGGTCTTCTCCGGTTTCCGAATGCTTGGCGATGGCGATAATCTGATAATTTCTGTTTTTAAAATGTCTGTAAAATGTACCGATTTCCGGTATTTTTCTTGTGCTCATCGATACTCCTTTTCCATACTTGCAGCCGATCAGGATCAGACGAATGTCCACCCCTCGGCAAACATATCCTGTAATTGCCTACTTGGATTTTACTTCTTTCCAAAGTTCATTGTAGAGTTTGTCCGCCTCTTCTCCGAGATATTCATACACTTCGGAATTTTTCAGCATTTCGTCATTCGGAAAAATCGCCGTATTGTTTTGAACCTCCGCATCCAAAAGCGCGAATGCCGCTTCATTCGGTGTCGGATATGTAATATAATCAAAGTTCATCTTGGCAATATCGGCTCTCGACAAAAAGTCAATCCACTTCTCGGCATTTTCTTTATTGCGGGCATTCTTCGGAATGACCCAGGAATCAATCCATACATTGCTGCCTTCCTTCGGAATCACATACTCCAGTTCAAACTCTTTGCCGCCATTTGCAACCTCGTTCTGAATATAGAGCATCTCTCCGGAATAAATCACGGCAAGTGCGGCTTCCCCGCCGATCATCTTATCCCGGACCTGGTCGATGACATACGCCTGCACCAGCGGTTTTTGTTCGATCAGCTTGTCCTTTACCTCCTGAAGTTTTGTGACATCCGTCGTATTCAGGGAATAACCGAGAAGCTTTTCTCCGACCATAAAGGCATCCCGCACCGAATCCTGCATCAGAATATTGCCGGCATATTGTTGATCCCACAGCACTTCCCATGAGTCGGGAGATTCCTTTACCATGGATGTATTGTACAGAATGCCCACCGTCCCCCATGTATACGGCACGGAGTATTTATTCTGTGCATCAAATGCCCTGGACATCTCCATGTATTTGGCACCGATGTTTTTTACATTCGGAATGTTCTCGAAATTCAGTTCCGCCAGCAAATCATTGTCTATCATCTTTTTGATCATATAGTCGGACGGGCAGACCACATCATAATTCACGCCGCCCGCCTCGATAATCGGATACATTTCTTCATTGGTTTCAAATACATCATACACCACTTTAATGCCGGTTTCTTTTTCGAATATTTCGATCACTTCCTCATCAATGTATTCTCCCCAGTTGTAAACATAAAGCTCGCCGGCTGTTCCCCTGCTCTTTGTGCCGGAGCAGGAAGTAAGCACCAATGCACTTCCCGCCAGGCATGCCGCCGCCAAAGCTCTTTTCCACATCCCCTTGTTGTTTTTGTTTAACGTTTTTTTCATGAAACTCTCCTCTTTCCCGTATTTTTGAACCGCTTTCATCCGCGTTTTCGCTTTAACTGCGGTCCGAAATTGGTAATCAGCAACAGTACCAGCACCAGCGTAAAGATGATGGTGCTCAGCGCATACATACTCGGTTTGATCCCTCTTCGAACCTCGGAATAAATCAATGTCGAAAGCGTGTTGATTCCCGCTCCTTTCGTAAAATGGGTGATGATAAAATCATCCAATGACATCGTAAAAGCGAGCAAAAACCCGGACATGACACCCTGGAAAATATCCGGAAACACCACTTTCATAAATGCCGTAAAGGGTGCGGCTCCCAGATCCAGCGCCGCTTCATAAGTGTACCGGCTGGTTTGCTTCAGCTTCGGCATGACACTCAGAATCACATAGGGAATATTGAATGTGATATGGCTGATTAAAACCGTTTTAAAACCCAGTGAAATCCCGAATGCCAAAAAAGCGAGCATCAGGGAAATGCCGGTCACGATATCCGCATTGAGCATGGGAATGTTCGTAATGCCCATCATCACCGAGCTGCTTCTTTTATCCAATGCATGGATGCCGATGGCCGCCACCGTACCGATCAAAGTCGCAATCAGTGCGGACAAAAGTGCGATAATCAAAGTGTTTTGAAACGCCCCCATTATGGTGTTCGATTCAAACATATTGCCGTACCAGTCAAGGGTAAAACCGCCCCAGCGATTTCTGGACTTGGAGGAATTGAAACTGAGCACCATCATCGTCACAATCGGTGCATACAAAAAAATCATAATAAAAACCAGGTAAAAATTTCCCAGCACATCCCGGAACTTCTGCCAATTTTTCAAAATGCATTGCCCTCCCCGTTCTTATCGTATTTCGCAATGATTGCCATACTGATAAAAATAAAGACCATCATCACAAGGGATAGACCGGAACCGAGATTCCAATTGCTGCCCTTTGTAAACTCCTGCTCAATGACATTTCCGATCAGCAGAATCTTGCTTCCGCCCAGAATATTGCTGATGACGAAGGTCGTAAGCGCAGGCACAAATACCATGGTAATGCCGCTGACAATACCGGGAATGCTCAGCGGAATCAAAATACGCAGCAAGGTCTGCAAGGAATCGGCTCCCAGATCCCTCGCCGCTTCCATGGTGCTGTCGTCGATTTTGCAGAGTACATTGTAAATCGGCAAAACCATAAAGGGCAGGAAATTGTAAACCATGCCGAGTACAATCGCAATCGGAGTATTGATGATGGAAATGCCCGGAAATCCGACGCTGCCCAGCAGGGCATTGATCACACCGTTCTTTTCCAATAGTGTCTGCCATGCCAGAGTTCTCAGCAAAAAATTCATCCACATCGGAAGAATAAAAATAAAGACAACAAAGCTTCCTCTTCCCACTCCTTTTTTTCGAAGCACCAAGGCGAGAGGAAATGCCAAAATCAAACAAAATACCGTGGACACCGCGGACAGGACAAAAGAAAGCCACAATGCCTTCAAATGTTCCGGCGTTCCCATAGCCAAGACATTTTGCAATGTAAAACCGCCCTCTTTGTCAGTCAGTCCGTACACGGCAATCAAAAAAAGAGGAATGACGATAAAACCGATCATCCATATCAAGTAGGGCAAAACCAGCAATTTCTTTGTACGACTGTTTTCCATCACTCCTCGACTCCTACCGCCATTTCATCTTCCGACGCCGGTTTGTTCATGATTTGAATGTCAAACGGATCGACGCGAAGGTCCACTTCCCTGCCGACCGGGAACATATCCGTGGAATGTACCAGCCATTCAAAACCGTCCGGACTTTTCACTTCCATCTCATAATGAACGCCTTTGAAGATAATATGCGTTACCATTCCCTCCAGATTTCCCTCTCCTCTCGGTACCAAGTCAATATCCTCGGGGCGAATCACCACATCCACCGGCGTATTGTTGCCGAATCCCTTATCCACACAGGCAAATCGGGCGCCGAAAATTTCCACCAGCTCATCCCGGAGCATGATGCCGGGCACAATATTGGACTCGCCGATAAAGTCGGCAACAAATGCATTTTCCGGTTCATTATAAATCTGCTCCGGCGTTCCCATCTGCTGGATATATCCCTGATTCATAACCACAATCGTATCGCTCATGGTCAGCGCCTCTTCCTGATCATGGGTGACATAGATGAAGGTAATCCCCAGCTCATTTTTCAAACGAATCAGTTCGTATTGCATGTCCTGACGAAGCTTTAAGTCCAGCGCACCCAGAGGTTCGTCCAGCAGCAACACCTTCGGTTCGTTCACGATCGCCCTTGCAATCGCGATTCTTTGCTGCTGACCGCCCGAGAGAGAGTGGATGCTTCGCTTTTCAAATCCGTCCAGATTCACGAGTTTCAGCGCATACTTGATTTTGTCGTCAATGTACGCCTTCGGCTTATTTTTGATGCGAAGTCCGAATGCAATGTTTTCCGCAATGCTCATGTGCGGAAAGAGCGCATATTTCTGAAACACCGTATTCAGATTGCGGCGATTCGGCGGAACATTCGTGATATCCGCTCCGTCAAAAATGACCTTTCCTTTGTCCGCTTTTTCAAACCCTCCGATGATTCGAAGTGTGGTCGTCTTTCCGCAGCCCGAAGGACCGAGAAGCGTCACAAAGGCATTTTTCGGAATATCCAGATTTAAATCGTCCAAAACAATATCATTGTCGTAACTTTTTGTAATGTTGCTGAGCCTGATCAAGGGAATTTCCATTTCTTATACCGTCATCATGTTTGACCGCTTCATTCGGATAACGAACGGCCTAAACATCATTTTCCTTTTTATATTTCTTGAATCCGTTGCGAAATGCAGTTCGCACAAATTCAAAGCAATTATACTATAGTTTATTCGAAGTTAACAGCCTTTTTCCGGAAACTTATCTTATCGAAATATTCATCATTTTTGCCGAAATTTTATAGCATTCTCAGGGAATCTATGCTACAATTGGTACAAATATTTATCATTAAAAGCGAGGTACTGATATGGCGAAAAGATATGTGGCTTATGTTGGTTCATACAATTATACCGGGAATGCCAAAGGTATCACCATCTATGATGTCGATATGGAAAATCACGGCTTTATCAAAAAGGGAGAGGTGGAAGTCAACAATGCGTCCTATGTCACCGCATCCCATGACAAAAAGATGTTTTACTCCGTTGCCAACGAAGGCATCAACGGATACATCATCGACCGCAAAACCGGAGATATCCGGATCAACTCCTGGGCAAGCGTAAGAGGGATGAGAGGCTGCCATCTGTATATTGACAGAGGAGATAAGAATCTCTATGTGTCCGGCTATCATGACGGCAAGTCCACCATCATTCCGCTGGATGAGAACGGCGATCTGATCGACACTTCGTACGGCGTGGTGCACAAGGGTTTGGGTTCCGTTGCCAACCGCGCCTTCCGTCCGCATGTCAGCTGTACGAAAAGAACTCCGGACGGCAATTTCGTCATGGTCGCCGATCTCGGGCAGGATTACATCAAGATCTATCGTTTGGATGAGAAGGAGCAGAAGCTGGACTTGGTCGATTCTCTGATTTTTCCGAAACTCAGCGCACCGAGATATTTCATTTTTTCCAGAGATGACAAATTCGTCTATGTCATGACCGAAAACTCCTGCGAAATCTATACCTATCGCTACGAGGCGCCGAAGGGATGCTCCAAACCGACATTCGACCTTGTGGATCGAAAATACGTAACCGATAAAAAGCCGGAACATTTTATGTCGGAAGAGGATGAAAAAGCCGCACTGGAAAACAATGACTCGCAGGCATTGAAACTTTTGCAGTCCCGTGTGAAAAGTGCAAAGAATCAAAGAGCGGCAACCTGCCTCACCTTTACAAGCGACGACCGCTATCTGCTTTGCGGCAGCGAGGGCGACAATACCGTCAGTGTGTACGAGCGCAATCCGAAAGACGGAATTTTGACTTTCCTCTTCTGCCTGCCGATCAGCGGGGATTATCCGAAAGATATCCTGATCTTTCCGGACAATGAGCATTTTGCTTCCATCAATCAAAACAGCAATGAAATTACATTCTTTAAAATCGATTTTGAGAAAAAGTATTTCTCCATGTGTCACAAGGGAGTAAAAGTGAGTCAGCCAAGCTGCGGAATCATCGTGGAAATTGATGAGGAATAGTTGCTTGCCATCCTTTCCATCTTATATTAAACTGGATCTGAAATTGCCGGTTTCGAGCAATCGAAGTCGGCATTACTATTTTTTGCAAAAGGAGATATTATGTCAGGTTCAACTTTCGGAACTTTATTTCGTGTCACTACTTTCGGTGAATCCCACGGTCTTGGAATCGGCGCGATTATTGACGGATGCCCGTCCGGCATTCCTCTTTGTGAAGCGGACATTCAAACTTACCTGAACCGTCGCAAGCCGGGGCAGAATGCATTTTCCACCCCGAGGGTCGAAGCGGATGCGTGCAAAATCATGTCGGGCGTTTTTGACGGAAAAACCACCGGTACCCCGATTATGGTCATCGTGGAGAACACCAATCAGCAATCCGGCGATTACAGCGAAATCGCAAGCTATTACCGTCCCGGTCATGCGGACTACCCATGGGATATGAAGTACGGATTCCGCGATTACCGCGGAGGCGGCAGAAGCTCGGGACGTGAAACCACCGCCAGAGTCATTGCCGGTGCCATTGCCGCAAAGGCACTTGCGCAGCTCGGAATCACCGTCAGTGCATTTACCCAAAACATCGGTCCGATTTACGCCAACAAGTTGAATCTTGATGAAGTTCACGAGAATCCGTTCTGCATGCCGGACAATCAAGCCGCAAGGATGGCTGCCGGATATGTCAGCGACATCATGGAGAAAAAAGACAGCGCCGGCGGCGTGATTGCCTGCATTGTCGACGGTATGCCGGTCGGCATCGGGGAGCCGGTATTCGACAAACTGGATGCGGAACTTGCCAAAGCCGTGATGAGCGTCGGTGCCATGAAGGGCATGGAAATCGGTGCGGGATTTGCGGTCGCCTCCCTCACCGGCAGCACCAATAATGACGAAATGTATATCCGGGACGGAAAAATCGCAAAACGCAGCAACCATTCCGGCGGCATCAGCGGCGGCATGAGCGACGGCGATACCATCATTTTGAAGGTGGCGGTAAAGCCGACTTCTTCCATTTCCGCCAAACAAAATACCGTCAACAATAAACTCGAGGAAATTGAGGTCGAGGTCAAAGGCCGCCACGATCCCCTCATTGTTCCGAGAGCCGTTGTGGTGATTGAAAGCATGACCGCCGTCACGATTTTTGATATGATGCTTCGCAATATGGCGAGCAGGATGGAAAATGTGCTGAAAGTATATGAAAAGTAATTTGATTTCAAACAAGACTTCCGCCGACAAGACCTTCCATACACGGATTATTCCGAACTTTAGAAGGTCTTGTTTTGGCTGTTCAGACTCCGATTCTCGTCATTATACCTGCGGAATCCTCATCTTATGCGACACCCCCTTGCAGTATACAAACCCGACATCGATCTGCGGTCTGTAATTTCGTATGACCGGAAGCCGGAATACCGATTGTTCATCCGGTGCGCCGAGTACCACTCCGGATTGCGCTTCCTTGATGCATCTGGTCAGATCATCAAATCCCCTTAATTTGCTGAATACCGCAGACGCCACAAATGCGATTCCGTATTCCATTGCCTTTGGTAGAAGCTTTTCCCATGCAGACTTGTTTTTGCTGCAAAACTCGATGAACAAATCCGCCTCATCAATGAGCACGGCAAAGGTCTCCATGGAAAAACAAAAATCCCGCAATCTCATTTTCTTCTCCGCTTCTTCGTAAAGGTTTATCCTTCTTTCAATCTCCTCTGTAATCGCCTGATACAGTTTTTCCATCCCATGCTCATCGTATATGTAATTTCCCTCCTTGTTTGTCAGCTTCTGAATATCTCCTTTCGGGTCGAAAATGTAGTTTGTACCGGATGCAATTCCATCACTCAAAATCGCCAAAACATTTGTCTTGCCGGACTGAGGCTTTCCAAGCACCAGATTCATATTTCCAAACACCTCCAAATACAGGGAGGTGATGGTCTCCGCGTCAATCCCTACCGGAAGCAGATGCTTTTGATTCAGATTCTTTCGTATCTCCTCTGTCGATCTTGCTGTGCAATCCTTAATGGTCATATCTTCCTGATACAGCATGTCCACCGACACGTATTCCGGCATGACGCGAATGGCTTTCGCGTTCGGTGCACTGTTGTGTTTCTTCAGTTCCGAAATCAAACGCTCGATTTCGCCGACATAAACACTGCCCTCTCCTTCCACCGGCCGGTAACACTGCAGGATATTCACATTCTCCAGCTTCACCATTCCCCTTCCTTTGATTTCTGCCTGC